>JAAYPM010000095.1 GCA_012519815.1 Bacteroidales bacterium
GAGCACCCATTGGATACGCCAATCCCCAATCCTTCGCAGCTTGAGCGTCAGCCTCGCGAACTTCTGGTAAGTTTGCCAAACCGCAATAATTATTCAGACTCCAATTTAAAACTTCTTTTCCGCGAAATTTCATACGTGGTCCAATTTCTCCTTCTAATTTAGGAAACATGAAATACCCATGAGCTTCTTTTTGCCAAATGCCCAATGCACCGCGATTTTTTGTTACTCTTTCAAAAATATCCATTATTGTATTGTTTAAAATTATTTAACAGCATCATTTTGTAAATGATTAGGCAAATGTACAATTATTTTTGTTTTTTACTATTTTTTTTACGCATTGTCAAATAAAAGTAAATTTAAAAATGTATGTAATTATTGTTATTGTTGCTTTTTTATGAGCGTTTATAAGAATCATTTTTCTTTTATTTTAAATGAAAAACAAAAAAAATGTCATTTCTCATATAAAAACTAAAAAATACTTATTTTATAAGCTGAGTAAAAGGTTTTTAAAATAATAAAAACATCAAAACACCCTCTTTAGATTAAAAATATTTCTATCTTTGTTCAAAATAATTTGTGTTATTAAAAATTTGTATATAATGAAACCTTCACACATTGAACATATTGGAATTGCTGTTAAAAATCTTGACGAACAAATTGCATATTACCAAGATGTTTTAGGATTAACATGCTACAATATTGAAGAGGTAGCCGATCAAAAAGTAAGAACTGCGTTTTTTATGGTAGGTCAAACAAAAATTGAACTTCTTGAATCAACAGACCCAGACGGACCTGTTGGAAAATTTATAGAAAAAAAGGGAGAAGGAGTTCATCATATTGCCTATGCGGTTGATTCTGTGCAAGATTTTTTAGATTCTGCATCAGAAAAAGGCGTTACATTAATTGATAAAACACCAAGAAAAGGTGCAGAGGGATTGAGTATTGCATTTTTACATCCAAAATCAACATTTGGTGTGTTAACAGAATTATGTGAACATCCCGAAAAATAAGAATAATACAATTTACAATATATATATTATGACTAATCGAGATAAATTAAATCAATTAATTGACCTTAGAGTAAAGGCAAAACTTGGAGGCGGTGAAAAGCGAATAGCATCACAGCATGCAAAAGGAAAATACACTGCCCGTGAGCGTGTTGATATGCTTCTTGATGAAGGAAGTTTTGAAGAGTATGATATGTTTAAAGAACATCGTTGTACAAACTTCGGCATGGAAAAACAACAGTTTTTAGGAGACGGTGTGGTTGCGGGAAGTGGAACCATAGACGGACGAGTAGTGTATGTTTTTGCTCAAGATTTTACGGTTTTTGGTGGTTCTTTGTCTGAAACAATGGCTGAAAAAATTTGTAAAATTATGGATATGGCTATGAAAGTTGGAGCTCCTGTAATAGGACTTAACGACTCGGGAGGTGCACGTATTCAAGAAGGCATTCAAAGTTTAGGTGGTTATTCTGAAATTTTCCAACGTAATATCATGGCATCAGGGGTTGTTCCTCAAATTTCAGCAATTATGGGTCCATGTGCTGGTGGAGCGGTGTACTCGCCTGCTCTTACTGATTTTATTTTTATGACACAGCAAAATAGTTATATGTTTTTAACTGGTCCTAAAGTTGTTAAAACTGTTACTGGTGAAGACATTACTGCTGATGATTTAGGTGGAGCTCGTGTTCATTCTTCAAAATCTGGAGTTGCGCATTTTGTGGCAGAAACAGAAGAAGAATGTTTAATGAATATTCGTAAATTGTTAACGTTTATTCCCCAAAACAATATGGAAGAGCCAATAGCAACAAGCTGTGTGGATTCAATAGAACGTAATGAAGATGTTTTAAATGAAATAATACCCGATAGCGCAAGCAAACCGTATGACATGACAAATGTTATTTCATTAATTGTTGACGATGGTGACTTTTTTGAAGTACATAAAGATTATGCAAAAAATATTGTAGTTGGTTTTGCGAAAATGGGAGGAATGCCTGTTGGAGTTGTTGCTAATCAACCTATGTTTTTAGCAGGAGTTTTAGATATTGAAGCATCTCGAAAAGGAGCACGATTTGTTCGGTTTTGTGATGCATTTAATATTCCGTTAGTTACATTAGTAGATGTTCCCGGATTTTTACCTGGAAGTACTCAAGAATATGGTGGCGTAATAGCACATGGAGCTAAATTATTATTTGCATATGGTGAAGCTACGGTTCCTAAAGTAACTGTTACCTTACGAAAATCATATGGCGGTGCTCATATTGTTATGAGTAGCAAACAATTACGAGGCGACATTAACTATGCGTGGCCCTCGGCTGAAATTGCAGTAATGGGAGCAGAAGGTGCTGTTGAAGTTTTATATGCAAAAGAAGTAGTAGCCTTAGAAACAGATGAAGCAAAAGCTGCAAAAGCTGCGGAGAAAAAAGATGAATATAATAAACTCTTTGCTACTCCATACCAAGCTGCAAAATATGGTTTTATTGATGATGTGATAGAACCACGCTCAACGCGTTTTAGGGTAATTAGAGCATTGCAACGTCTTCAAACAAAACGTGAAACAAATCCTTTAAGAAAACATTGTAACATTCCATTATAAATTATACGGATATGAATTTATTATCAATTTGGGGCGATGCTCTCATTGTTTGTGCTGTAGGAATAGGTATTGTTTTAACAGTATTACTATTGTTAGTTTTTATTCTCAATGGATTTAGTGCCATTGTTACAAATAAAATTGGATTTCCTAAAAAGTCAAATAAAAAAATATTTGCAACTGATGAGGATTTTCAAAAAGTTCATTTGTCAACCTGTGACAGTGCAGCTATAGCAACAGCGTTGTATCTTTTATATCAAAATGATAGTGAAGATAATCATCAAACAATTACAATAAAGAAAATCGAACGCAGGTATTCTCCTTGGAGTTCAAAAATATATGGTATAAATAATTTAGTACGATAATCTATGAAAAAGTTTAAATTTTCGATTGAGGGTAACTCATACGAAGTGTCTGCTCATGAAGTGAGCGAAAATAAAGTGGAAATAGAAGTAAATGGTACTCCTTTTACAGTTGAAATCGAAAAAAGCGAATCTACAACTGTAAGTGGAATAAAAACAGTAACCTCAATCCCTGCACCTCCTCCTCAAGCATTAAAACCAATACCTATTAAATCTCCACTGCCAGGGGTTATAACACAAATAGCTGTAAAAGAAGGACAAAAAGTTAATCGTGGTGATGTGTTGCTTGTAATGGAATCTATGAAAATGGAAAATAACATTATTGCAGACCGCGATGGCGTAGTGAAAGCTCTTCATGTAGCAGTTGGTGAAACGGTAATGCAAGATGATATTCTTATTGATTTTGAAGGAACTATTGAAACTCCAGCTCCAAAACCAAAAACGACCGCAAGTCAACCACAAAATAACGCTGCTGAGAAATCTTTAGTTAAATCGCCTTTGCCGGGAGTTATTCTAAAAGTAATGGTGTCTGTTGGGGCAAGTGTTAAACGTGACGATGTGTTGCTTGTGATGGAATCTATGAAAATGGAAAATAATATTCTTGCAGAAAAAGATGGTGTTGTTAAATCTATTAAAGTAGAAGTTGGACAAACTGTAATGCAAGGTGATATACTTTTTGATATAAACTAATTAATGTAATTTAAAATGAAACGTTTAAAAATAGTTCTTTTACTTTCTATACTTTCATGTTTTTCTCTCTCAATGTCGGCACAAACTATTGTACCGATACAAGAAGTTGAAACTGAACAAAGTGCTTTAACGATAGTAGAAGAAACTTCTATCTCAGAAGTACAAGAGTCTGAAGTGCCTGAATCGTTAAATTTAATTGAAAGTTTAAAAAAACTTTGGGAAGATACGGGTTTTTTTAAATTAAACTGGTTGTTTGTAATCATGATTACAGTAGCGTGTGTGTTGCTATATTTGGCTATTGTAAAACAATACGAACCACTGCTTTTATTGCCTATAGCTTTTGGCATGCTTCTGTCTAATATGCCGGGAGCGGGAATGTTTAACGCTGAACTGTTTGCCGAAGGACAAATTCATTGGGATATATTTATTGATAAAGCGGGATTATTAGATTATATTTATTTAGGTGTTAAATTAGGTGTATATCCTTGTTTAATTTTTGTTGGTGTAGGAGCAATGACTGATTTTGGACCTCTTATAGCAAGTCCTAAAAGTATGATGTTAGGTGCAGCTGCTCAAATAGGAATTTTCGCTACGTATTTGGCTGCTATTGGATTAGGATTTTTACCAAACGAAGCGGGTTCTATAGGAATTATTGGAGGGGCTGATGGACCAACTGCTATTTATTTAACTACAAAATTAGCTCCCGATCTTTTAGGTCCAATTGCAATTGCTGCATATTCATATATGGCATTAGTGCCTATAATTCAACCACCTATTATGCGTTTTTTAACGACAAAAGACGAACGCTTAATTGAAATGAAACAATTACGAATGGTTTCAAAAACTGAAAAAATTCTTTTTCCTATCATTGTAACAATCATAACTGCTCTTGCTTTACCTTCGGCAACTGCTTTAATAGGTTCATTAATGTTAGGAAATTTAATGAAAGAAAGTGGTGTTGTTGATCGTTTGACTAAAACAGTTCAAAATGAATTGATGAATATTGTTACTGTGTTCTTAGGAATTTCAGTTGGAGCAACAGCAACAGCTACTAATTTTTTAACAATTAAAACACTTCAAATTTTATGTATTGGAATTATTGCATTTGGTGTTAGTTCTGCTAGCGGTGTTTTATTGGCTAAATTCATGAATTTGTTTTTAAAAGATAAAATAAATCCTTTAATTGGTTCAGCAGGCGTGTCTGCAGTGCCTATGGCGGCACGTGTTTCACAAAGTGTGGGACAAGAATCAAATCCGCATAATTATTTATTAATGCACGCTATGGCACCTAATGTGGCCGGTGTAATTGGCTCTGCTGTTGCGGCTGGTGTATTACTGAGTTTTTTAGGAGGATAATAATCTATAAAATAGTTAATATAAAAAGCTCTTCGATATTTATTTTCGAAGAGCTTTTTATTTTAATACAAATAAATAAAACTATTATTGTCCAACAAAAAATCTCTCGCTAAGCCGCTAAGTTTTTCTTTGCATTTTTGCAATTCTGCGTAAAAAAAACCTCTCACTAACGCTAAGATTAATTCACCCCTACACCTCTAAACCCCTATACCCTTAAACCCCTATACCCCCTACACCTCTAAACCCTTAAACCCCTATACCCCTATACCTCTAAACCCTTGCCCCAAAACAACTGTCATTTTGAGCGCAACGAAGAATCTAAAAATTTTAGTCGAACAACAGTGAAATAAAACTATTATTATTTTGTAGTTTGTTTTAAAATTGCAATACAATTTTGCAAACTATCTTTCCAATACGGTATGTGAATACCATAGGTAGATTTAATTTTTGATTTATTTAATACGCTATAATGTGGGCGTTTTGCAGGAGTAGGATATTGCGTGGTTTCAATTGGAATTACCGAACAAGTAATCCCCCAAAGTGCATGAATTTCTTTTGCAAAATCAAACCAACTACATACTCCTTCATTAGAATAATGATAAATACCAGCTGTAAAAGGATGTCTTTTTTCTTCAACGCCATCAATTATTGTAAGAATTGCTTCAGCTAAATCACGTGCATAGGTAGGTGTCCCTATTTGATCATAAATTACAGAAAGTGATTCACGCTCTAAGCCAAGACGAATCATTGTTTTTACAAAATTATTTCCAAATGAAGAATAAAGCCATGAGGTACGAATGATGATAGTTTGTGAATGTGTTTAAAGTGCATATTGTTCGCCTTGTAATTTTGTTGTGCCATATACAGATTGAGGATTTACCAAAGAAGTTTCCACATAAGGAATATGACTTTTTCCATCAAAAACATAATCGGTTGAAATATGAATAAGTGGAATTGAGAATGAAGAACATGCATGTGCAAGAAACTGAATGCCTTGCGTGTTTAACAAGGTGGCATTTAACGAGTCTTCTTCTGCTTTATCAACAGCAGTATATGCTGCACAATTTATTACATAATCAATAGTATGATTTTCAAAAAAAGTGGTAATAGTTTTCTCTTTGGTAATATCAAGTTCTAAATAATCGGTAAAAATAAATGTATGAGGCGAGTTTTTGCTAATAGCCAAAAGTTCGCTCCCTAATTGTCCATTTCCTCCTGTTACAAGTATTGTTTTCATAGTTTTATCCATTAAAAGGACTGTTAAAATCTGAAAGCAGAGGGAGTTTCATGTCTTTTTCTGAAATGATTTCTTTTCCGTGTGGAATTTTCCAATCAATAGAAATAGCTGCATCGTTATATTTTATTCCTCCTTCTGTTTCTGGATAATAATAATCGGTACATTTATATTGTACAATTGCTGTTTCGCTTAATACTGAAAATCCATGTGCAAACCCTTCGGGAACTAAAAGTTGTTGAAAATTAGAATCAGAAAGTTCAACAGCTACATGCTGTCCGAATGTTGGCGAATTTTTACGAATATCAACTGCTACATCTAATATACTTCCGTGTACAACACGAATTAATTTTGTTTGTGCATGTGGTTTTTTTTGAAAATGTAATCCTCGAATAACACCGTATGAAGATTTTGATTGATTGTCTTGCACAAATGTATATGATATTCCTTCTATTTCTAATGTTTGTTTATTATAGCTTTCAAAAAAATATCCACGATTATCTGAAAATATTCGTGGTGTAATTATATACACATCAGATATTTGTGTTTTTATTACATTCATGATATAATATTTTATTCAATAACTTTTTTAGAGACTACTTGTGTTAAGTATTCTCCATATCCATTTTTCTTAAGAGGCTTTGCCAATTCCAATACATTTTGTTTTGAAATATACCCTTTTATATATGCAATTTCTTCGAGACAGGCAACCATAAGCCCTTGTCTGTTTTCAATAGCTGCTATAAAATTAGACGCATCTAATAAACTGTCATGAGTTCCAGTGTCAAGCCATGCAATACCTCTACCAAGCACTTTTACTTCAAGTGAGTTTTCGTTTAAATACATTTGATTCAAATCAGTTATCTCTAATTCTCCTCGTTTGGAAGGTTTAAGTGATTTTGCTTTTTCAACAACGGTATTATCATAAAAATATAATCCTGTAACCGCATAATTTGATTTTGGATTTTTTGGTTTTTCTTCAAGATTAATAGCTTTTTTATCGCTATCAAATTCCACAACTCCATATCGTTCAGGATCATTTACATAATACCCAAAAACAGCAGCACCATGCGTTATTTTTGCCGTTTTTTCGAGTACCACTCCTAAATCATGTCCAAAAAATATATTATCTCCTAAGATTAAACAAACACTATCGTTTCCAATAAATTTCTCTCCAATTAAAAACGCTTGTGCCAAACCATCGGGCGAAGGTTGTATTTCGTATGTAAGTGAAATACCCCATTGACTTCCATCTCCAAGAAGATTCACAAACATTTCCTTATCTTCTGGTGTTGTGATTATTAAAATCTCTTTAATATTTGCAAGCATAAGAACAGAAAGCGGATAATATATCATGGGTTTATTGTAAATAGGAACAAGTTGTTTTGATATACTTTTTGTGATTGGATATAATCGTGTTCCAGAGCCTCCTGCTAATATTATTCCTTTCATATCTATTGTTTTATATAAAGTGTAATTAAAAATTACAGAATGATTTTTTGAAAATAATCAATTGTTTTACGCAAACCTGTGTCAAGATTACATGTTGGTTCCCAACCGTTTAGTTGCTGTTTTGCCTTGCTAATGTCGGGTCTTCTTTGCATTGGATCATCTTGAGGTAATGGCAAATGCACTATTTCTGATTTTGAATTTGTTAATGCCAATACTTTTTGTGCAAGTTCTAAGATGGTAAATTCACCAGGATTTCCAATATTAATAGGACCAACAACATCTTTGCTTGTTTGCATCATTCGTATCATTCCTTCGACCAAATCATCAACATATTGAAAACTTCGTGTTTGACTTCCGTCTCCGTAAATTGTAATTGGTTTATTTTGTAGCGCTTGCACAATAAAATTTGAAACAACCCTACCGTCATTAGGATGCATTCGCGGTCCGTATGTATTAAAAATTCGCACTATTTTAATTGCTACATTATTTTGTGTATGATAATCCATAAATAACGTTTCGGCACAACGCTTCCCTTCATCATAACACGAACGAATACCAATAGGATTTACATGTCCCCAATATGATTCACTTTGTGGATGCACTTGTGGGTCGCCATATACCTCACTTGTTGAAGCTTGTAAAATAGTTGCACGCACTCGTTTTGCTAATCCTAACATATTTATAGCTCCCATTACAGAAGTTTTAATTGTTTTTATAGGATTATATTGATAATGAATGGGAGATGCAGGACATGCTAAATTATATATTTCTTCAACTTCTGCATAATATGGACTGGTAACATCATGGCGAACAAGTTCAAAAAACGGATTATTTAAAAGATGAATAATATTTTCTTTACTTCCTGTAAAAAAATTATCTAAACAAATTACTTCGTTTCCCTCTTGCAATAATCGTTCGCAAAGATGAGAACCTATAAAACCAGCACCGCCTGTAATTAAAATTCTTTTCATGTCTTGTTTTTTGTCAACGGTCTGCCAATACACTCATAATAAAACCCTTGTGTTAGAACATCTTCTTTTTCATAAATGTTTCGTCCGTCAAATAGTACTTTTTGTTTCATAAGTTTCGCCATGATTTCAAAATTTGGAATTCGAAATTCTCGCCATTCTGTAACAATAAGTAAAGCATCGGCATCATTTAAAGCATCGTATTGGTTGCTACAATATGTAATTGAATCTCCTAAAATACGTTTTGCCTCTTCGCTTGCCACTGGGTCGTATGCATGCACAGTGCCTCCAGCTTCAAGTATTTTGTTTATTATCACAAGTGAAGGAGCTTCTCGCATATCGTCTGTATTAGGTTTAAAAGACAAACCCCATATTGCAATTTTTTTTCCTTGTAAATTAGCATCAAAATATGTTGATAATTTATTGAATAACACCGATTTCTGCTTGTCATTTATTTCCTCAACAGCTTTTAACAATTGTAAAGGATGTTTGTAATCGTCGCCTGTTTTAATTAAGGCTTTTACATCTTTTGGAAAACACGAACCACCATATCCAATGCCTGCATATAAAAATTTATTTCCTATGCGAGAATCTGAACCTATACCTTTTCGTACCATATTGATGTCAGCACCCACAATCTCACATAAATTTGCAACATCATTCATAAAACTAATACGTGTTGCAAGCATTGCATTTGCTGCATATTTTGTAAGTTCAGACGAAGATATATTCATAAAAATTATTGGGTGTCCATTCAGCAAAAACGGCTTATATATTTTACGCAACACATCTTCAGCACGTTGAGAATCTACACCTATTACAATTCGTTCTGGTCTTAGAAAATCGGCAATAGCAGCACCTTCTTTCAAAAACTCAGGATTAGAGGCAATATCAAATTCTATTGAAACACCACGTTTATCAAGTTCTTCTTGACATGCTTGTCGCACTTTTTCTGATGTTCCAATTGGGACAGTACTTTTAGTTATGAGCACGAGATAATCATTCATGGTTCTGCCAACTTCACGTGCTACCTCAAGTACATATTTTAAATCAGCACTCCCATCTTCGTCAGGAGGTGTGCCAACTGCAATAAAAACAGCTGAACAATTTTTTATACTTTCTGCAAGACTTGTGGTAAAGAATAAACGTTCTTTTTCAACATTTTTTGTTACCAATTCATCAAGACCAGGTTCGTATATAGGAATTATTCCTTTTTTTAAGTTCTCAATTTTAACCGTATCAATATCAACACATGTAGTGGTGATTCCAGTTTCTGCAAAACAAGCACCAGAAACTAATCCAACATAGCCGGTTCCAACGATTGAAATGTTCATGTAAAAAAAATTGAAGTGTATAAACTATTTTGTTTTTATTGATTCATCATTTGTTTTAGTAGCTCCGGATTAATAGCAGGAACATTACCTTTTTTTACACTTAATAGTTCAACATCAAAAATAAGTGTTTCAAATGGACGAATACCGCCTTGTCCTTGTCCGCCATATCCTAAATCAGAAGGAATAAATAAACGCATTTTTCCTCCTGGCTTCATAAGTTGAAGTCCTTCATTCCAACCTTCAATTACTTGTCCTAATACAAAACTTACAGGATCGCCGCCAATTGAGCTATCAAACACCGACCCATCAATGGTAGTACCATGATAATGAACAGTAACAGTGTCATACATATTTGGAGACTCCCCTGCTCCTGCTGTTATCACAGTATATTGCAATCCTGATTCTGTTGTAACAACTCCTTCTTTGTTTTCGTTTTCAGCTAAAAATCGCTCCCCAGCTTCTAAAGCAGGAAATTGTTTTTTTGCTTGAAGCATCATGTATTTATTGATTGTTAGACCAATTTCTGATTCGGGAATTTGTGATATTTCAGGATTATCAAATGCTTGAAATCCAGCTACAAAAGCGTACATATTTAATGAATCTATTTGATTATGCGAAAAGTCTGAAGCTATTGCCATACCAATTGCATAACTGGCACTGTCGGTAAGTGTTTTTAATGAAATGTTAGGATCCACGAGTGCTTTATTTGTACATGAAAAAAGCATCCCGCTTACAAGAGTGAACATTGTGAATTTTTGTAGTGATTTCATACGTTTTATTTTATAAAAATTAAGTTATATATTTTCTTGAGTTGTTATATTATTTTGATTTTGTTCTTGATTTTGTTCTTGATTTATAATAGTTTCTGTTTTTTTTGTCCCTTTTATAAATTTATACAGTTCAACATCAAAAATTAAGGTGGCAAATGGCTCTATATTGCTTTCTTTTGAGTACGCAGAACCATAAGCAAAATCATGAGAAGCGAAGATTCGTACCTTTCCGCCTGTAACATACAAAGGTATAATTTTTTGCCATGCAAGAATTGTGGAATCAAGTACTATTGAAACAGCTTCATTTGAAACCGTTTTGCTGTCGTATAATAATGTATTATCAATAGAATATACTTGATAATTTACCAAGACAGTATCTTAAAGTGTTGGTTTTTGTTGCCCCCAGCCTGCATATATAGTTTTATATTGCAAACCTTTTTCAAATTCAACAACACCATAATTTTCTTTGTTTTTTTGTAAAAACTGCTCGCCTTTTTCTATGTTTATTTTGTAAGATTCAATATGCAACTCTTCTCGCTTTAAATGAAGCTGCTGTATATATGAATTTGTAATATCTTTAATTTCTTCATCTGATATTTGATTTGTGGTGTTTGTGTCAAAAAAATCGCACATGCCTTGTAGAAAAAAATCATACGAAAGAGAATCTATATGATTTTCCTGTAAATTTTCAGGAAGTTTTTGTGCGTATATCATACCTAAACTGTATGAAACAGAGTCGTGATATGTTTTAACAATTGATTGAGTAGTCTCTTGTTTACAAGAAAATAAGAGAACGGAAAGTGCGAAAAAAGTAAAACTATTTTGTATATGTTTCATTATATGTTTTTTGCTTTGTATCATATTGTTGCAAACATACAATTTTTTCTTTTTCAACATAAGTACTAAGTGCAAATTTATTTTCGCATTCGCGAATATTGACAAAATGTCCGACAATCCTTAATTAATACTGCAAAAACGACATGTTATTTTGCATGGCAATAGCTTTGTACATAGTGTTAATAAACTTTATAACTATTACAATTATGGATTTTAACAAATATACAATTAAGGCACAAGAGGTTTTGAACCATGCGGTACAAATAGCACAGGGGCATTCCCAACAAGCTATTGAAAATGCTCATATATTGCAGGCTTTACTCGAAAAAGCAGAAACGGTAACGCAGTTTATCTTTCAAAAATTATCAATACAAACACATATGATTTCAAATGTGTTGCGAAAAATAATTGAATCCTTCCCAAAAGTGCAAGGTGGAGAACCGTATTTGTCGTCATCTGCACATAAAACATTGCAAGAGGCTACAAATCAATTATCTAAATTCAATGATTCATATGTATCGGTAGAGCATTTACTTATTGGCATTTTGAAAGCTGGAGATTCTGTTTCTCAATTGCTTAAAGATAATGGAATTACAGAAGAAAACTTGTTGGCTGCTATTCAAGAATTACGTAAAGGTTCTCGTGTAGATAGTCAAACTGCCGAAGATACGTATAATGCGTTGGAACGATATGCTATAAATTTAAACGAAAGAGCACGTTCTGGGAAATTAGATCCAGTAATTGGACGAGACGATGAAATTCGGCGTTTACTCCAAATCTTATCTCGACGGTCTAAAAATAATCCTATATTAATTGGAGAACCGGGAGTTGGAAAAACTGCTATAGCAGAGGGACTTGCACATAGAATTATTAAAAATGATGTTCCCGAAAATCTTATTTCAAAACAAATATTTTCGCTTGATATGGCTGCTTTAATAGCTGGAGCAAAATATAAAGGAGAATTTGAAGAACGATTAAAATCGGTAATAAAAGAAGTTGTGAGTTCTAACGGCTCGGTAATTTTATTTATTGATGAAATTCACACGCTTATTGGAGCTGGAAAAAGTGATGGTGCTATGGATGCGGCAAATATTTTAAAACCAGCTTTAGCACGTGGAGAACTTCATACAATTGGTGCAACAACCTTAGATGAGTATCAAAAATATTTTGAAAAAGATAAGGCGTTGGAGCGACGTTTTCAAACGGTAATTGTAGATCAACCTTCAACAATAGATGCAATTTCTATTTTGAGAGGTATTAAAGATAAGTATGAAAATCATCATAAAGTGCGTATTCTCGATGAAGCAATTGTTGCAGCGGTAGAACTTTCTAATAGATATATTACAAGTAGATTTTTGCCCGATAAGGCAATTGATTTAATGGACGAGGCTGCGTCAAAATTACGCTTGGAAATGAATTCTGTTCCCGAAGAAATTGATGAATTACGCCGAAAAATTAGTCATCTCGAAATTGAACGTGAGGCTATGAAACGTGAAGGATATAAGGATAAGGTTGCGGAACTTAATAAAACACTATCCGAATTACACGAGGAAAATACGAATTTAACTGCTGCATGGGAATCTGAAAAAAATATAATTGCAAATATTCAATCGCAAAAACAATTACTTGAAGATTTGAAATTTGAAGCGGAAAAAGCTGAACGTGAAGGTGATTTTGGGAAAGTTGCGGAAATACGTTACGGACGTATTAAAGAGTGTGAGCAAAAAAGAAGTGAACTTGAAGAAACATTAAAACAATTGCAATCCTCTGGTGGTTTAGTTGAAGAAGAGGTGGCAGCTGATGATATTGCTGATGTGGTTTCTCGCTGGACTGGTATTCCTGTGCATAAAATGCTACAAGGCGAACGTGAAAAACTACTGCACTTAGAAGATGAATTGCATGAACGTGTAGTTGGACAAGATGTTGCTATTTCGGCAGTAGCTGATGCGGTGCGTAGAAGTAGGGCTGGATTACAAGATGAAAAACGTCCTATTGGTTCGTTCATTTTTTTAGGAACTACTGGGGTGGGGAAAACTGAACTTGCAAAAGCTCTTGCCGAGTATTTGTTTGATGATGAAAATCTTATGACTCGTATCGACATGTCTGAATATCAAGAACGTCATTCGGTTTCTCGTTTAATTGGAGCACCTCCAGGGTATGTGGGATATGAAGAAGGCGGACAATTAACCGAAGCGGTTCGTAGAAAGCCATATTCGGTGGTATTGTTAGATGAAATAGAAAAAGCGCATCCTGATGTTTTTAATACACTTTTACAACTTCTTGATGATGGTGTACTTACTGATAATAAAGGGAGAACAGCTAATTTTAGAAATGCAATTGTTATTATGACTTCAAACATTGGTTCGCATATTATTCAAGAGCATTTTGAACAATTAACAGATGATAATCGAGAAACAACAATGGCACAAGCAGAGGTAGAGGTAATGGATTTACTTAAAAAAACGCTTCGTCCAGAATTTCTTAATCGTATTGATGAAATTATTATGTTTACTCCCTTATTTAAAAAGGAAATTGTACAAATTATTCGTTTACAATTTAATAATCTGGCACAACGATTATTAGAAAAAAACATTGAGATTTCTATTACCGATAATGCTGTTAATGAATTACTCAACTTAGGATATAATCCACAATTTGGTGCACGTCCTGTAAAACGAGTTATTCAAAAAGAGTTGTTAAATGAACTCTCAAAACAGATTTTGGCAAATACTATCCAAAAGGATGCAAAAATTGTAGTTGATTATAATGATAGCAATTTTGTGTTTAGAAATGTAAAAGAGTAATGTTTTTTAGTGATAAGGTAATAAAAAAATCTATCTTTACCATTATAAATAACTGTTCATAATATAGTGAGCAAAATAATAGTATATGACAAAAAGAATCGGCTTTTTTATTTTAGTTGCCGCTACCCTTTTTAACATTTCTGCACGTACTAACACGGTGCGTATTGCAACTTTAAAGTATAATGGTGGAGGTGATTGGTATGCCAATCCTACAGCTCTTCCAAATCTTGTGGCATTTGCTAACAAAACGGTTCCAGCTCATATAGATAATACTATTGCTACTGTTTTTGTTGGCAGCAACGAGATTTTTAATTATCCATACATATATATGACTGGACATGGAAATGTGGTGTTTTCTAAATCTGATGCCGAAAATCTAAGAACATATTTATTACATGGCGGTTTCCTTCATATTGATGATAATTATGGGCTTGATGTGTATGCACGACGAGAAATGAAAAAAGTATTTCCTGAATACGATTTTGTTGAATTGCCTGTAAATCACCCTATTTATAAACAAACATTTTCGTTTCCACATGGATTGCCAAAAATTCATGAACATGACGGAAAACCTGCACAAGGATTTGGCATTGTGCACAATAATAGGTTAGTGTGCTTTTATACGTATGAATGTGATTTAGGAAATGGCTGGGAAAATAAAGAAGTACACTCACTTTCTGATGCCAAACGAGAATCGGCACTGCAAATGGGGGCAAATATTTTGCAGTATGTGTTTACACAGTAAATGTACACCTATATTTTTTAGTATCTTATTATTATTTTTAAATTAATTTCTGATTAAATCATTTTAAATCATTGCTTTTTTAATATTTTATTTATATTTGTAAAAAAACGTACAATTTTAAATAACATATCGTATGAAAAAGATTTCTTACTTTTTTCTCTCAATCGTTATTGTAATGATAAGTGCTGGAGTAATCAGTGCACAAGATGTTAACAATCCGAGAGGCATTGTGCAGGTATATGACATTGCGTCTGACTTACCTATTAATAAGTATAATCAGTATTATTATGAAAATGATACCGTGATAGTAAGTTTTTTATTCTGGACCACGATGGGACGAGGAAAAGTAATGTTGAAAATTGAAAACAAATTATCAGAACCAATCTATATAAATTGGTCAAAATCACAATATTTTGTTGAGGGAATGGCACTGCCTTTAACTCCGTATGTGGAAAAATTAACCGACCAGGAACTCGCTATGTATAACAAATACAAAGCATCTGAGCCTACCTTAACCGATATGGATTATGAATGGAAACGTCAATTAACACCACAAAATGAAAAGGAAAAAGATCAAATTATTTCTATTCAATCAAAAAGCACTTATACAAAAAGCAATTATTATATAATGCCAGCAGATGGCTTTGTGCTTGATACAGCAACTCCTTATAAAGTTGAAAAACATCGTTCGGAAAAAAATAAAAAAGCGTATGTGTATCATGTGGCATATACAAAAGAAAATACTCCAGTAAAATTCGCAGTTAGTTTGGTATATTCCGCTGGTGATAAGGGCGTGGACAATACAATGAAACAAAATTTTTATGTGTCTGCAACATATGAAATGGACGCACTACATTTTCGTGGAAAACGTGTAGGGCGAACACCAGAAGGATTCTCTGTGTATCAATTTCCTGAACAACGAAGCACTCGTTGTTACATTGAAATTGACCGAAGAAATTCGGTGAGTTTTAATACGCGTGTTCGATAAAGAATTTTTATAAATCATGTAAAAATGCCGATATTCATCGGCATTTTTTATTTTTGAACAGTTTGTAATTTCTGTATTTTAATTATATTTGCGTCTTAATCAAAAAAACAAAAACAAATGGGTCTTAAAATTTTAGTTTTAGCTAAGCAGGTACCTGATACAAGAAATGTTGGACAAGATGCTATGAAGTCTGACGGTACAGTAAACAGAGCTGTGTTGCCTGCGATTTTTAATCCGGAAGATTTGAATGCATTAGAACAAGCATTGCAAATTAAAGATACGTTCCCTGGAACAACAGTAAAAATAGTAACTATGGGACCGCCTCGTGCCGCAGAAATCATCCGCGAGTCAATGTATAGAGGTGCTGATGGTGGATATTTATTAACCGATCGTGCGTTTGCAGGTGCAGACACCCTTGCTACTTCTTATACAATTAGTTTAGCTGTAAAAAAATTAGCTCCTTTTGATTTAATTCTTTCAGGACGACAAGCAATAGATGGTGATACAGCACAAGTTGGACCACAAGTTGCCGATAAAGTAGGCATACCACAAATTACCTATGCAGAAGAAATTGTATCTATTAAAAATAAAGAAGTTACCGTAAAACGTCGCCTCGAAAAGGGATACGAAATTGTAAAAGCTCAAATGCCATTGCTTATAACTGTTCATGGTTCTGCAGCAGAATGTCGTTCGCGAAATTCAAAACTTACTATGAAATATAAGCATGCGCGTACAATATCAGAACTTCAAGCGGCTGCTATGGATTACGAAGATATATTAAAATCTCGTCCATACCTTCATATAAAAGAATGGACCGCAGGTGATTTGAATCCAGAAAATTCATTACTTGGTCTGTCTGGTTCTCCTACAAAAGTAAAAAACATTCAAAATGTTGTGTTTAAAGCGAAAGAAACTGTGTCGCTTACAGCAGAAGATAAAGATATTGACTTTTTGATGAGGGAACTTATTTCAAATCATATTGTAGGATAATTAGTATTAATTAAAAAAAAATTACCGTGAATAATATTTTTGTTTATATAGAATTAGAGGGAACTGAAATAGCCGATGTAAGTCTTGAATTACTTACAAAAGGTAAACAATTAGCAACGCAACTTAACAAAAAATTAGAGGCAATATGTATTGGTTCTAATTTAGCTGGTATTGAAAAACAATTGTATCCTTATGGTGTTGATGTGGTGCATGTTGCTGACGATAAACGTTTGTCTCCTTATACAACACTGCCGCATAATAGAATTGTGTGTGATTTGTTTGAACGTGAAAAACCAGAAATTGCACTTTTTGGGGCAACCTCAATGGGACGAGATTTAGCTCCTCGCGTGTGTTCAACTACAGGGAGTGGATTAACTGCTGATTGTACGAGTCTTGAAATTGGAGATCATGTGGATCCTAAAACAAAAACAGAATATAAAAACTTGTTGTATCAAATTCGTCCAGCATTTGGAGGTAATATAATTGCAACTATTATAAATCCCGAAACACGTCCGCAAATTGCAACGGTTCGCGAGGGAGTTATGAAAAAAGAAATTTTTGATGCGGCTTATAAAGGTGAATTGAAAAAAATTGAAGTTGCAAATTTACTGCAAAAAGAGGATTTTGTAATTCAAGTTATTGAACGACAAATTGAAAAAAGTAAAGTAAATTTAAAAGGTGCTCCAATTATTGTGTCTGGAGGATATGGAGTTGGGTCAAAAGAAAACTTCCAACTTTTATATGACTTGGCACGAGTGCTTGGAGCTGAAGTAGGTGCATCGCGTGCAGCAGTTGACGCTGGATATGCAGAACATGAACGTCAAGTTGGACAAACGGGAATTACAGTTCGTCCAAAATTGTACATTGCATGTGGCATTTCGGGTGCAGTGCAACATACAGCTGGAATGGCAGAGTCGGCTATGGTTATAGCTATAAATAATGACGAAAATGCTCCTATTAATGCAGTGGCTGATTATACCATTCATGGAGATTTGAATGAAATAATACCTAAAATGATTAAATATTATAAGTCAAATACGAAGTAATATACAGTTAAAAATATAATTATGGCAAATTTTTATACAGATAATAAATCTCTTAAATTTCATTTACAGCATCCTTTAATGCAAAAAATAGTGAAATTAAAAGAAAACAATTTTGCAGATGCAGAAAAATTCGACTATGCTCCTCAAGATTTTGAGGATACAATTGATAGCTACGAAAAAGTGGTTGAAATTGTAGGTGATTTAAGTGCAAATATCATTGCTCCTTATGCCGAATCTGTCGATCAAGAAGGACCAAAAATTGTTAACAACGAAGTTATTTACGCAGAAGGTACACGTAAAGGGCTTGAAGCGTTTCAAAAAGCTGAACTTATGGGTATGTCACTGCCTCGTGAATATGGAGGGTTAAATTTTTCAACTGTTCCATATATTATGGCTGGGGAAATTACTGCTCGTGCCGATGCCGCATTTTGTAATATTTTTGGTTTACAAGATTGTGCTGAAACAATTCTTGAGTTTGGTGATGATTACCTAAAACAAAAGTATCTTACAAGAGTGTGTGCCGGCGAAACATGTGCTATGGATTTAACAGAACCCGATGCTGGTTCAGACCTTGGTGCTGTTCAGCTAAAAGCAACATACGATGCCGATAAAAAACAGTGGTTTTTAAATGGTGTTAAACGATTTATTACCAATGGTGATGCTGATGTTAACTTTGTGTTGGCACGTACCGAAGAAGGAACTTCTGATGCTCGTGGTTTGTCATTACTTATGTATGATAGAAACGACAAGCGTGTTATTGTTCGTAGGCTTGAAAACAAATTAGGTATAAAAGGTTCACCTACTTGCGAATTAGTATTTAAAAATGCACCTGCCGAACTGTGTGGCGATCGTAAAATGGGACTTATTAAATACATTATGTTCCTTATGAATGGAGCACGTTTAGGTATTGGAGCACAATCTGTAGGATTATGTGAAGCTGCGTATCGCGAAGCATTGGCATATGCTCAAGAACGTCAGCAATTTAAAAAACCTATTATTCAATTCCCTGCTGTATATGAACTTATTACAAATATGAAAGTTCGTACGCAAGCCGTTCGATCTTTATTATATGAAACAGCACGATATGTGGATATTTATAAATCATATAATATAATAGCAAAAAAGCGAGATTTATCTAAAGAAGAAAAAATAGAAGCACGCCATTATAGTAGACTTGCAGATATGTTTACACCGCTTACTAAATTATTTTCAAGTGAATATGCAAACTCAATAGCGTATGATTCTCTTCAAGTTCATGGTGGCTCTGGATTTATGAAAGATTACCCAATTGAACGTATATATCGCGATGCTCGTATTACTTCTATTTATGAAGGAACAACACAATTACAAGTTGTTGCTGCCATTCGTGGAGTTACTACTGGAGGGTTATTAGCACAAATTCAAGCATACGAAAGTGAAACTATAGATCCGCGTTTAGATTATTTACGTGTTACTCTTGCTGAATTAACACATGATTATGCTCAGGCTGTTGAATTAGTAAAAGACAAAAAAGATAATGAATATTTAGATTTCCATGCTCGTAGATTGGTTGAAATGGCTGGTAATATTATTATGGGATATTTATTAGTTCTTGATGCAAACCGCGATGAAGAATATCATGATTCTGCAAAAGTATTTATCAAGCTTATTTATGCCGAAAACAAACAAAAATCGGTGTATATTGAACAATCTGAAGTAAAAGATTTAGGCCAATATAAAATTTAAAAATTTTGTGTAACTTATTTAAAAAAAAGAGGTTGTTTCCAAAGGCAACCTCTTTTTTTATGCTCATACATGTATATTTTAAAATGAAATAACTCTTTGAAAAAAAATAATTGTTTGTAATGTGATTTTTTATTTTTTTCTATAAATAAATATTTACCTTTGTTATGATATAAAAAACACAACGCCCCAAAGGTTCGCCTATCCGCTCTACTTTAGATGGATAAGCGAAACAAAGGTGCAGGTATAAGGGAGTTAGCGGTCATTGTAAAGCAATGTATTAACAGACATTGTTAAGAATTAAAGATAAATAATAAACGAGAATAAAAAGAATAGATGAATTACTGGCACATCCAATTACACCCAGATAACAAATTACACGTTGATACTATAAAATCAATTCTAACGACTAAACAAGTTATTGGTATGGGAGAATCTTGGGAGGATAAAAATGGAAATTCCGTTAATGACCCAAAATGGTTTAAAGAAGATATGAAAATTGGTGATGTTGTAATGGTTCGTGATGGTAGTACACCTATAGCATTGGTAAAAGTTATTGGCAACGCATATGTTGAACCAAATACAGATGATAATTTTGATTGGTTTAGATTAAGAAGACCTATTGAAACTCTTGGTATTTTCGGTAAAGACGAAAAAAAACTACTTAAACAAACTTTATTAAATTACGGGAAAAATCATATACAAGCACCTGGCACTTTAACTTATTGTAATGGAAGTAATGCTACAAATGACTTCATTGTTGAATGGCATAAATTAAGCAATCACAAAAGACTAATGGAAAACATAAAATTAACACCCGATAGACAAACTCAAATCAAGACACTTTGGGATAAGTTCAAAGAGGACACAAAAGAACAACAAAGATGTGAAGGTTTTGATGAGCTTTTGGAACAATGGAATCAATACAGAGATAAAATTACAAATAACACTTTGACATTAGATGAATATACAAATACATTAAGTAATTCAACAGCAACAATGCCAGGCGGTTATTTATGTAATTTTTTGGAGCGAACCACAAGAAATAATTTAGGTTCTTCAAAACCTGGCAATGCAAATAACTTTGAAGTAAAACTTAACGAGGATAATCAAACGTATTACATCAAAAGTCAAAAAAAGACAAATGCAAATAGACAGGAAGCTGAAGCCTTCTTTAATGATAAAATCAAACCTTTATTGACAAAAATCGTTTCTGCTTCTGCCCCATTAGATAAAATTCATTTAATTGAAAATGCAAATTATAGTGCCAAGCAGATTTTAATGAAATTGGCTGTTTTAGAAAATCTAACTGATATTTTACAGATATACAAGGAAGAGTCGATTGAAGATTTGTACAATGAATTCATTGATAGTGACACCAAAAGTGTTTTTGTAAAAAATCATCAAGTTTGCGTTGTCGCAAAGAAAATTTTAGATGTAAACGAACAAGACAAAAATGAACTCATTTTATTATCACGTTTTTTATGGCGATTTGTCAACTCTAAAGCCATTGCGGATATAAACAGTCCAAATGTTATTCTTTATGGTCCACCGGGAACTGGTAAAACATTTTCTATAAAGCGTGATTTAGATTTTGTTTGTCAAGGTGACACAAGTCGATACGAAATATTACAATTTCACCCCTCGTTTACTTACGAAGACTTTATTGAAGGCATCAAGCCCAAAGGCGTCTCAAAAGACGGAAATATTCGATTTGAATTAGTAAATGGAGTATTTAAAAACTTTTGTATAAAAGCAAAACAACAACCTACAAAGGATTTCTATTTTGTCGTGGATGAAATAAACCGAGCAAACCTTTCAACTGTTTTTGGTGAAACATTATCATTACTTGAAAAAGATTACCGCGATGATGGAAGTCGTAAACATTTAATAAAAACACAATATTCCACACTCATTGAAGATTTAATCAATGAGGATAAGGAAAAGTACAAACATTTAGCTTACGAAATTGACAATAATGAAGTAAAGTTTGGAGTTCCACAAAATGTCTTTTTTATAGGGATGATGAACGATGTGGACAAAAGTATTGACGCTTTTGACTTAGCACTTCGAAGACGTTTTAATGGATAAGAAAAGATTGTGATTACGAAGTAATTGAGGAAGAAACACGTTTTAAAGGAAAAGAAGAATTCAACAATATTGACCAGTATGTGAAAGCCTGCGAAAAGCTGAATAATTATATCTCTAATGATTTAGGCATGGGTAAATCGTATGAATTTGGTCATTCTTTTTTTATGAAAATTAGCGACATCGCTAAACGAAAAGAAATTATACCAAACAATGTTGAAGTTTTATTCAACTTATTTTTACAACCAACACTGAAAGAGTGTAAGCTCCCCCAAAAACTGGACAGTTTAAAAGTATAAAAAAAAGTATTAATTTTAAACTGTTATTATGAAAAGA
>JAAYPM010000096.1 GCA_012519815.1 Bacteroidales bacterium
ATGACGTTTAACCTTGGAGCGAATGTAAATCTTGCCGTAAGTTGTATGCAATTACAAAAAATTGAAGAAGCCGAACAGTTTTTAAATAGATGTGTTGAACTTGACCCAACCTTTACTGGTGGGTTGGTAAATATGGGATATTTGTATATTACGCTAAAAGAATATGAAAAGGCTATTGAGTATTTTAATAAAGCACTATTGGTAAATCCACGAGAGCCATACGCTCTTAATAATCGTGGATTTGCACACTATTGTATGCAAAATTATGAATCTGCACTCCGCGATATTAACGAATCTCTTTCTGTTTTACCCGATAATTCATACGCTTACAAAAATAGGGGATTGGTATATCTTAAAACGGGACTTGTAAAAGAGGCATGTGTGGAATTTGAAAAAGCTATACGTATAGGATATACAAGTATGTACGGAAATGAAGTGATTGATTTACAAAATGAGTTTTGTAAATAAATTTCTTCCAGAATATTTCATAATATAGTGTTTCCAATATTTTTTTATTATTGTATTTTTGAAATGAATAAAAGTAAGCTATGATAGGCGTTCTCGGTATTAGTCATAAAACTGCACCTTTAGAAATTCGTGAAATGTTTGCGTTTCAGAATTATCAAATTCAACCGTTTGCCGAAGAATTACAAAAACAAGCCAACTTTTCTGATATTGTTCTTCTTTCTACCTGTAATAGAACCGAAATTTATTTTTCCCAATCAATACATGATAGTAGCACAGCATTAGTGCTTGTGTATAATTGCCTTATGGCATATAAAAAAATTGATTTTGATGCACAACATTATTTTTATACGTATGTTGATGAGGCAGCGGCATCGCACCTCTTTAGTGTGTGTGCTGGCATTGATTCAATGGTAATAGGCGAAGACCAAATTATTGGGCAAGTAAAGCAAGCGTATGTATATTGTGCAGAGCTTGCGCTTACCGATGCGGTGCTTATGCGATTGTTCCAAAAATCATTTGAGGCGGGGAAACGTGTCCGCTCCCAAACTTCTATTACGTATGGTGCAACTTCGGTAAGTTTTGTTGCTGTGGATATGTGTTTGCAAAATATACATTCACCTGCCGATACAACAGTTATGCTTATAGGTACGGGCGAAACAGGTCGATTGGCTTTGCAAGGATTTTATAAAAAAGGAGTACGCAATTTTATTGTATCGAATAGAACGCCCGAAAATGCTCAAAATATAGTACATGCATATAATGCTCGTTTTGTTGATTTTATTGATTTTGTACAACATATCCCTACGGCTGATATTGTGCTTTTTGCAGTTTCTACCGAAGAATATATTCTTACATATACCCAACTTTTGGCGATTATGAAAGATGAAAAATCAGTAATTTTTGTTGATTTGGGAGTGCCACGTACTATTGAGGCTTTAATTTCGTCTATACAAGGAGTAAGGCTTATTTCGGTTGATGATTTGCAAAAAATAATTGACAAAAATAAAGAAAAACGTGAGGCGTGTGTAGAGCAGGGAATGTTGATAATTCAAGATGTAGTGAACGATTTTATGGAATGGCTTTCATTTCGGAATTTACAACCAGCAATACGTGCTATTAATTTTCATCTTCAAAAAATTTTTAGAGATGAATATCGACTATTTTCACAACAAAATACTGAGCACGATTGTACATGTATAAACGAATTTTCAACGCAATTAACACGAAAATATAGTCAGATTTTAATTAAAAATTTAAAAGAAATAACCGATAATGGTCGAAAAGAACAGTATCTAAAGCTTATTAATAATTTATTTCGTATCGAAAAATAAAATAATGAATATTCGTATAGGAACTCGCGGAAGCAAATTAGCATTGTGGCAATCTCAAACTGTAAAAGAATTAATTGAACGTTTAATTCCCGAATCGTCTGTATCTCTTTCGGTTATACAAACAAAAGGAGATAAAATTCTTGATGTATCGCTTTCAAAAATTGGTGATAAAAGTTTATTTACCAAAGAAATTGAAATAGAAATGTTAGAAGGAAGGGTAGATATTGCGGTGCATAGTTTAAAAGATTTGCCAACGCAATTGCCTGAAGGTTTGATGATTGGGGCAGTGTTGCCACGTGCCGAATTTCGTGATGCTTTGGTTTCTTGTACGGGTAAAAAACTTTCTGAATTGTTGCCTGATGATGTTATTGCAACTTCATCATTACGCCGAAAAGCTGCGCTATTAGCATACAATCCTCGTTTTTCTATTGTTGATATTCGTGGAAATGTTGATACAAGAATTGCGAAAATGTGTAATGGATATTGTGATGCAATGATTATGGCAGCAGCAGGTTTACAACGATTAGGACTTGATTCTTACATTTCGGAAATACTTGATGAACAGATTATTATGCCTGCTGTGTCGCAAGGTATAATTGCAATTGAATGTAGAGAAAATGATGAGGAAACGGTTGCTATGCTACAAAAAATTAATCATATTCCAACATGGACAGCAGCTTTGGCTGAACGTTCGTTTTTATACGAAATGCAGGGTGGATGCCAATTGCCTCTTGGGTGTGTGAGTTCAATTTCTCATGAAAACATTGAACTTTCCGCTTTTATTTCTACAATTGATGGAACTGATGTATTGCGTTTTTCTACAACTGGTTCAATTCACACCCCCGAACATGTAGGTAAAATGCTTGCTACATTATTTTATGATGCAGGGGTTGAAAGAATTTTGAAAACAATTACACATGACTAAAAATATATCGCCAATTATTATTTCTACCGCATCGGTAGAAGGTTCTATATCCTTGTTGCAACAACTTGTAGAACATGGCATGCAGGTTTATACATTTCCTATGATTGAGGTGAGACCTATTGCAAAATCACAGTATATTCAAAATGCTATTTCTTCAATTTCTACCTATCAGTGGATTATTTTTACAAGTAAATTTGGTGTGCAATATTTCTTTGAATCTTTGCATGAATACACGCGTACCTATGAACTTCCTTCGCATATTCGTATTGCCTGTGTTGGACAAAAAACGGCTAATGTACTTGTTCGATATAATCATGCTGCAACATACGTGTGTCCGCATAATAATGGAGATGATTTTTCAAAAGAATTAAAAAAAAGATTTGAGCAAAAATCTTTACGTGTATTATTTCCAACAGGAAATTTAACGCAAGATATAATTCCTTTGCGAATGCCTGAGACTGTTGATATTGATAAATTAATTGTGTATCAAACAAATAAACCTCTTTCGTTTAATACTAAAATTCTTGAAATAATAGTAGAAAAAAACTATACGTATATAGTGTTTACCAGTCCGTCTGCTGTTGTGAATTTTGTTGACTTTTTTAAAGATATCGTATCAGTTCCTGAATTACAGGTTGTAAGTATTGGTCCGGTTACTACCAAAAAATTACAGGAATTTGGTTTTGTTTCTATATTACAGGCTGATGAGTATAATTATTCGGGAATAGTACAAAAAATCGTATCACATAATACACTTTACTAATTTAGTTTTTCCAAAAAGCAGGAGAAAATAAAATGAGTATTGTAAATAATTCAAGCCGACCACAGAGCATAAAAAATGAAAGAATCCACTTAGCCGCAGTTGTTAAAAAAGCATAATTGTTAAATGGTCCCACAGCTCCAATGCCCGAACCAACATTTCCGAGTGTAGCAACAACAGCACCAAGCGAAGTTTCTAAATCATATCCTAAAGCCGACATTAAGATTACACCAAACATGTATATTACGATGTATATTATTATAAATGCCAATACATTGGTAATTGTTTTTTCTGGCACCACTTTTTTGTTAAGACGAACGGGAATGATTGCATTGGGATGTATCAATCGTCTCAATTCTAAAAAACTATGTTTGGTTAGTAATACTAAGCGTACCACTTTTATTCCTCCTCCTGTTGAACCTGCACTTGAACCAAAAAACATGAGAGCAAAGCATAATACAGTTGCTAATTGAGGCCATTGTAAATAATCTACCGTAACAAATCCAGAGGTAGTTACTAATGAAACTACATGAAACAAAGCATCTCGAAATGTTTGTTTATATTCAGCAAACGAAATAGTTGTATGTGCTGTTGTACGAATAGTGTGGAGTAAAATAACAGCAGTAATAAGCAATGCAAATGTTATTAAAATAGCAAGATAATTTCTAAACTCTTCGTTTTTCCATACAAGGCTAAATTTTCCGTGTAATGCAAAATACGAAAGCGTAAAATTTATACCAGAAATAAACATAAACACTATGATTACATATTGAATGTATGAACTTGTATGTGCAACATTGTCATTATAGGTAGAAAAACCACCCGACGACATAGTAGTAAAAGCGTGATTAATAGCATCAAACCAATTCATACCGCCACACACAAGTAACACAGTTTGAATTGATGTAAAAAGCAAGTAAATTGCAAAAAACCGCTGTGCCGTATCTTTTATTTTAGGGTGAATTTTTTCTTTTGTAGGACCAGGTACCTCTGCTGCATAGAGTTGCATTCCACCAATTCCCAGCATTGGGAGCATTGCTAACGAAAGCACAATGATTCCAATTCCCCCTAACCATTGCGTTGTGCTACGCCACAATAACACACCTTTATCAACAGCTTCTATATCGGTAATGATACTGGCTCCTGTGGTAGTAAAACCAGACATTGTTTCAAAAAAGGCATCGGTAAAAGATGCTGTAACTCCCGAAAACAAAAATGGTAAACTTCCAAACATCGAAAAAAACACCCAAACGGTACTTACAACTATATATCCCTCTCGTTTTCCAATTTCTTCATTACTTTTTCTAAATACACCATACAGAAATGCCCCGCACATTGCAGTTATTCCTGCTGTTAATAATAGGGGATATACATTTTCATGATACACAATTGATGCAATGCCACACAGAAGAATTGCAATTGTTTCTATGAGTAAAAAAACACCTAATATTGAAAGTATGGCTCGAAAGTTTAGTTGTTTCATACTGTAAAATCAAAAATGTTTGGATTGAGAATGTACGTTTTCTTTGTTTTGCCCTTATTCAAATAATTTTTGCACATCTTTTATTGCCGTAGGCATGCAAAACACTAATATTTTATCACCATCTTGTATTTGCGTGTTGCCCGAAGCTATAAACGCTTCTTTATTTCGCACAATACCACCAATTACCGCCTCTTTCGGAAAATTAATCTCTTTGAGAGGGGCTTCACAAATTTTCATACCTTTTGAAATATTTATTTCTAAAATTTGTGCTTCAGATTCCGTAAGGCTTCGCGTTGACGATATTTTATTTTGCTCGTCTAAGGTATATTTATAGATACTATCGGCAGCTATATTTTTTTTGTTTATTATGGTGTCAATGCCAATATCAATTGCCAGCCCTACATAATCCATGTTTTCAACTTCTGCTATTGTTTGTTTAACTCCTATGCGTTTTGCTAAATAACACGAAAGTATGTTTGTTTCAGAATTTTCGGTAGTGGCAATAAAAACATCAGTAGTTCGTATCCCTTCCTCAACAAGCAAATCGGTGCTTCGTCCATCTCCGTTAATTATTAAAGTATTTGTGAGTCTGCCTGCTAATATGTGTGCTTTTGTTTGATTAATTTCAATAAGCTTTACATCAAATTGATTTTGAAGCACTTGAGCGGTTGCACGACCAGTACGACTTCCTCCTAAAATCATAACTTTGTTGATTGCTAATTTCTTTTTCCCAAATACTTCGAGCATTGGTGTAATACCTTTTTTATTACTTATAATATATACAATGTCATTCGGTTTGCAAATATCAACACCGCGTGGAATGATGGTAGAAAAATCACGTTTAATGGCAACAATTCTATAATTCCAAAAATCATCTTTGTTTGCTGCAATTTCTTGTAAATATTTGCCTACAACATCATTGTTTTCTTCAATTTTAAGCACAAAAAGTGATAACAATCCGTCTGCAAAATCAAAAAACTCTCGTGTTGCTGACTGTTGAACGATTTTTTTAATTTCCTCAGCAGCAAGCATTTGTGGGTAAATAATAGAATCAATACCCATATTTTCAAATAACAATCTATTTTTTTCTTCGAGTAATTCAGCATCGCGAACACGAGCAATAGTTTTAGGAGCGCCTAACTGTTTTGCAATTACTGCTGAAGCTACGTTCATTTCGGGAAAGTGAGTAACTGCAATATATAAATCACAACTTTGAACTTTTGCTTTTTGTAAAATCGAAATAGAAAGTGCAGAACCTTCAATTGTTAATATATCAAGATGTAGTGATAAAGCATATAATTCTGATGGCGAAACATCAATCACGGTAATTTCGTGATTATCATGTGAAAGGATTTTTGTAAGGTGTTTCCCTACTTCTCCGGCACCGGCAATTACAATTTTCATATTTTTAAAAAATTGATTTTACAAAAGTATGGTAAATGTATTGTATTTTTTATCGTTTTATAAAAAATCGCATACAAATAAATTAACACATTAGTATAGAATTATTTGAACCGACAGGGTTTTATTGTGAATACAAGTTTAAAAGCGTTTGTTCTTCTTGCTCCCAACATACTATTTCAGATGCTTTGTGGGCATTGTTTACATATTCTGCATATTGATTTGTGTTTTCAATAATTGCACATATTTGTTCTGCAAGTTTTTGTGCTGTTCGTTCTTGCACTATTTGTCCACAATTATATGTACGTACAATTGCGCTCATTTCTGGTAAATCTGATACCAACACAGGTATTCGTGCTTGTATGTAGTCAAATAATTTGTTGGGCAAGGCATAATAATAGTTTTTTCCAATATTTTCTTCAAGCGATACCCCTAAAACAGCACCCGCCGTGTATGCAGGTAATCTTGAAAAATGTATTTTTCCCGTGCAAACTATTTTATTGTGGAGATTTTTATCTTGTATCTGTGTTTGTATATTCTCAAATAAATCGCCGTGTCCAATTATCACAAGTTGATATGTCTCTATATATTGCATGCTATCTATAAGAAGTTCTAATCCGCGTCCTATATTTATTGCTCCTTGATATATAATATATGGTTTTGTGATACGAGCAATTGTTATAGGATTTGGTGGATTTATAATTTTATATGGTGTGTTTTTAATTACGTGTACAGGAATGTGGTAGGTGTTTTCATATATGTTTGCTATAGAATCGCATACAGTTATCATATATGGTAATTTTGGTACTATTGATGATTCAATATATTTCCATATTTTTTGTACTCGCGGTCTTTGTACAAGTTCAGGAACTTCGGTAAAATATTCATGCGAATCATATATAAGTTTTATGCCTTTTAATTTTGAAACTATATACAAGGCGGGGAGTGTGTCTAAATCATTCGCAGTGATTATGGCAGCTCGCTTGAATATAAGAAACATACATAGTCGAATTTGAAAAAATATATAAAACAATGGTCCTTTTGTGAATAATAAAAAAAGCCGCTTTGTTTCATATAGAGTAGGAGGTAATAGCTTGCTTGTTTTTAATTTTCGCCCAACAAGTAATACCGAATAACCAGCATGTGTTAAACTTGTACACACCTTATGTAGCCTGTTGTCTCCTGTTAAATCATTACTTACTACAAGTATTATTCTTTGTTTTTTGTTGTGCATTTGTAATTTATGTATTTTAGCGAAATTAATCATTATGCTCATGCAAAAAGACTTTTTTTCGTTAAAAAAACATAATACTTTTGGTTTAGATGTCAAAACACGCTGTTTTTTTGAATTTTCGAATCTTCAAGAATTGCAACATTTTTGTAAAAATACAGTTGTTCAGCAGCCAATTTTTATTTTAGGAGGCGGAAGTAATGTATTGTTTACAAAAGATTTTCCCGGAACTGTTATTCATCCTCGAAACACAGGTATTCAAATAGTTAAAGAAACCGAAACGCAGGTTTTTGTATCGGTTGCTGCGGGAGAAATATGGGACGATTTTGTGCAATGGGCTGTTTCTCATAATTATTATGGTGTAGAAAATTTATCAATTATTCCCGGGCATGTTGGAGCGTCAGCAATTCAAAATATTGGTGCGTATGGTGTAGAAGCAAAAGATGTAATACATACCGTGCAAACAATCAATTTACAAACAGGGGAGTTGCGTACATTTTCAAATGCAGAATGTTTATTTGATTATAGAAAAAGTGTATTTAAATCACCTGATTTTCAATTATTTTGTGTGTATGAAGTAACATTTGTTTTATCAAAAATACCGCGATATACATGTAATTATGGTGCATTATCTCATGAACTTAAAACCACTCCTCATCTTTCGCTTGAATTAGTTCGTAATACAGTAATTCGCATACGTGAATTAAAATTGCCCGATTACACAAAGATTGGAAATGCTGGAAGTTTTTTTAAAAATCCAGTGATTCCATTAGAACAGTTTAAAATATTGCAAAAATCTTTTCCGCATATTGTGCATTATCCAGCTTCTGAAAATCATGTTAAAATAGCAGCTGCTTGGCTTATAGAAAATCTTGGTTGTAAGCAATTTCAATATGGAGATGCGCGAGTATATGAAAAACAGGCATTAGTATTAATAAATGCTGGAAATGCACGTGCTCAGGATATTCTTTCTTTAGCACAAAAAATTCAAAATCATGTGCATAAAGCGAGTGGAATTATGCTTGAACCAGAAGTTATTTATGTGTAAAAACGATGTGAATTATTGTATTATACCGTTTGTTCAATATTCCACACAAACGCACGAATACCCACTTCTTGATTAATATTGTCAATTTTTTTTATAGCTTCTAATAATTTAGAAACCATAGAATCATCAATAATAGTTATTGTTGCAGAATTATGTTCGGGCCATGTGTGCGTATTCATTCGTGGCTCTCCAGTTTTACTCCCAACCCCTTGCAAGTCTTCCCATCGAGAAAATCCTCGAATCCCTAATTTTTCTAAGACATATTCCAAGCGTTCGGTAAGTGCTTGGTTGTAAAATATCATAACTGCTTTCATATACTTATATTAAAATGTGTGAAAATATATGAAACATGTATAATTTTTTATTTGTTGTAATTATACATGTTTCATATGTGTTTTATTGAAAAAATTGTTCTTCAAGTCTCAATTCTTCTTCTATTTTTTTTCGTTTATTTTTACTCGTTCTATTTACTAATAATCCGTATCCTATTGGAACAATGATAAGTGTTATTAAAGTAGAAAATAGCAATCCACCAATAACTGCAATACCCATCGGACTCCAAATTTCCGAACCCTCACCTGTGCTTAATGCCATTGGGAGCATACCTAATATTGTAGTTACAGCGGTCATGAGTACTGGGCGTAATCGAGAGCGTCCTGATTCAGAAATTGCATCATATAATTCATATCCTCTTTCTCGTAAAAGATTTATGTAATCTACTAAAATAATAGCATTTTTCACCACAATACCAATCAGCATAATGCCACCAAGTGCAGCAATAATACTGAATGTTTTTCCTGTAACAAATAATGCTAAGAACACTCCCAAAAAGGCAAACGGAATAGAAAGCATGATAATCATCGGCATTTTGAGAGATTCAAATTGTGCTGCCATTACTATATACACCAATAGCAAAACTAATATCATGAGCAATCCTAAGTCTTGAAATGATTCTTGCATATCTTCAAATCCACCACCAATATTTATTGTAACATCGGGTGGAATAGTAATGTTTGCAATTTTCTTTTCAATTTTGGCAGAAAGATCACCTAAAGCGATTCCATATGGTACTGTGGAAACAGTAATAATACGTTGTCGCCCTTTGCGTTCAATGTTTGGTGCTGTCCAATGTTCTTCAACGGTAGCAATTTCTTTTAATCGAATAAATTGACCAGTGAAATTTTTAATTGCGATATTTTCAACTAAAGAAATATTATTTCTGTATTCTTCAGGGAAGCGTACCACAATATCATACTCATCACCAGACTCTCGATATTTGCTTGCTTGCATTCCATGAATCCTGTTTCTGAGTGCAGTTGCAACTATTGCGGTATTTAAATTATGGATAGCTAATTTTTCTTGGTCGAGTACAACTTTTAGCTCAGGTTTTTCTTTTTTTCTACTTATAGACACATCTCGTGCTCCGTCAATTGTTTTAATACTATCTGAAATTGCACGTGCAATGGCATTTGTTGCTTCAATGTCAAAACCGTATATTTCTATAGCAATGTTTGAATTACCCATTCCTCCAGAACCTCCTGTGCTAACAGTAAAGTTTTCAATTTCAACAATATCCTGCAATTGTAATCGCATATTGTCTGCTATTTCCCACACACTTCGGGTTCTATCTTTGGGGTCGGTAAGGCGTGTTCTAATATTAATTATATGTGAACCATTATCGCCAAACAAACTACTAACGCCTGCATCTTCATCTGTTCCTGCAAATGTTGATAGAACTATAATTTCTGGATAACTCTCTTCAAAAATCGATCGAATTCTATCAGTAACTTCAACAGTTTTTTCTAAACGAATTCCTGTTTGGAGTTCTATGGTAAGATTAATGCTGCTTTCGTCAGGTTCAGGGATAAATTCTGTACCAACTTGTTTTACAAGCAACAGTGATGCAGCAAATATACCTATTGCACCAAACACTATCTTTTTTTTGTTATAAAGTGACCAACGAATTACTTTTTCATAATACACATCAATTTTATCTAAAAGTCGTATCACAACAGTATCATATGTCCACTTTCTTGTGGTTTGTTTTTTAGGTTTTAAACGAAGAAGCTGTGCACTTAACATAGGTGTAAGTGTTATTGCTGCAATTGTTGAAACTACAACTGTAATAGTTACAATCCACCCTAATTGTTGAAATAAAACTCCAGTAAGTCCTGAAATCATTGTGAGAGGTAAAAACACAGCAACCACCGTTAATGTTGTTACAATTACCGCAACCCACACTTCGTTTGTAGCATAAATTGCAGCTTCACGCGGACGAGTTCCTCGGTCAATATGTTTTGATATATTTTCGAGAACTACTATAGCATCGTCCACCACCATGCCAATAGCTATTGAAAGGGCTGAAAGTGAAATAATGTTTATAGAATTACCCGAAACTTTTAGATAAATAAATGCGGCAATTAGTGAAATAGGAATAGTAAGTACAATTATAAATGTAGCACGCCAGCG
>JAAYPM010000097.1 GCA_012519815.1 Bacteroidales bacterium
AAATGATTTTGGTATAAATAAAGGGAAATATGCATTTACATGACCTGTGTCTTTAAACATTTTATCTAAAACTGCTTGCATTTTTTCCCAAATAGCATATCCATATGGTTTTATTACCATACAACCCCGAACAGAAGAATTTTCAGCTAAATCAGCTTGCACCACAAGATCATTATACCATTGTGAATAATTTTCTTGCCTACTTGTTAATTTTTTTGCCATAATATAATATTTGGTATGGTATTTGATTTTTAATAACTATATTTATTTATTGCAAAATAAATGAAATTAATTGATTAAAATAAATAAAAGGAGGACTTAACCATGAAAACAAATATTTTTTTCAGCATTATTCTTTTATCTATTCTTTCTGGATGCAGTTCATGGGAAAGTGTTAATGCAAATTATCATGATAATGTGTATGCCAGTCGTTTAGATATGAATCAAAAAAATCATATTTACAATGCACCTTCAGACACCTACAGTCCTGTTCAAAGTAGTTCTTCATATGATGTAACAGCAGAATCTTATGACACATCTTTTGACAAGGAACAAGGCAATGAAAATCAAGATTATAATTACACAAATTCCAGTTCGCAAGAACCAACAGTTATAAATAATTATTATGGTGATTTTTATTCTGACGACTATTATTACTCTCGGCGTTTCTTTGATTCATACACTCCAACATATTACTATGATTATTATGACAATTGGTATTTGTCTGTACGCGTAGGCACTCCATATTGGTCGATATCATACAGACCATACACATATAGCCGATATTATTATCCTTATTACTATGATTACTCATATAGATACACCTATTATCCTTATTATGTGTATCCACGCTATCATAGAACATATTATAGCTCATATTACACCTCATATTATGATTATCCATATTATGCTCGTTCTTCAAAATATAGATCATCGTATTACGCACCTCGAACCTCTTCGTACAATTCACGTTCTACTGCAACAAGCACCTCATCAAGCAGAACGTATCCTACGAGAACTTCCACAAACACTAAAAGTAGTTCTATTGAAAGTTCACGTGCTGCAAATTCAACAGCTACGTCAACAAAATCATATAACACATCTACTCGAAGCTCAGCAGAATCACAAAGAAGCTCGTCTGCGCGAACACCACAAACACAGCCTACAAGGCAGAAGTCTAATGTGAGTTCTCAACAAGCACCACAAAGCTCGTCAAATTCTTCGCAACGTTCTACGTATCAATCAAGTGGAAGATCGACATCTGGAACTCCGAGTACCCAAAGCACTACAAAATCTCAATATAGTTCTACAACAAACAATCGTAGTTCAAATTACACAAATAATTCAAACAATTCAAGTAGTTCGAACAGTTCAAGAAATTCTTCATACAGACAATCACAGAATACACAAAGCACACAAAGCTCTCAGAATAGAAATTCTCAATCTCAATATAAAAATCAAGGGAGTACATCTTCTAACTCTTCTGGAACAAATTATACTAAACCAACAAGCACACGTTCTAGTAGCAGTAGCAGCAGTTCTTCTCAATCATCTCGTTCTTCAAGTTCAAAACCAAGTAGCTCATCTTCATCATATAGCAGACGTTAATCAACACATTAAAAACATACAATTATGAAAAAGTTTTTTATTGGAATAGTTAGTTTTTGCATAAGTGCAACTTTATACGCTCAAAATTATACAGACGCCTTACGATATAGCGAAAGTTTCCCTATGGGAAATGCCCGTTTTACCGCAATGTCAGGTGCTTTTGGTGCCCTTGGAGGCAACATTTCTGGTGTAAGCGTCAATCCTGCGGGAAGTGCGATTTTTAAACAAAGCACCATGGAATTGACACCTTCTTTTTTACATACCAAAACACAAAATTATTATTTAGGTTCATATAATGCTTCGTTTACCAGCTCTTTAGCAATTCCTAATATTGGTGTTGCTTTAGCATATGAAACATCTGAAAATGATTTAATGGTTTCTGGTATTACTTTTACTTTTGCTGTAAATCGGCAAAAGTATTTTAATGAATTAGCTAATTTTAACGCATTTAACACCAAACATTCATTAACTGATGATTTTTTGCGTAATGCAAATGCAAATAATATGGGAGCAGCGTATGGCGATTTAGCATGGAACACCTATTTGTTTGACTACGACAGTGTTGTTGACATGTTTGAAAGTGATTTCCGTTGGTACGATGGTGGATATGAATATGTTTTATATGGACATCAGCAAGATATTGGATATAAAAAATCTGGAACCATAAAAGAATATATGTTTAACCTTGGAGTTGATTTTTCTGAATATGTATTTTTAGGTACAAGTTTAAACGTTGATGCAGTAAAATATAGTGAAACATTTGATATTCGCGAAAGCGACATAAACGATATAAATCTTCTTGACAGTTATACGTATTCTTCAAATCTTGACGTTAACGGTTCGGGTATAAACGGAAAAATTGGTATTATTGTAAAACCGCATGAGTTTTTTCGATTAGGTTTTGCTGCACATTCTCCAACTATGTATGCTTTAAAAGAGGAATATACTGCTTCAATAAAAGCTGATTATGATATTGCTATTGATGGAACAAACACTTCTTTAAAAAGAACATATGACTCATATTTTGATTATTCTATTCGCAAGCCGGGAAAAATTGTTGGAAGTTTGGGGTTTGTGTATAAAAACATTGCAATGGTAGGGCTTGATTATGAAAGTGTAAACTATATGTATTCTCAAATTTCTGCAAACTCTGAAAATTTCGCTCATGAAAACAATGAAATTCGCGAGCAATTATCACGTGTAAACAATATAAAAGCAGGGGCTGAAGTGCGATATGCAGCATTTAGTTTCCGCGGTGGGTTTGCGTTATACGAAAATCCTTATACAAACATTGACTTTGAAAATCGTTTTTATAAACAAGATTTTTCTGCTGGTATAGGAATAAGTAACAATAATTTTTATTGCGATTTTTCTTGGGTGAAATCAAAACAATTTTCACAAAAATCACTATATCATGATTTTCGCGGAAATCCAGTAACAGCAAAGTCTCATAAATATTCTGATAATATATTTGTTACATTTGGACTTAAGTTTTAATAAAAATCACACTACAATTAAAAGCAGCATTTTGCTGCTTTTTTTTTCTCTATAACACATTCTATCAAAAATACATGTATATTTGAATATTGTATTTATGTAAACCATACTATAATTATGAAACGTACTATATTCTTTTTTGTATTTATAATAAATTTTGTGTTTGCTCAAGAATCACAAGTTTTTTATTCGCTACACGATGCTTTAAAAGACCCCGAAAAGGTTCATACGCTACATCTTAGAAATCAAGACATTAAAGAGTTTCCCAAACAGCTATTTAAGTTTCCAAATCTCATGTATTTAGATATTTCGGATAATCAGATACAAGAAATACCTAAAAAAATTAAAAAATTAAAAAATCTTCGTTTTCTTGCTATAAGTAAAAATAACATCTCTACTCTTCCTGAAGAAATTTGCGAATTAGTTCATCTTGAAGTATTATTGATACAAGAAAATAAATTAAGTGCATTACCTACAAACTTTGGAAATTTAGCAAGTTTAAAAAAAATTAATTGTGCACATAATTCATTGTCAGGTTTGCCAAACTCTTTTGGAAAATTAACGAATCTTCGCGATGTTATTTTACATTCAAATACATTCACAGAATTTCCAGAAGTAATTTGCAACAATAAATTAGTTACAAATTTGAGTATTGGCAATAATTCGTTTCATAGTTTACCCGAATTATTATCTGAATTTATATTTTTAGAAGAATTAGAGGTGCAAAACTGTAATTTACAAACTCTGCCTAATGCTTTTTGCAATCTTCAGAGGCTTGTTCATATTGATTTAAGCAATAATTCCATCATAAAACTTCCAGATAATTTCGGAAATCTACAAAATTTAGAAATACTCAATTTAAATAATAATAACATAACAAACCTGCCCGATTCTTTTGGCAATTTGGAAGCCTTAACGTTTTTGTATATTTCAAACAACAATATAGAGTTTTTACCTGAAGATTTTTCAAATTTAATACATCTTGAAACGCTGTTATTAAACGAAAATAAATTACAAAAACTACCAAAAAATTTTGGTAATTTAAAATCGTTATTAGAATTCCAAATTAATGATAATATGTTATTAGAATTGCCTAATTCTTTTAATTTATTGCAAAATTTATACAAACTGACTATTGATTACAATCTTTTTATAGCGTCTGCTATAATGATAGAATCTATGTCAAATCTTGTAAAAATAACAATTACTGATATTTCTTCAAATTCAGAAAAAATGAAAGAGGTTTTAGAAATGTTTCCTAACATTAATTTTGGGTTATAATTTTATTGTTTACTATTCAAAACACAATACTCATATACATTTCATTACATGACTCACTAAAATACAACACATGTAATACGCTTAAAAGCGTATCTAAAAAATACGTTTAAAAACTGTTTCTGAAATCATCGATCAAGCATATATTTGTAGTTTAAAAAAACACACATTTTATGCTTATTCCTTTTATAATACCTTTTTTGATAGCCATGTTTTTAGCATTAAACATGGGAGGAAGCGGAACTGGACCATCATTTTCGGTGGTATATGGTTCTAATTTAATGAAAAAAAGTTTAATTCCTGGTTTATTTGGGATAATGGTATTTATTGGAGCTATTTTAGGGGGCGAACAAACTGCCAAAACAATAGGGAGTGGAATATTAAATCCCGATAGAATGACATATGTTGTTGTATCTATTATTTTGTTTTCGGTTGCACTTTCGTTATTATTTGCAAATTTACTTGGCATTCCACAATCAACAAGTCAATCAACGGTATTGGCGGTAGTAGCAACCGCTTGGTATCTTGATGATTTTCAAACCGATATGTTGTTTGTCGATATAATACCAACATGGTTTATTACACCTGTTATATCATTTTTGCTTGCATTTCTGATTGGTAAATATATATATAAGCCCATTCGAAAAACAGGCATTACGCTTTCAAAAGAAATAAACAATAGTTATATTTTACGCACAGCAATTATAGTAATGGCAATGTATGTTGCTTTTTCTATAGGAGCAAACAAT
>JAAYPM010000098.1 GCA_012519815.1 Bacteroidales bacterium
ATGCTAATATTTTTAATTATGAATTGTTAAATAAATATGAAAATGTGAGCTTATATACAACAAGTCGCTCAAAAGCTATAAATTTAGGTATATATGGTGCCGATTTGAATTATCTTATTCATTTTGGACAGTCTGAAAATTCAATACGATATCTTATTGCTTCACGGCAACTTGCCGGGCAAATTGGTGTGGCTATGGCATTTGACCAAGAAACAATGGAGGAGTATCAATCAAATCTTGAAAATAAAGATGCTCTTATAAATATCATTTTTCTTGCCTATGAAAATGTGAAAAAAATGTTGAAGTCTGAAGACCAATTTCTTCTTTCAACTCTTGTGATTACTGGAAGCTGGATAGAAAATATGTATCTTACCACAAAATTACTTCCGTATTTTGAATCTTCGGAAATAAAAACAAAACTTGTTGATAAATTGCTGCAACAACGAGAGTATCTGACCAATATGTACGAATTAATTGTAGAATTACATGAGGGGGATAATATTTTTGTAAATGATTTGTTAGAACAACTTAATAAAATTGAAACGGTATATGAAGATTTTGAAAATAAATTACTTACCGAAGAAGATATTAAAGTTTTAGAACATCATGTGTCAGAACTACGTTCAAAGCTTATTCAAATTGATTAAATACTATTTTTTAAATCTTAAAAATTACATTTGTGTCAAAAACAAAATATATTTTTGTAACTGGTGGTGTAGCATCATCTTTAGGTAAAGGCATTCTTTCTGCTTCTCTCGGAAAACTTCTACAAGCACGTGGATATTCGGTAACAATTCAAAAACTTGATCCTTACTTAAATGTTGACCCCGGAACGCTTAATCCGTATGAACATGGTGAGTGTTATGTAACAATAGATGGTGCCGAAACGGATCTTGATTTAGGACATTATGAGCGATTTCTTAATGAAGAAACAACACAACGAAATAGTGTTACTACTGGAAGAATCTACCAAAATGTAATTGAAAAGGAGCGAAGAGGTGATTTTTTAGGAAAAACCGTACAAATTATTCCTCATATTACAGACGAAATTAAACGTAATATAAGATTACTTAATGCAAAAGGCGACTACGATTTTATTATAACAGAAATTGGCGGAACCGTTGGTGATATTGAATCTTTACCGTTTATTGAAGCTGTGCGACAAATGAAATGGGATATGGCAGGACGGTGTTTATATATTCATCTAACGCTGGTTCCATTTTTAGCTGCAAGTGGCGAATTAAAAACAAAACCTACACAACATTCAGTAAAACAGTTGTTGGAATCGGGGATTCAACCCGATATTTTGGTTTTGCGTACAGAAAAACCTTTAAATGCTGATATAAAAAGAAAAGTTGGATTGTTTTGTAATGTGGATAGCGATTCGGTAATTGAATCTCGAGATGTTTCTACAATATATGAAGTGCCTATTAAAATGCTTGAGGAACAATTGGATACAATTATTCTCAAGAAATTTAAAATAAAGCATGGGGGAGAGCCTGAATTAAAACCATGGTGAACATTTTTAGAACGTCATAAAAATCCAAAACATACTGTTTCAATAGCACTTGTTGGTAAATATATAGAACTGATAGATGCATATAAATCTATTATTGAATCATTTGTGCATGCTGGTGCAAGCCATGAATGTAGAGTGTCGCTTACATTTATCCATTCCGAAGATGTTACGCAAGAAAATGTGCGAGAAACATTGCAGAATTGCTCGGGAATTCTTGTGGCTCCCGGTTTTGGACATAGAGGTATTGAAGGAAAATTAGTAACTATACAATATGCTCGTGAACAAAAAATCCCATTTTTAGGTATTTGCCTTGGTATGCAGTGTGCTGTGATAGAATTTGCACAAAATGTGTTGAATTTCCAACATGCACATTCTACTGAAATGAATAGAAAAACACCGTATCCTGTAATTGATATTATGGCTGAACAAAAAAATATTGCCGATACAGGTTCTACTATGCGACTTGGTGGTTTTGTGTGCGAAATTAAGAAACGAACTCTGGCTCATAAAATATATCAAACAGAATCTATTATTGAACGACATAGACATCGTTATGAGTTTAATAATGCATATCTGCAAAATTTTGAAAATGCAGGAATGATAGCTTCGGGGCGTAACCCGCAAACAAATTTAGTGGAAATTGTTGAAATTCCTCAACACCCATTTTTTATTGGAGTGCAATTTCATCCTGAGTATAAAAGTACGGTGGTAAAACCACATCCAATTTTTGAGGCGTTTATTAAAGCTGCTTTGGTACACCAAAAATTATAGAAATAGATTCAATAAATGCGACACATTTAAAACATAATATTATATATCAAATCGCATCACAAATTCTATTGAGTTTTTCTGTGTTTGCTGCACGTTTGCATACCGAAATCCTAATGAAAATTCAGGCAAGGTTCTTAAAATATGCATGTCGCTTATAAATTCAAAACCATATGTATATAAGCCATTTATGCTTGAGTTAAAGTCGTTATGCGTAAAAAACATAAAATTTTGAGAGTCAAGATTAGCAGCAAAATCAGCAAATAAATATATGCGAAATCGTTTAATATAACACAGAGGACCAATGCTTATGTCGGGATATAATAATGGAAATGCATAGGTTGTTTGAATAGAATACGATTGGGTATAATTAAAACTTGGTCCAGTGTATCCGCGTGGTTTTGTATTTACATCATACGACACCATGTGATTAGTTATATCATTATTCCATTTGTAATTTGCAAACAAACGAAAGCTATGATGATACAAAATTCCCGGAAAATAAAATTTTGCTGTACCAAATGCCGAGTGGGTTACAATATCTCGTAAAATAACACTATTGAAATAATATGCGTGTTTTGAATCAAATAAACCATGTGTATATCCAATTGCAAATATTTGAGCCCAACGTGGTCCTAAATCACGAGCAACAGAATGACGCTGATTTGTGAATTGAATAGAATATGAAATTACATTATTTTGTCCGCTTAGAGGAAACCGTGAAGTAACAGTGTCAGGACGTTCTTGAACTTTATTATAAGAATAGAATTGAAAATTAGTTCCAATATTCAAATACCGACTATATGCTCTTGAAGAAAAATTAAGTGGAATGTTAATAGATGATACAGAGTGATTTGCAAGATAATCGGCGGCGGGGATTTTGGTATAATCAAAATTTGCAGTATTTACAGGTTCATCATAAATTGTTTGATAGCCATGTGAAAACTCGGTAGATAAAACCGGGAAAAAGCCTGTGTATGTAGCATTTATAAAATATACTTGTTCTGCATTTCCTTTTGTATGCCTATAACCAGCTGATAATTGCATAGTACTAAGAATATTTTGAGAAAGTATTTGAAATCCAAGTCCTTGATCGCTTATATCCCCAGAATTATATGCAAGATAAAATGGCATCCAACTATGAATGTTGAGCAAACGAGGTAGTTTTCGATATTTTTTTGACTCATATAATTGCAACTCCATTTTGTCAAAATTAATCGGTCCATTTTCTTGAATTTGCAAAGTACGTGCTAAGTCATATTGTTCTTTTTTAATACTTTCAAGAGCATACCAGGCAGGAATAAACAAATCAGTTTCACCTATAATAAACCCTTGTATAGAATAATCTGAAAACAGTAATTGATTGCGAAACACCGACGGATATTTGATCCCAAACGATGATGAAGTAATGCGATATATGTTTTTGTTTGTGGTGTGTAGTGCATATATATTATCTACTCCAGAATATGATGATGAAAATAAAACATAATCATTCCAAAATACAGGATTTGCAATATCGTCAAATGTATAGGAAAGAATTTCGTGAAAAGATTGAGATTCTATAGTATATACAAGAATTCGTTTTCCTTTTGAGGACGTTGTTGTAAACACTACACTTGTGCCATTTTCATTCCATTGAGGTGTTTGCGGAAATTCATTGTGAGGAATAGAAATGCTTGAAATATATTGTTTTGTTTCCCTATTAAAAAAGACTAAAGTGTATGTGCTTTGTTCATCTACATGTACCGCAACAATCGTGGTTTCGTCAGGTGAAAGAGCAGGGGCAAACACACGCATATTTGTTGTGATTTTTTCTGTTTTGTTTGATGAAAAAGAATGTACATATATAACACTTGTATTTGCTAATTCCCAACGCACATGCGGTTTTTCTTCTGCCCAAACTAAAAAACGAGGAGTGGCTGAAAATGGTTCATTGAGTGGTTTTGTTCCAACATTACCTAATTTAGTTTCTTTGCCATTGGGGGTAATTTTCACAAATGTTGCAATATCGCGAAATCCTGATTTTTGAGCAATAATAACAGAATCAGAAACACGCTGAGCAAACATGTATTGTGTGTATTTTTTTGAAATAGGAGTAAGTGTATCAAAAGGCGTGTGTCCTTCACGACTGTACGCAAGTTTCCATAAATTTTGCTGATAATCAAATGTTTTTTTGAAAAGTTTAACTTTTGAATATCCCGTTTCAAGTTTTAATGCCTTATTAAACGGAGTAAAACTCAATGGTTTATCGGCTACGCGTTGTAATGTTTTTTTCCATACATCTTGTGAATACGTACTTCGCACTCCCGACACAAAAAAATATCCCATTTCGTAATAATTAGGCACATAATCCTTATATGAGCCAAAGTATGATTTATCATATGAATACCGAACATCTTGAATTAATTGCGAACGCAATCCCATAGAAAAGGTAGCTTGTCGTCCACGCCCAGAGTTGCTCAATGCGGTTTCAATCCCCACAGCATCACCCTCAAGATACCATAAGGGCACATACAGTCCCAACACCGCACCCATTGCTTGCTGTCCTAATAAAAAATAGAGTAATTGTGTTACACCACGATTCATCATATCAGTTTGAACCACATGTCTAAATTCATGAATAGCAAGCATTTCGAACCAATTTTCTGCTATTTGATCTTGTGCAGGAACATCAAAAATTTCCATTCGCTTAGGAGCCCATGTTACAAATCCATTTGATATAGTAGATTGATTATGAAGAAGAACAGAGATTTTTGCAGGTTTATGCCCTAAACTTTTTGCCACATATTCGTACACATATTCAAGTTGATTTGCAAATACATTTGCAACACTATCAGTACCTTGTGGAAAAATAAGTTGAAAATTTTCGGTGATAATTTGTTGCCATTTTGTGTTACCCTTATCGTTTCCCCATGAAACATATTGAGCATACACAGAAATGTGTAAAAGCATGCAACCAATACCAAGAAATACTATTTTTTTTAGTTTCTGAATTATCATAATAGGTGCATACGTTACTCGCCAAACAGAGAATCAACAAATTCTTTTTTTCGAAACAACTGCAAATCGTCAATTTTTTCGCCTACACCTATATATTTAACAGGAATTTTAAATTGGTCTGAAATTCCAATAACCACACCGCCTTTTGCAGTTCCATCTAATTTAGTGAGAGCCAAGGCAGTTACTTCAGTAGTTTTTATAAATTGCTTTGCTTGTTCAAATGCATTTTGTCCAGTAGAACCGTCAAGAACTAAAAGAATTTCGTGCGGAGCATCGGGTGAAATTTTTTGCATTACCCGTTTTATTTTCGAAAGTTCATTCATTAAATTCACTTTATTATGGAGTCGTCCAGCAGTATCAATTATTACAATATCAGCATTATTAGATTTTGCCGAAGCCAGCGTATCATATGCAACAGCAGCAGGATCGGCTCCCATTTGTTGTTTTACAATAGGTACATCAACACGTTCAGCCCAAATAGAAAGTTGGTCAATTGCAGCAGCTCTAAATGTATCAGCAGCACCCAACACAACAGATTTTCCAGCTTTTTTAAAAATATGGGCAAGTTTACCGATAGTAGTAGTTTTTCCAACGCCATTAACGCCTACAACCATGATAACATATGGTTTTTCACCAGATTTTGTTACAAAATCATCAGACGCATTAGAATCATTTTCTGCAAGTAAAAGCGTTATTTCATCGCGTAAAATCGTGTGCAATTCATTAGTTGTAACATATTTATCACGCTGCACTCTGTCTTGAATACGTTCAATAATACGAAGCGTGGTATCAACGCCAACATCAGATGTAATAAGTACCTCTTCGAGTTCATCAAGTACATCATCATCAATTTTTGATTTACCAACAATAGAACGCGTAAGTTTTTTAAAAACAGATTCTTTTGTTTTTTCAAGTCCTTTATCAAGAACTTCTTTTTTTTCTTTATTAAAAAAACCAAATAATCCCATAAATACAAGTAAAATTAATGAGGTGGCAATATACCAAAAAATGTTGGCTGATGTATGTGTTATTTTATAAAATCAAATAGATTACATACTTTGTAAGCTAAAACACACATCATACATAGTTATTTTTCAATTTGAACGGTATTAAAGCGTATAATTTCTCCATTTGATGTTCCCGCCCAAAAATAACCAACATCAAATGTAAGGCATGTAATGTTTTTACTGTTTGGATAACGTACTTTATGCCAGTTTTCACCGTAATTATTACTTACCAAAACATGCCGTCCGTTACCAACAGCAATAAGATTTCCGTAAATATCACCAATAACATGAGTAAGAGACATAGAAGCAGTATAGTTTTTTTTCCATACAGAATCAATACCATTATATGTATAAAGTGCTCCCGATTGTGTGCAGGCAACTAAAGAATTACGTCCAACTTGTGTGATGCCAGTAAAATTCTCATTTCCAATAGAACAATATGTTAAAGGAGCATCTGTATTTTTCATATGTACAATTGAACCATAGCCTGCCACAAAAATTTCGGTAGAATCAACAATTAACATATCGTTTACTCCCATATTTAATGGTTTTGTTGTAAATGGGGTAAGTGTGGTGTTGTTTTTAACATATAAGTTCCCTTCAAGCATATGCTTATATCCAATTGCAAATACAGGAGTTGAATCAATAGCATACATCTTTGTAATATTTGTATATTGATTTTTATTAAAAAAATCAGACATAACCACCGAATCCCATACAGCTTGCCAACTGCGAGCCGTGTCAGTGCTTTTAAGCATACACATATTGTTGCCATATGCCCATAATGCGTCTGAAGAAACCGTTAAACCGTTCATAATTTGATCGGTTTTGGTAAATTCTGTTTTTTTTGTAGTTGTTGTATATATACCTATTCTTCCTTGGTCTAAGTTGGTTGTACCACAAAACAAAATAGCAGTATCAGAAAGTACCATTATATCATGAATAGTAATACCGTTTATAAAACCAATTGTAGAATATGTAAGGTCAATATTAGCCTTTTTGCATGAACTGAAAAATAACAGTACGCATGAAAAAATTATTATTCGTAAATTCATAAGTTGTTAATAATAGGTTTTTTTTTATAGAAATTATATGTCAAATATACATAAATTTGCAGTATTAAACATGGTATCACAAAAACATAACAGTATATTTTTATTTTTTTATGAACACATGCAACTAAAATTCAAAACCATTAG
>JAAYPM010000099.1 GCA_012519815.1 Bacteroidales bacterium
AAGTTTTCTATATGCCTTTTTCAGCTGATCTTTTGTAGCATTCTTAGACACACCTAAAACTTCATAATAATCTCTTTTTTCTGCCATACGTATGGTATTATTCTCCTATTACAACTTTCGCATAACGTATTACTTTGTCATGCATTATATATCCTTTTTGAACTAAATCAACAACTTTTCCTTTTAAATCTTCTGAAGGTGCTGGAATTTTAGTAATAGCCTCGTGCTTATCTATATCAAATTCTTGAGAATCAGCATCTATTTCCTGCACTCCATTTTGTTTTAAAAATGATTGAAATTTATTCAAAATCAAATCAATTCCTTCTTTCACTGAATCCACATCTTGTGCGGTTGAAATTGCGTTAGCAGCCCTATCCAAATCGTCAATTACTGGCAACATGCCTAATATTATTGACTCGCCTCCTGATTTAATTAAATCTGCTTTTTCTTTTAAAGTACGGCGTCTAAAATTATCAAATTCTGCTGCTAATCTAATGTACTTATCTTTGTATTCAGCACATTCTTTTTCTAACTGTTCCTCACGAGATAATTGTTCAACTTGGTCAGATTCTTCGGGCGTGTCGGCACATTCAGAATCGTCAGCTTTTTCAACATCTTCAATAATCTCTTCAACTTCAGGATTTTCTACATTTTTTTTTGTATCCTTGTTTACTTGTTCTTTCTTTTTAGCCATTACATTAATATATAGTTTTTTCTCATTTGTCAAAAAATTTGCCATATTGATTATTTGACAAACTGTCAGAAAACACATGTCAAACTTCAGATAATATGTCATTTTTTGCAAAGATATAGGTAACATTGGATATTGATAAATAAAAACAAAACATTTTCACTGAAAAGTTAAAACAGATTGTCTTTAAACAATTTATTTTTTAGTTTTACAGAAATAAAAAAATTATGAGAATTGCTATTATTGGAATTGGTGGAATTGGTGGATATATAGGATCAAAACTGTGCGAGAATCATCTTACAAAACACGAAATTTGTTTTATACAAAGAGGGTTGCATGGCAAAATGATACAAAAACACGGACTTGTGTACAAAGGAAAAACAACAAATACCTATAAGCCACACTCTGTGTATGAAACATTTGAAAATGCTGGGATTTTCGACATTATTTTTGTGTGCATAAAAAGTAAAGATTTAGAACAAACAATACGGAGTTTGCAACACAACATACATGCTCAAAGTTGCATAATCACCTTACTAAATGGTGTGTCAAATGCAAAACGAATTCAACAATTACTACCACAACACAGGGTTTTGCAAGGCTGTATATACGTGAGTGCTGCAATAGAAAAGCCCGGTGTGGTACAACAAGTTGGAGGAGCTGGCAATGTAGTATTTGGACCAGAAAATGGCATCATTCAAACTATTGACAAAAAAACACTTACATTACTACTCAATGCAAACATTCAAGCAAAACTTTCAACCACAATACAAAAAGATGTATGGGAAAAATACTTGTTTATTTGCACATTTGCATCAATTACAAGTAGATATAATTTGCCTATTGGGACAGTTGTTCGTAATAAGGAATATTATCAAATCACTCAAAAATTACTCAATGAAGTATGTATAGTAGCACAAGCACACAATATATTTTTTACAGAAGACGATAAGCAAGCTGTGCTAAATCTTGCATGTAAAATACCAGAGCACACACCTACTTCAATGCAAATTGACATATATAAAGGAAGAACTTCAGAAATTGATATTTTTACCGAATATATTATACAAGAAGCTCAAAAACACAATGTTCAACTGCCTATGCATAAAAAAATATATGCAGAATTACAAGAAATTATTACCCACGAAAAGAAAAAAAATGAAAAATAAAAAATATTATGTTGTTTGGAAAGGTCGCAAAACCGGAATTTTTAATTCATGGGAAGCATGTAAAACCTCTATTCATGGTTTTCAAGGAGCTCAATACAAATCATTTACTTCATACATAGAAGCAAAAAAGGCATTTGAACAAACACCTCTTTTCACAAAAAACACATCTCCTATCACACGCACAACGTTTATTGCAGAAAGTCTTTCTGTAGATGCGGCATGTAGCGGTAATCCTGGAATTATGGAATATCGCGGTGTATATGTAAAAACAGGCGAAGAGGTGTTTAAAAAAGGACCATACATGCAAGGAACTAATAATATTGGAGAATTTTTGGCTCTTGTTCACGGACTTGCATTATTAAAAAAAATGGGAAGCGATGTTCCGCTTTATTCTGACTCAGTAACTGCAATAAGTTGGGTGAAAAAGAAAAAATGCAATACAAAAATTACACAAGAAAGTGCAAATAATGATTTATTTGAAGTTATTGCTCGTGCCGAAAATTGGTTGCAGCAAAATACCTACACAACACAAATTTTAAAATGGGACACAAAAAACTGGGGAGAAATACCCGCCGATTTTGGAAGAAAATAGTTTTTTCACATTAATTCCCTGTTCAAAACATATAATAAAACTAATAAAGATGCAAAACGACAGAACAAGCCGTCGTCATGCAACAATTATAATTTATTAATAGCTTCAAGCAACTGTTCATCTTCGGTTTTTGTACCTTTATTAATAGTAATTGCAGTTTCTATAAGAGCAAGATGTGAATATGCTTGAGGGAAATTACCTAATAAACGTTTTGTTTTAAAATCTATATCTTCACTAAATAGTCCCAAATGATTGCTATATGTTAGTAGTTGATCAAACAAAGCACGTGCTTCACTCCGTTCCCCAATTGCATGTAAACTATAAATAAGCCAAAATGTACAAATAGTAAATGAAGAAGTAGGTAATCCAAAATCATCTTTATTTTTATATCTATACATAAGTCCGTTAACGCATAATTCTTTTTGTGTAGCCTTAACTGTTTGTATATAACGAGAGTCATGAGCCTTAATAAACCCATAATTTTCCATAAGTAAATTTGCTGCATCTAAATCTTTAGAACCGTATGATTGCGTATATGCACCAATTTTATCGTTCCATGCATGAAGTTTTATATCCTCTTTAATTGTATCAGCAAGTTGTTGCCACTGAGCAACATATTCATTCATAAATACTATTTCCGCAATTTTTATTGCTCTATCAATCGCCACCCAACAAAGAACCTTAGAGAAAGTAAAATGTTTATCTTCATTTCTAATTTCCCAAATACCTTTATCAGGTTTTTGCCAATTATCTTTCACAATACTAACAATGCTTCGTGTTATAGTCCACAGCATTTCGCTATTATCGAGTGATGTTTTAAATGTTTCAAATTGTTGAAAAATCACATCCATAAGAATGCCGTAAATATCATTTTGTTTTTGTAAATACGCAGCATTTCCAATACGCACTGGATATGAATTTTCGTATCCAGAAAGATGTTCAAGAATTTTTTCGGTTAATATTTTTTCCCGATTAATTCCATACATAATTTGTATTTTTTCATCTTTATCAGGAATAATATCAATAATAAATTCCATAAATCGCTTAACCATAGAAAATTGTCCAAGATTCGACATTACTTTAATAACCATAGAAGCATCTCGAATCCAACAAAATCTATAATCCCAATTGCGTACCTCTCCAATAGTTTCGGGCAATGATGTTGTGAGTGCAGCCAAAATCGCTCCAGATTTATCGTAACTTAACATTTTAAGTGCTAAGGCACTCCGTGTTATTTCTGAATTATATTCAGCATATTTTGTGAGTTTATTTGTCCAATTAAGCCAATATACTTTTGTGCGTTGTAACTTTAAATATTGTCGTTCAATATTTTGTTGCAACAATTTTTGATGATATGAAATCAAACAAAATGAATCTTTTTGTAGCACAATTTCATTCTGAATAAGAATATCTGATTTGTTAAAATCAGTATATAAATAGAGAGAATCGTAGGTACCTTGGGCAGTATGTGTTTTAATATATGCATCATGTTCTTTGTTTACAGATTGATGTTCGGCATATTCTAATTTTGGATTATACACAATTTTAAATTTTGGAGTTCCCGACACATATTCAAAATATCTAATAATATCAGGCGGAGTATAAAGAACATCATCAAAACGATATCGTGGCATAAAATCATATATGCGAAAACAATTATTCCCGTCTGTAAATTGCGTAGAAAGAATGTTTGTATTTGCAATATATTTTTGTGTAATTACATAATCTTTATCGGTAATTATTTCGAATGATCCGCCTTTTTTGACATCAAGTATTTTTGCAAATATCGAAGAAGAGTCAAATTCAGGAATACAGCACCAATCTATGGAGCCATTTTTTGAAATCAACGCAGCAGTTCTACAGTTTCCTATAACGCCATAATCCAAGGTGTTCATATATTATGTTTGTAATGTTTGTATAATTGTTTGTAAAAATTTTCTTACTTCTATGTAATTATCAATATAATATCGAGCAATTGTATTGTCGGCACCTACTTTAATAGTAATTGCATCTTGTGGTAATTCTTTAAAAAGGAATTCATCTGTCCAATCATCGCCAATTGCTAAAATTACATCTGCATTATGTTTTGATAAAAACTGCTTTGCCGCTGCTCCTTTATTAATGCCAATTGTTTTAATTTCAACAACTTTGCTCCCTTCAAGAATTTCGAGATTATGATTAATAATTAATCCTGACACATCTTCTTTTAATTCTAATGCTCGCAATATTCCAAGTTCAATATCTGTTTTACGATAATGCCACACAAGAGAAAATGTTTTTTCTTCTATTAAACTTCCGGGTGTTCTATCAACATATGATTCAAGAACTGGACGAATGGTTTCTTTCCATTCAACATTTTCTGTTTCTTTTGCTACCCAAGATTCATTTTGCAATTTACGCCACGCACCATGTTCTGCAATGAGATTATATGGTTTATGTCCAAACCACTTATTAAATGTTTCTTTATCTCTTCCGCTTATCAACACAAGAGTTGTGTTTGGTATAGCAGACAATGCGTCAAGAATTTTGTATAAATTTTCATCAGGAGTAGCATCATGCGGAGCATCAAAGAATTTTTGTAACGTTCCATCATAATCAAAAAACAAAACACGTTTTTGAGCTTCTTTAAGCCTTGTTGTTAATGATGTTGACACTGTAGGTGAAACTTTTCGTATTTGATATTCTGATAAACGTTTTCGCGTTTTATATAAAGATGCCATAAAATCATTTGCCCATGCAAACACGTCGTATCGTTGCAAACGATTACGCATATTTTCATTCATTTGTTTTTTTTCGTTTTCTGAAAAATTTAAAGCTTTATATATTGCATCGGCTACATTATGTATATTATTTGGGTTAACCAAAATGGCTTCTCCTAATTCTTTAGAAGCACCTGCCATTTCGCTTAAAATAAGCACTCCTTTGTGGTTAATTTGTGTAGCCAAATATTCTTTAGCAACCAAATTCATTCCATCTCGGAGAGGAGTTAAAAGTGCCACATCTGAAGATGTATATAATTCAATAAGTTGATCAAACGGAACAGAACGATAAAAATATATAATTGGACTCCATTGCATTGTAGCAAATTTTCCATTAATACTTCCAACCAATTTTTCAACTTCGCTTCGTAAATTTTGATATTGTTCCACATCTGTTCTTGAAGGAACTGTAAGTAAAACAAGTGAAATTTTTTCGAGATACTGTGGATATTTTTCAAGAAACAACTTAAATGCACGTAAGCGATTAGGAATTCCTTTTGTGTAATCTAACCTATCTATAGAAAGCATAAGTTTTCGTTCGGTAGTAGCTAATAAATATTTATCTAAATCGCGATGTTCCTTTGAGCGTTGTTGAATTGGTTTTGTTTGTATTTCATATGATTTGTCATGAAATAACTGAAAATCAATTCCCATAGGAAATACATCAACAAATATTCGTCTGCTTTCAAATCTTATTTTATTAAATTCAACTTCATACCCTTTTAATCTGCGTACAGAACTAATAAAGTGACGAGCATAATCATATGTATGAAATCCTAACAAATCAGCACCTAACATGCCTGAGATAATTTCATCTCGCCATGGTAACACACGAAAAACCTCATACGAAGGAAATGGTATGTGCAAAAAAAAGCCGATATGTAAATCTGGGCGAGCTTCTTTAAGAATTTGAGGAACTAACAATAATTGGTAATCATGAACCCACACGGTATCATCTTGTTTTGCTTGAGAAATAATAGCTTCAGCAAACAACTGATTTACCTGTTTATATGCTTCCCAATATTTTTCTTCAAATACGGCATATTGGGTAAAGTAATGAAAAAGAGGCCATAACGTAGCATTACTAAATCCGTCATAATAATTTGCAACAAGTTCTTCGGTTAAAAAAACAGCTGAACAATGTTCTGCTTCAAGTTTCTGTACAACTTTTTGTTGTATAATTTTAGAATCAGAAATAATACCAGGCCACCCTATCCATACGCTATCATTTTGTTTATGATATGAACGCAATCCAGTCGTTAATCCGCCGGCGCTGGGTAATACTTCTAAAGTTTTTTCGTTTTGAATAATATTAACAGGGAGTCTGTTTGATGCTATTATAAGTCTTTCCATATAGTGTTTTCCTTTTTGCAGCACGATAATGGTACAAAAAGTTTTTTAATGAATGGCAAAAATACGTATTTTTGAATAGACCCACAAATTTCAGCCAAGTTGAATAGAAAGTTTTTTTTATTTTTTATGATTGAACTTTTTTAAGAAACTCAGAATAACTAAATGGTGGAGATAAATGTTCATACGCTTTTTCTAAGGTTGTACAATAAAATGCTTGCTCGGAGGTGTGCGAAATCATTAAATGAGCAAAAGCTGTAGTTTTTGGCGTATCAACAACAAAAACACTTCGAATATGGTTGTTTTTTTGAGGATTTTGCGTGTATTCTTGTATTACTTTATCAAGATCACTTTCTTTAAAACGCGGATTAGAACCTAATAATATTATTACAAGATAGTGAATATCAGAGTAATGTTTATCATTTTTATACGCTGTGTTTATTTTAATAATTTCTTTAAGATTTATATCCTTAGTTTTAAACCAAACAACTGCAAAATGCTTTTCAGGATACATTATATAGGAACTTTCTCTCATGTAATTTTTTTTAAACGTTTTGCCGACTTATTTTTCAATAAACAAATATATAAAAAAAATGATGTGTAAAAAAGTATATTAATAGTTTTAGAATTTTATATGTGTTAAAAGCTGTAAATTGACAGAACATCTCTATATACTCACTTTTATAGATGATATCTATTTTTATAAAAAACAAATAATGATGAGGGATAAAAACTGTACGTTTATGTTTTTACGACTTAGGTCTGTTTTCTTATGTTTGTGGGCGATGAGGGATTCGAACCCCCGACCCTCTGGGTGTAAACCAGATGCTCTGAACCAGCTGAGCTAATCGCCCTTTTACATTTCTTGTTTTTGTAAAATGCGATGCAAATATACTTGAATTTTTATATGCTCCAAACTTTTTTTATTTTTTTTTAGATAAAAAATCAGCAACAACAAATGTACTTCCTCCTACATAAATCCCTCCTTCTTTTGTGCATTTCTCATAAGCGGCTGAATATGCGGATTTTACATCTTTATAACAACTATAATTGTGACTTCCAAAATACGTTTGCAATTGTTCAACTGGCATTGCACGTGCAATATTAGGAGAGCATAAATAATAGTGAGCCTGTATAGGAAGTATTGAAATGATAGATTCTATATCTTTATCAGAAACCATTCCCCATACTATATGAATATCTGCAATAGGCAAAGAAAAAAGTTGCTTTATAGTTTCTTGTACTCCGTGTGCATTGTGTGCGGTGTCTGTAACAACAAGAGGCTTGTGTTGAATTTTTTCCCATCTTCCTCTAAAATGTGTGTTTTTAATCACATTTTTTAATCCATTACGAATAGCTTTATGATTTATATTTGGAAAAAAAGTAAGAGATTCTTGAATAATAGCATATATAGTGCAAATATTTTTTTGTTGATAATTTCCTATTAAAGCAGATTTTAAATTACATATATCAATATTTTTATTTTTTGTAAGCGAAAAATTCTCATACCATTTTGTTTCGTCTTTAGGTTTTATTGAATATGTTTTATCTGCAAATATCAGAGAACTCGCATTACGTTTTGCTTCATCTAAAAATATCGCATTTGTGTTTGCATCTGATTCTCCTATAATAATAGGTGTATCCTTTTTGATTATACCTGCTTTTTCTTTTGCAATTTTTTCTTTTGTGTCTCCAAGTATATTTGTGTGATCTAAACCAATATTTGTAATGCAAGAAAGCAAAGGTGTAATAATATTGGTTGAATCAAGTCGGCCGCCCAATCCAACTTCAATTATAGCAACATCAACCTGTGATTTTTTAAAATAATATAATGCTAACGCAACGGTAATTTCAAAAAACGATGGATTAATTTCTGTAATAGCTTGTTTATATGTAGTAATAAATTCTACGACACATTTTTTTTCGATACATTTACCATTTACCCGTATTCGTTCACGAAAATCAAATAAATGAGGAGAAGTATATAAACCAGTTTTATACTTTGCTTCTTGAAATATTGATGCACATATATGCGAAACAGACCCTTTTCCGTTTGTGCCGCCTATATGTATAAAACGCAAATTATCTTGTGGGTTACCTAAAAGTGCACATAATTTTATAATATTTGATAAATCCGATTTATATGCATGTTGTCCTATATTTTGATACATAGGAAGGTTTTGATATAAAAAATTAATTGTTTGTTTGTAGTTCATAAATAATTTCACATAAATATAGTATAGGGATAAAAACACATGCATTGTCTATAATAATGCAAATTAAAATCAGTTGTAAAAGTAACTTATATATTTGAAATGGACACGCTTTTTGTACTTGAAAACACTCTGTTTTTTATAGTTACCATCACATGTTACAGTATTGTATGTGGACTGTTTCTTTATACAATTTTTGCAAAACTTTTTTTTCACAAATAATTTGTTTTTTTTGCAATTATTGTGCACATCAATGTAAAAATCATTAGCAATAATAATTTTAATGTGATTTTACATATTTTCCACAATCATAATTTTTTAGATGTAGTTATATCATGAATTTTATAGTATATATTTTTCGTGATTGTATGTTTTTTTAAGGACGTTACCTGCTTGTTTTTACGCTTTTAAAAAAAATATACAAAAAATATGCATTTTTTTTCGTGAAAAATTTTGAAATAAAAAAAAATGCATACCTTTGCAACCCCGAAAATTCGGACAAAAAGAAAATAATTATGTTAAAATTTAATATATAATATGCCTACAATTCAACAATTAGTAAGAAAAGGAAGAAACGTAATTGCAGAAAACAGCAAGTCTCCTGCTTTAGATTCTTGTCCTCAAAGACGAGGAGTTTGTGTGCGTGTATATACTACTGCACCCAAAAAACCAAACTCAGCTATGCGTAAAGTTGCTCGTGTTCGTTTAACCAATGGGAAAGAAGTAAACGTTTACATCCCAGGAGAAGGACATAATTTACAAGAACACTCTATTGTATTAGTTCGTGGAGGTAGAGTTAAAGACCTTCCGGGTGTTCGATATCACCTTGTTCGAGGTGCTTTAGATTCGTCTGGAGTTGAAGGACGTCTTCAATCTCGATCAAAATATGGTGCAAAAAGACCAAAAAAACAATAAGTATCATAATATAGTTAATAATTATTCACTCGATGAGAAAAAGTAAACCAAAAAAACGAGTTATTCTTCCAGATCCTATGTTTAATGACGTGGAAGTAACAAAGTTTGTAAACAACCTAATGCTCAACGGAAAAAAAAGTGCAGCGTATGAGATTTTTTATGGAGCATTACAGATAGTTGAAGAGAAAAAAATAACTGAAGAATTGTCTGCCGTTGAAGTATGGCGTAAAGCTCTTGAAAATGTAACACCATTAGTTGAGGTTCGAAGTCGAAGAGTTGGAGGTGCAACATTTCAAATTCCTTCAGAAATACGTCCCTCTCGACGTCAATCTATAGGTATGAAAAATTTAATTCATTTTTCAAGAAAACGTTCAGGACATTCTATGCGAGAACGTTTAGCAGCAGAAATAATTGCAGCATTTAATGAAGAAGGAGCTGCATATAAAAAGAAAGAAGAAACTCATAGAATGGCAGAAGCAAACAAAGCATTTTCTCATTTTAGATTTTAATTACATATAAAAAATGGCAAAAAAATCCGATTTAAAATATACAAGAAATATTGGTATCGCTGCTCATATTGATGCAGGGAAGACAACAACAACAGAACGTATTTTATATTATTCTGGAGTTACGCATAAGCTTGGAGAAGTGCACGATGGAGCAGCAACAATGGACTGGATGGCTCAAGAACAAGAACGTGGTATTACCATTGCTTCTGCTGCAACCACTTGTTTTTGGAAGTATAAAGATCAAAACTACAAAATAAATATTATAGACACTCCTGGACACGTTGATTTTACTGTTGAAGTTAATCGTTCTTTACGTGTTCTTGATGGACTTGTTTTTTTGTTTTCAGCAGTTGATGGTGTTGAACCACAATCTGAAACAAACTGGAGACTTGCTGATAATTATAAAGTTACACGACTTTGTTTTGTAAATAAAATGGACCGTCAAGGTGCAGATTTTTTAAATGTTGTAAAACAAGTACGTGAAATGTTAGGTGGCAATGCTATTCCTATGCAATTACCGATAGGTGAAGAAGAAAATTTCAAAGGTGTTGTTGACCTTGTTACTAACAAAGGAATTATTTGGAATGAACAAGATCACGGAATGACATTCCAAGAAGTTCCTATACCAGACGCTTTAAAATCAGAAGTTGAAGAGTGGAGAGAAAAATTATTAGAGTCAATAGCAGAATTTGATGATACTTTATTAGAAAAATTCTTTGACGATCCAAATTCAATTACAGAAGAGGAAATACTAACAGCTTTGCGAAAAGCTTGCTTGTCTAATACTATAATTCCAATGTTTTGCGGTTCTTCTTTTAAAAATAAAGGAGTGCAAACAATGTTAAACTATGTTATGGAATTAATGCCAAGTCCATTAGATAGAGAAAGCATTATAGGTACAGACCCGAGAACAGGAAAAGAAGTAACAAGAAAACCATCTGCAGACGAACCTTTTAGTGCTTTAGCATTTAAAATTGCAACCGACCCTTTTGTTGGAAGACTGTGCTATTTTAGAGCATACAGTGGTCATTTGGATGCTGGTTCATATGTGTATAATTCGAGAAGCGAATCTAAAGAGCGTATATCTCGTATTTACCAAATGCACGCTAACAAACAAAATCCTGTTGAATTTATACAAGGAGGAGATATTGCGGCGGCAGTTGGATTTAAAGATATAAAAACTGGCGACACTTTATGTGATGAAAAACATCCTATTGTTTTGGAATCTATGATTTTTCCAGAACCAGTTATTGGTTTAGCTATTGAGCCAAAAACAAAAGCTGATATTGATAAATTAGGCAATGCACTTGCAAAATTATCAGAAGAAGATCCAACGTTTAGTGTAAAAACTGATCACGATTCTGGACAAACTATTATTAGCGGAATGGGAGAATTACATCTTGATGTTATTCTTGATCGTTTAAAACGAGAGTTTAAAGTAGAATGTGACCAAGGGGCACCGCAAGTAAATTATAAAGAATGTATTACTAAAGAAGTAGAACATCGAGAGGTATTTAAAAAACAAACGGGTGGTCGTGGTAAATTTGCAGATATTTTTGTAAAAGTTGGTCCAGCCGATGAAGGTAAAAACGGTTTAGAATTTATCGATTTAGTGAAAGGTGGAAATATTCCAAAAGAATTTATTCCTTCTGTTGAAAAAGGATTTAAAGCAGCTATGGAAAATGGTGTTCTTGCTGGATATCCAGTGGAATCTTTAAAAGTAACACTTATTGATGGTTCATATCACGATGTTGACTCAGATCAATTATCATTCGAAATTTGTGCTCGTCAAGCGTTTAAAGAGGCAACTCGACTAAGTTCACCAAAATTATTAGAGCCAATTATGAAAATTGAAGTTGTTACACCTGAAGAGTATATGGGAGACGTAGTTGGCGATTTAAATAAACGTAGAGGACAAATTCGCGGAATGGATTCACGTAATAACGCTAGCGTTGTAAAAGCATTTGTACCATTATCTGAAATGTTTGGTTATGTAACTGATTTGCGTACAATAACTTCAGGACGTGCTACGTCAACAATGGAATTTGAGCATTATGACCAAGTTCCTGCTAATTTAGCTGAGGCTATTATTGATAAAAACAAGTAATCATATTAATATTTATTATACTTAAAGGCATGAGTCAAAAAATTAGAATCAAATTAAAGTCTTACGATTATAATCTTGTAGATAAATCTGCAGATAAAATTGTAAAAACTGTTAAAACAACAGGGGCTGTAGTAAGTGGTCCGATTCCGCTGCCAACTCACAAGAGAATTTTTACTGTTCTACGTGCAACACACGTTAACAAAAAAGCTCGTGAACAATTTCAATTATCGTCACATAGACGTTTGCTTGATATTTACAGCAGCACGTCAAAAACAGTTGATGCTTTAATGAAATTAGAGTTGCCAAGTGGTGTGGAAGTAGAAATTAAAGTTTAATGTAAAAAAACGTAAAAATGCTTGGATTAATAGGTAAAAAAATAGGTATGACCTCCATTTTTGATGAAGGAGGCAAAAATATAGCATGCACGGTAATTGAAACAGGACCATGCATTGTTACACACGTAAAATCATCCGATAAAGATGGCTACTCTTCTGTTCAATTGGCTTTTGATTCTAAAAAAGAAAAAAATACATCAAAAGCAGAATTAGGTCATTTTAAGAAAGCGAAAACTTCTCCGAAACGTAAAGTTGTTGAGTTTCGGAATTTCAGCAAAGAAGTAACACTTGGTGACACTGTTCTTGCTGCTGATATATTTTCAGAAGGAGAATGGATTGATGTTACAGGAACTTCAAAGGGTAAAGGTTTCCAAGGTGTGGTAAAACGACACGGATTTAGTGGTGTAGGAGAAAGTAGTCATGGGCAACATGACAGATTGCGTGCACCTGGTTCTATCGGAGCTTGCTCTACCCCCGCACGTGTGTTTAAAGGTATGCGAATGGGTGGACAAATGGGTGGAGATCGTGTAATTGTAGAAAATCTACAAGTACTTAAAGTACTTCCCGAAAAAAATGTAATAGTGGTAAAAGGATCGGTTCCTGGCGCACGAGGTGGATATTTAATAATAACGAAGTAATGGAATTAGTAGTTAAAAATATACAAGGAAAAAATACTGATAAAAAAGTAACATTAGATGATGCTATATTCGGTATTGAACCAAACGAACATGCTGTTTATCTTGATGTAAAAGCTATATTAGCAGCAAAACGACAAGGTACACACAGTACAAAAGAAAAACATGCTGTATCTCATAGTACTCGTAAAATTAAACGACAAAAAGGTACAGGTGGTGCTCGTGCTGGTAGTTTAAAAAATCCATTGTTCCGTGGAGGAGGACGTGTTTTTGGTCCACAACCTCGCATATACAATCAAAAAGTTAACAAAAAGTTAAAAAACTTAGCACGTATTTCAGTGCTTTCTGCAAAAGCAAAAGAAAACTTAATAACTGTTGTGGAAGACTTTGATTTTGAGGTACCTAAAACCAAAAAGTTATTAGAGATAAAAGAGAATTTGAAAATAGATAATAAAAAATCATTATTAATTTTAGCAGATTCAAATAAAAATGTATATTTGTCCTCTCGAAATTTGAGCGGCTTTTCTGTCTTAAGTGTTTCAGAAATAAACACTTACGAACTCATTAGAGCTAAAAATATTATACTTTTTGAGAGTTCAATCGAAGTGATTGAAAAAAAATTAAAAAATTAATAGGTTATGAATATTATACATAAGCCACTTATATCAGAAAAAATGTCTGCAAAGTCAGAGGCGTTAAATCAATATGGCTTTATAGTTGAAAAAACAGCAAAAAAGTCACAAATAAAAGATGCCGTAGAACAAAAATATGGTGTAAAAGTTCTATTTGTTAATACTATGCGGTATGCGGGAAAAATTAAAACTCGCTATACAAGAGGTGGTGTTGTATCTGGTAAAACAAATTCATTTAAGAAAGCAATTGTATCTTTAAAAGAAGGAGATCAAATAGATTTCTTTAGTAATATTTAAAACGATGGCAGTAAAAAAATTAAAGCCCACGACTCCGGGACAAAGACATAAAGTTGTAGCAATTAACACAGGTATCACTACAAACAAACCTGAAAAATCTCTATTGCGTACAGTTAAAAAATCTGGTGGTAGAAATAATACCGGAAAAATGACTATGCGTTATATAGGCGGAGGACATAAAAAGAAATATCGTATTATCGATTTTAAACGCGACAAAGACAATATTCCTGCCGAAGTTCTATCTATAGAATATGACCCTAATAGAAACGCACGAATTTGTTTAGTACAATACACTGACGGTGAAAAACGCTATATAATCGCTCCTAACGGCATTCAAGTAGGACAAACTATTGCATCAGGTACAGGAATTGAGCCTGAAATTGGCAATACTCTTTTTTTACAAGAAATTCCTTTAGGAACAGTTATTCATAATATTGAACTACAACCAGGCAAGGGGGCACAATTAGCACGAAGTGCAGGTTCTTATGCTCAATTAGCATCACGAGATGGTAAATATGCAATTATCAAATTACCTTCAGGAGAATCTCGTATGATTTTAGTTACTTGTAAAGCAACTATAGGTTTTGTTTCAAATTCAGATCATGCATTAATACGCTCTGGTAAAGCTGGACGTTCAAGATGGCTTGGCAGAAGACCTCGTGTTCGTGGTGTAGCCATGAACCCAGTTGACCACCCTATGGGAGGAGGAGAAGGACGTGCTTCTGGAGGACAACCTCGTTCAAGAAAAGGAATACCATCTAAGGGATACAAAACGAGATCTCCTAAAAAAGCATCTACTGCTTTAATTGTTGAAAAGAGAAAAAAGTAATTTAAATTATCTATAAAAAATGAGTAGATCACTAAAAAAAGGACCTTATATAGATTTTAATTTAGAGCGAAAAGTGCTTAAATTAAATGAATCTTCAAAAAAAAGTGTGATAAAAACATGGGCGAGAGCTAGTATGATATCCCCTGATTTTGTTGGGCATACGGTTGCTGTTCATAATGGAAATAAATTCATCCCTGTGTATGTAACTGAAAACATGGTTGGTCATAAATTAGGAGAATTTGCCCCTACACGAACATTTAGAAGTCATGCAGGTAAAAAGATAAGAAAGAAATAAATAACTATCGGTTATGGGTAATAGAAAAAAGAATTCAGCGGAATTAATAAAACAAGCTAATAAAACAAAGGCTTTTGCAATACTACGAAATTGTTCTACATCTCCTCGTAAAATGAGATTAGTTGTAGATATGATTCGTGGTAAAGAGGTAAATAACGCATTAGATATTTTGCGATATTCACCACAAGAAGCAACACGTAAAGTTGAAAAACTTGTTTTGAGTGCTGTAAATAATTGGCAGCAAAAAAATGAAGGTAGTCGTCTCGAAGACAATCAACTTTACATAAAAGAAATATTTGTTGATGAAGGCAAAACTCTTAAAAGAATTCAGCCAGCACCACAAGGAAGAGCTCATCGCATCCGTAAACGTTCTAATCATGTTACGGTGATTGTAGATGTAATTAAAATAGAAACTCAAGCGTAAAATATAATTCATGGGACAAAAAGTAAATCCGATAGGAAATCGTTTAGGTATCATTAAAGGTTGGGACTCTAACTGGTATGGGGGTAAAGATTATGTTGAAAAATTACATGAAGATTATAAAATCAGACGTTATTTGCATGCTCGTTTATCAAAAGCTAGCATTTCAAAAATAATTATAGAACGTACTTTAAAGTTAGTTACCGTTACTATTAATACTGCTCGTCCAGGAATAATTATTGGAAAAGGTGGACAGGAAGTTGACAAACTTAAAGAGGAATTAAAAAAAATCTCAAATAAAGAAGTTCAAATCAATATTTTTGAAATTAAACGCCCCGAATTAGATGCTATTATTGTTGGAGATAGTATTGCACGACAATTAGAAGGAAGAGTAGCGTATCGTAGAGCTATTAAAATGGCTATAGCATCTTCTTTGAGAATGGGAGCTGAAGGTATAAAAGTTCAAATTTCAGGAAGATTAAATGGTGCTGAAATGGCTCGTTCAGAAATCTATAAAGAAGGACGCATACCGCTCCATACTTTTAGAGCTGACATTGATTATGCAAGTGTTGCGGCTCAAACATCATATGGAAAACTTGGGATAAAAGTTTGGATTTTTAAAGGTGAACTATATGGTAAAGTTGATTTATCTCCAAATAGCCAATTAGCACCTCCAAAAAAATCTATACGAAAAAGAAAAAATAAATTTTAGATATTTACTGCGATGTTACAACCAAAAAAGACAAAATTTAGGAAACAGCAAAAAGGCAGAATGAAAGGTAATTCTGAACGTGGACACCAATTATCTTTTGGGTCATTTGGAATTAAAACCTTAGATGAGGCATGGCTCACTGCTCGCCAAATTGAAGCAGCAAGGATTGCTGTAACTCGTTATATGAAACGTGAAGGACAAATATGGATTCGTGTTTTTCCTGACAAACCAGTTACATCAAAACCTGCCGAGGTGCGTATGGGTAAAGGTAAAGGAGCTCTCTCCCACTGGGTTGCCAGAGTTTCCCCAGGTAGAATTCTTTTTGAAGCAGAGGGAGTGTCTTTGGATGTCGCAAAAGAAGCACTTCGTTTAGCTGCTCAAAAACTTCCTGTTGCAACAAAGTTTGTTGTTCGAAATGATTATGTTCAAGAATAGAAAATTTGTATAATGAAACCAGTAGAAATTAGAGAATTAACAGACAAAGAGCTTGAAGAGAAATTAGATGCTGAAATAGATATTCTTCAGAATATGAAAATTCAACATGCAACATCTCCTTTAGAAAATCCTAATACAATTAAGCAATCACGTAGAACAATTGCTCGAATAAGAACTATTCTTAAAGAGCGTAAAAAAAATAATTAAGACTATCTACAATGGAAGAAAGAAATTTCAGAAAAGAAAGAATCGGGATCGTTGTAAGTAACAAAATGGAGAAATCTATTATTGTTGCTGTCCATAGAAAAGTAAAACACCCAATGTATGGAAAATTTGTTAATAAAACAACTCGTTTTGTTGCACATGACGAACAAAACCAATGCAGTGAAGGGGATACTGTTAGAATTATGGAAACTCGACCTTTAAGTAAAAATAAATGTTGGCGTTTAGTAGAAATAATTGAAAGAGCGAAATAAAATGATACAACAAGAATCTAGATTAAAAGTTGCGGACAATAGTGGTGCTAAAGAAGTACTATGTATCCGTGTATTAGGTGGAACTCGCAAAAGATATGCATCTATTGGAGATAAAATTGTTGTTTCAGTTAAAGAAGCAATGCCTAATGCCAATGTAAAAAAAGGACAAGTCACAAAAGGTGTAATTGTGAGAACTAAAAAAGAAATTAACAGAGCTGATGGTTCATACATAAGATTTGATGACAATGCAATTGTTCTTTTAACTGAAAATGGTGAAATGAGAGGAACTCGTATTTTTGGTCCTGTAGGAAGAGAATTACGAGAAAAACAGTATATGAAAATTGTTTCTTTAGCACCAGAGGTGTTATAATTAAATAGATACGAACTATGCGAAAAAAAATCCATATTAAAAAAGGCGATAATGTCCTTGTTCTTGCAGGAGAATACAAGGGAAAAGAAGCAAAAGTTTTGGAAATTATTACTAAAACAAATAAAGCTATAGTTGAAGGTGTTAATTTGGTTTCAAGACATACGAAACCAGATGCAAAAAATCCACAAGGAGGAATTGTAAAAAAAGAAGCACCTATCCATGTTTCTAATTTAATGCTTATAGAACCAGCAACTGGTAAACCTACACGAATAGGTAGAAAACTTAATGAAAATGGAAAGTTAGTTAGATTTTCTAAAAAAACAGGGGAGGAAATAAAATAATGAACTATATACCTACATTTCAAAAGAAATATTCAGATGAGGTTATACCTGCTCTTATGAAAGAGTTTGGCTATAAATCAAAAATGGAAGTTCCTAAAATTCAAAAAATAGTTATTAATCAAGGTATTGGCAAGGCTGTAGCTGATAGAAAACTTATTGAAAATGCTGTAAATGAACTCTCTATTATAGCTGGTCAAAAAGCTTTGCCTACATATTCAAAAAAAGATATATCTAATTTTAAATTACGTAAAGGTGTACCTATTGGCGTTAAAGTTACATTACGACGAAAAAAAATGTATGAATTTTTAGAACGATTAATTTCTGCATCTCTTCCTCGTATTCGCGATTTTCAAGGATTAGATACAAAATTTGATAAGCGTGGAAATTATACATTTGGCATTTCAGAACAAATTATTTTTCCTGAAATAGAAATAGATAAAATTTCTCAAATACTTGGAATGAATATCACTATTGTGACAACCGCTAAAACTGATGAAGAAGGATTTTCTTTATTAAAAGAATTTGGGATACCATTTAAAAAATAATATAGTATGGCTAAAGAATCGATGAAAGCACGCGAAGTTAAGCGTAAAAAATTAGTTGAAAAATATGCAAAAAAACGTGCAGAATTAAAAGAAAAAGGTGATTATGTTGGGTTAAGCAAATTACCTCGAAATTCTAATCCTATACGATTGCATAATAGATGTAATATAACAGGGAGACCAAAGGGATATATTAGACAGTTTGGAATTAGCCGTATTCAATTTCGAGAAATGGCTTCTGCTGGATTAATTCCGGGTATTAAAAAAGCAAGTTGGTAAATATATTATAAATAAAAATCATGACAGATCAAATAGCAGATTTTTTAACAAGAATCAGAAACGCTCAAAGCGCACGTCATAAAGTAGTGGAAATACCTTCTTCTAATATTAAAAAGGAGATAACAAAAGTACTTCATGATAAAGGATATATTTTAAGTTATAAATTTGATGAAGCTGTTCCGCAAGAAACAATTAAAATCGCTTTAAAATATCATCCAGTTACAAAAAAACCAGCAATAAAATCATTACAAAGGATTAGTAAACCTGGATTAAGAAAATATGCTTCATCTCATGAATTGCCTCGTGTCTTAAATGGATTAGGGATTGCAATTTTATCTACTAACATAGGAGTTGTTTCGGATAAAGAAGCACGTGCTCAAAAAGTTGGTGGTGAAGTTTTGTGTTATATATAT
>JAAYPM010000100.1 GCA_012519815.1 Bacteroidales bacterium
AATACTTTTATAGGTACCTGCAGGTATTTCAACAGCAGGGAAGGAATAATCTTCGAATAATTTTAGCTCCGTATTTGTTGTAGTTGTCAATTTAACCCATTTCAGATTATCTGGCTCTCCGGCTTTCACCTCGTCCTGAGAAACCCATACATCTCCAATACCAAATTTCATACTTATCATTATTGTTTCTGTTGTGTCGCCTACTAATTGTGGGTTTAGAAAATCTGACTTTAACATTTTAATATCACTTTTAGGCGTGGATACCAAAGGATTAAAACATCGAATTTCAAGAAATCCTGTTTCAGACGGTGTTTCTTTTTTACAAGCAACAAAGCAAATTGCTATGCTACATAATAATGCAATAAAAATTGTTTTTGTTTTCATGTTTTTTCTCTTTTAAATTTAATAAATATGTAATTTAAATATGTAATTATTGATTATAATGATTATAAGACACTTATACGGAAAATATGCAATTATAATAAAATAATATTTTGGTTTATTGTTTCTTATAACAAAGATAAGAAGCTTTATTTATAAATGCAACAATAAAAATATAATGATTACGTTCTATTTTCAACTATATTTTTAAACAAAAATAGTTACACGAAAGTTTAATGAAAAAGAACGCCTCCCTTAATTTTAAATAAAAGGAGGCGTTCTTCTTAGTTGCGGGGGCCGGACTCGAACCGACGACCTTTGGGTTATGAGCCCAACGAGCTACCAACTGCTCCACCCCGCGATATATTTTAAACTCTTATTTCAAATACTTTCTCTAAAAGAGGTTGCAAATATAATAAATAATTACGCCATCACAAGCGTATTGTTACTTTTATTTTTTTTATTTATAAACTCTAAAGGTATGCTTTTGATATTCAGAAATATAACAATTAGATTTTTTTAAATCCAATAATACTTCTTACCTCTTGAAGAGTTTTATTTGCGCTTTCTCGTGCTTTTTCGGTACCAAGTGTAATTACTTTCTTTAAATATGCAGTATCATGTTTTATTGCATCAATTTTTTCCCTTATTGGTGTTGTAAATGCAATAATATCTTGAGCAAGCTGTTCTTTTAAATCGCCATAACGAATTGTGCAATTTGCATACGCATCGGTAAAAAACTCTCGTGTTTCTGGTTTTGAAACAACATTCATTAAAGTAAATAAGTTTTGTATAGGTTCGCTTAGTTGAGAGTTTTTTGTTTGTGGACCAGCATCAGTAACAGCACGCATTACTTTTTTTCTAATAGAAGCGGCATCTTCATATAAATAAATACCATTTCCATCGCTTTTTCCCATTTTTCCACTTCCGTCAAGCCCAGGAATTTTAATAAGATTTTCACCAAAATTAAAAGGATGTGGGTCAGGAAAACATTCTACTTGATATAAATGATTAAAACGGCGTGCATATTTTCGTGCTATTTCTACATTTTGCTCTTGATCTTTTCCAACAGGAACTTTTGTAGCTTTATGAATAATTATATCAGCCGCTTGTAATACAGGATAGGTGAGCAATCCTGCATTTACGTTTTCGGGGTGTTTTCGTATTTTTTCTTTAAACGTTGTTGTGCGTTCAAGTTCTCCAACATACGCATTCATATTAAGCAACAAATACAGTTCTGCTATTTCGGGCACTTCACTTTGGATGTAAAGAGTACAAGCATTTGGGTCAATTCCACATGCAAGATATTCAGAAAGAACTTGTATTACATTAGCATATAAATCTTGAGGATTTGGGTGAGTTGTGAGCGAATGCCAATCGGCAATAAAAAAAAAGCAATTATATTGCGATTGCATTTTAATAAAATTTTGAACAGCACCAAAGTAATTTCCTAAATGTAAATTTCCTGTTGGTCTAATTCCGCTTAAAACTGTTTCCATCTGCTCGTATCTTAATCTTTATAATAAATGTGAAGTGTTTAAATTTCCTAAACTAATAGTAATAATTCGTTGTATTTGCGTTCGCTCTACCTTGCTGGCAACCTGAATATGAATATTATATACACTTAATGTTGATTCTTTTGATTTAATTTCGCCAATTTTAAGAACATCAGAATTTATAATACCAAACTCACGCGTTGATTCTTTTCCAAAAATAGCATCAGGGTTATCTCGCAATATATCATAATCATAGCTACCTTGAATATCATAAATATTTGCCATTTCATCAATAGTTAATACTTGTAGGTTTTCTAATCCATCAATATTAAGAGTAAACCAATCATACACATTTTGGTCTATAATACATCTATTAAGCGTGTCTTTACTCAATATTCTTGCATTATTTATAATAGCTCTTCCGTAGTGGCTTTTATCAAAATAATAAATAGTATCGTATGTTATTGCATAGCGTAAACTTACGCCGCCAATAATTTTTCGCAATTTTGGGTAAAAATGAAATGAATTATATGTTCGCAACACTATTGCAAAATTACATGCAAAAAGAAGTGCATGAAGAGGCGTATCAAAAATCAAAAACCCACCATCTCCTGTACTTATATAATTTTCTACAATTTCTTGTTTTGTATATTTTTGAAAAAAGAACGTATGATTTTTAAAACACAGCTCTATGGTTTCTAAAAAAAGTAGTTTAAACAAAAATGGCACAAGTGTTTGTTCAAATTGTTCGTATGAGCTGTATTTGTAGATATCAATGCCCAACACCGCTTTTCGTGTCATTTTACTATAATTCACGTAATTTTCTAATTTTTCACGCAAATCCTCGTCTTTCGGTATTAGGTTTACTTTTTCAAATACATATTTATCTTCCGTATCTTCTAATATACGTAGAATTTTTTCATAATCGAATGTGCGTACTGTTTTATCCATAAACCACATTTTATTTTTTACAAAGGTAGGGTTTTCAATCATAATTTTCTATATGATTGAAATCTTTTGTGTATTTTTTCGTCTTATATAATGTACATAATGTATATATTTACATTCTTTTTTGTAAAATGAAACAAATTGTATCAATACTAAGTGCTGTTTTTATTGCAATTGCAACCACGGGAAGCATGGTTACAGTTCATATGTGTCATGATACTATTACTGAAATTTCTCTTACTAACAATCACGCTCATTGTTGTGACGAAAATAAAGAGCCTTGCCATCTTGTGTGTGTTGCTCCCGAAAATGAGCATAAATGCTGTAGCAACAAAACTTTTTTTATAAAATTCGATAAAAATTTATACGTTCCTGTACAATTTGATGCTACATTCACTCCTATAGTGTTTGACATATCTTCTGAAACGACACTCACCGTATTTTCAAAAACACTGTGTTCAAATTTTTTGCATTATCATTATCGGGGTCCTCCCAATAAAGATTTATATTCTCTTTTTTGTTCGTTTATTTTTTATGGTTAAGTAGATTTTGCTTTAATCTTGAGATTATCTACACATTTAGTTTTAATAAAAAAACCATAAAAAATAATACTATGAAAACAATTCAATATTTTACTGCATTATTACTATGCACATTTAGTGTACATACATTTGCGCAAACAGCAGATTGTGCATCAAAACCACAAGACTGTCAAACACATTCGCAACAAAAAAGCAACAAAAAAGCTATTATTACCGAAACAATGCTTGTTTATGGCGATTGTATAAGTTGTAAAGAAAAAATAGAAAATGCTGCAAAAGTTCGTGGAGTTAAGGCTGCGGAATGGACACTGTCAGATATAACACTTACCGTTACTTACGACAGCAGCAAAACCTGTCTTGCCGACATTAACAAGGCTATTGTTGCGGCAACGGGTTATAAAACCTCGTTTTCTTCGTCAGATTGTGAAACTCAAAAAAAATCGTCAGCGTGTTGTGCCGCCAAAAAAACGAGTGAAGCTGCTTGCAACACAAAATAATGAAACATATTATTTTTGTGTTATTTCTTTTTGTATCGTCGGTTCTTTTTGCACAACAAGAACTACCAATACTTAAAGGAACTGTTTCTGATAGTAAAAACCAAGCATTAGTTGGAGCTTTAATCTATTGGGATACAGGAACAAACAGCGCGATTACCGATGCGAATGGGAAATTTGAAATTGAGCACGTTCCCAATGCAAAATTTTTATATGCAAGTTATGTTGGATATGCTCTTGACTCTATTCGCATCAATTCAAATGCTGATGTACATTTTACATTAGCTGCAGGGATTTTGCTTGATAATGTGGTGGTTTCTCATAAGCAAACAAGTACACATACAAGTACGTTAAAGCCTGTTCACACGCTTATTATAACAGAATCAGAATTACATAAAGCTGCATGCTGTAATTTAAGTGAGAGTTTTGAAACAAACCCTTCGGTTGATGTTACATTTACCGATGCAATAACAGGAGCAAAACAAATTCAAATGCTTGGTTTATCGGGTTCGTATGTACAAATATCACGAGAAAATATGCCCGATGTACGTGGACTTGCTACGGTGTACGGTTTGCAATTTATACCGGGTGCATGGATACATAGTATTCATTTGAATAAAGGTACAGGTTCGGTAGTTAACGGATTTGAAAGTATAACTGGACAAATTGATGTGCAGCTACACGACCCTATTCGTATGGATTCTTTGTATGTAAATATATTTGGAAATGAAAGCGGACGAATGGAATTGAATATTTCTACAAAAGAACGTTTTTCTCATACATTAGAAAGTGCTTTTTTATTTCATGCAAAAACGCTCCGAACGAAACATGATGTAAACAATGATGGTTTTATTGACATGCCACTTGGCGACCAAATTATAGCAATGAATCGTTGGGAGTTTAGAGGAGCAGAAAACATGCATGCACAATTGGGAGTAAAAGGAACGTATTTTACAAGTGTAGGTGGCGAAATGGGATATAATCCTTCGCAAATTCACTCTATATCAAATCCTTGGGGCATGAACACTTCAATTTTGCGTGCCGACACATGGTTTAAAATTGGTAAAACATATGAAAATATGCCATGGGAAAGCATTGGGTTTCAAACTGCTGCCTCGTATCACAATCAAGAATCACAATATGGCGTGCGATTATATTCTGGCAAACATATAAGTGGATATGCTAATGTAATTACACAAGGCATTTTTGGATCAGAAGTACATGCATATAAAGCTGGATTGAGTATGCAATATGATGATTTTGCAGAAGTTTTTGAAGAGATTGCATATGATCGTATTGAATTTGTACCCGGATTATTTACGGAATATACGTTTACTCCCAATTCCCAACTAACGCTTGTTGGTGGATTGCGAGCTGATAATCATTCTGAATTTGGTGCATTTTTAACTCCTCGATTGCATATAAAATATGCTACAAACACGAAATACGTATATCGACTTACGTTAGGAAGAGGACAACGAACTGCAAATATTTTTTCGGAAAACAGCAATTTTTTTGCAAGTTCTCGGAAAATTCAAATTCTTGGTAATGGAAGCACGTACGCATATGGCTTATTGCCCGAAATAGCATGGAATTTTGGCGGAAGTCTTACCCGTTCGTTTACGTTGTGGTATAAAAAAGGAACAATAAGTTTTGATGTATATCGAACTGTTTTTGAGAATCAAATTGTAGTAGATATTATTCAAGACCCACATGCTACTGTATTTTACAATCTTGCAGGAGAATCGTTTTCAAATAGTTTTCAAACACAATTAGATTACGAGCTAATAAACAGATTAGACATGCGTCTTGCGTATCGTTGGTTTGATGTGCAAACTACCTATAATGATGTTTTACAAAAGAAACCATTTGTTTCAGAACATAGAGCATTTATAAATCTTTCGTATAAAACTCCAAAACAATGGGTGTTTGATTACACTTTGCAATGGCATGGAGCAAAATATATTACAAGCTCAACCGGATATAGCGACAACAATCACAAAGAAAACATGTCGCCTTCGTTTTTTACTATGAATGCACAAATTTCGAAATCAATACACGAAAAGTTAGATGTATATTTTGGTGGAGAAAATTTACTTGGTTTTGTACAAGAAAATATCATTGTAAATCCGCAAAATCCATTTAGTGAAACCTTTGATGCCTCATTAGTATGGGGGCCTGTGTATGGACGAGAATTATATGCTGGATTGCGATATCGATTTTAAAACATACGAGGCTGTCAAAAAAAGGGCAGCCTCGTACATTTTCCACAATGAATAAATTTTGCCCCTCCTGTACATGCAATTAAAAAACGTGCGATATTGAAATAAAAATCATTACTTTTACAAAAAAATGCATCTCAACAAACAAGTACAAAAACACATTAAAACACATGGGGGGTATTTTCAACATTTAAAATTTTATATGTATCAATTATTTTAATTTTTATAATTGCAAATAATTACTTTTTATTAAAACGTTATAAGAAATATACATTATATGAAAAACTAAGTTCTTTAAACAGAAGTGTGTTTCTTATATATTTAATGTATGTTAATTTGCATTTCCCTTATTATGAGCTTTTTTCAATTGCTATCGGCTTATTAGCGATTTACACATTAAGCCTTCAATATAATTCAGATAAAAAGGAAAGTTCAAAATTCATATTGAATGTAATTGTTAATTTATTTTTTGCTTTTATAGGATTAAAAACTATTGTTTTTTTAATAACTAATCCTTTATAACACCTCCACAATTACGATGATTTAAACATTAAAAACCTACTGTAGTCGCTTGTTTTTCATAATGTTTCATTATTTTGGCTAAATGAGCAGTAAATTTTTTCGTCTTGATTTTTTGTGTCAAATAAGAAGAAATTACTCTTAATACAAATACAGCATTTCATCTGTCAACAATTATGTATATTTGTAAAAAAATAACTATGCGTGTGCGTTTATTTGTTTTGTGTTGTTTACTTTGTTCCGTTGTGCTTTCTTCTACGGCACAGCCAACCACAATTAATTGCAAACTTGCCGATGTGTATGTAGCACAACAAACAAACAAATTTGGACTGTATGTAACAGTAATAGACACACTTTTACAGCGAAAATACTCCGATGAATTACTCTTTACTCGCATGAAAGTACGCCATATATATATAGCACACTTGTTATTTTATGATTCAAAATCTCCACATATAGCAACACATTTACGAGAATTTAAGCGTGATATAGACACTCTTGAAACAATAGAAAAATATGCTAAAGAAATAATAGCGTTTAAATCAACATACGCTGCATACACGGCTGCACAACGCCCTGCCTTGGCTATATATTATTTGCCACGTAGCTTTTCTCTTGCAAAAGAAGCAATACAAGCATTGCCCGAAAGTCCGTACAGTTGGGCGGAGTATGGAAATTTAGAATATTGCTATGCGTTATTTATTAATAAAAATTTTAACACTGCAATAGAAGCATTTTCAAAAGCAGCCTATCTTTTTGAAACTCAAAACCTTGCATCTTCGTGTAATTGGTATTATTTAAACACCTTACTTTTTTTAGCAAAAAGTTACGAAGACAATAAGCAATATGCCGATGCAAATAAAATATACGATAAAATTCTTGCTATTCGTCCAGATTATCAGGCAATTCATAGGTGGAAACATTCATTATAATTGTGTATGCAAAAAATAATACTCCATAGTTGTTTTCCCGAAGCTCGCAAACAGCTTCATGCATGTTCGTGTTTCGATATCGTTTCAATTACCGAAACAGAAAACGAAGATGCTGTTACAACGGGCATAATTTTATTACCCTACACTTCGCATCCCATTATTTCAAATCACGATTCAAACAATTATCATGTTTTGTTGCTTCAATCTGAAGCAGATTTACACAAGTATGCTGACATTTTTTTTCATGATTATATTTCGTTTGAAGTACCTTGTGTGATTGTACAACAAAAAATTAAAAACTTACAAGCTCTTATACAAACAAAAAGCACTGTAACGTATGAACAAAACTACATGCAGCTTGTAGAACAACTTGAAGATTCGGTTATTTTACTCGATTCTACAGCACATATACGTGCTACTAACACTCATTTTTGCACAATATCTGAATTTTCAAAGCACGAAATACTTCAAAAAAACATACATCTTTTTTTTCCTGAAACTGATTTACATACAAGTATTCAAGAATCGCATTCACAATCGGTATTGCTTGAGGCTATATTATGCACAAAATCGGGAGATGTGATTCCCAAAGAAATTAGAATATCGCCTATTACCATTGAAAATGAGAGTCTCTATATTGTTATTGCTCGCGATATTAGTGAACGTTTAAAAGCATTAAAAAAACTCGAAGAAAGTGAAAATCGTTTTCGAACTGTTATAAAACATTCGCCAAATGGAATGATAATTTTTAGAAACGACACCATTTCATACATAAATCTTTGTGGAACCGAGATTTTAAAAGGTGTGTACGAAGATTTTATTGAGCAGCCGTTTTCTAAACTTATACCAGAAATGCATAAAACCAAAATGCACACGCTTTTTGAAAAAGCATCGTTTGGTGAAATTTCAAAACTGTCAAACATTTCAATGTTGACAACAAATGGGAAAGAAGTATGGGTAAATGTAAGCTGTATTCCTATTGACTTACAGGGAGAAAGGCATTATTTTATTCTTTTTCAAGATGTAACCGAACAACGTTCTGCAAAGTATGACCTTGAAAATAAAGATTATCGCTTACGCGAAATTCAAAAACTTGCAAAACTTGGGCATTGGGAAAATAATATCATTAAAAATAATTTATATTGGTCTGACGAAATTTTTAAAATTTATGGTGTAAATCCGAAACAGTTTAAACCAACATATAAAAAACTGCTCGATTTTGTACACCCTGACGATCGCGAATCGGTTCGTCAAGCCTATGCCACCAGCCTTAAAACTCGTGAACCTTATAAAATTGTACATCGTATTATTTTACACGATGGCACAATGAAATATGTAAACGAAAAATGTAGCACCATATTTAATGAACAAGGCGAACCATTGCGTTCTTTAGGTACTGTTATGGATATTACCCATACTATTACTACCGAAAAAGCACTGCAACAAACCGAAGAAAATTTTCAATTGTTGTTTGAAAATCTTAATCAACCTTTTTTAATTTGCAAGCCAATATTTAACGAACAAGGAGAAGCGTATGATTTCAGTATCAGCGACTTAAACTCTGCATCTGAAAAATTATTTCGTGGCGATTTTTTAGATGTGAAAGATAGAACGATTCTTGAATTATTTCATGACCCACATTTTTGGATTGCAAAATACAAACAAGCCTTAGAAACTTCAGAAACTGTTACATTTCGAAAATACAGCACCGATTTGCATAGATATCTTGACATAATTCTTTTTCCGGTAATGGGGAAAAAACAAATTGCTGGAATATACACCGATGTTACTCAAAAAGTGTATGCCGAAAATAAATTACAACAACTCACAACACGATTGCAGCAAATTCAAGAATATGCAAAAATTGGCTTTTATGATGTAAATATTGTAACGCACCATTCTAAATGGAGCACGGTAATGTTGCAAATTTTTGAATATTCAAAACACGAAAAACAATCATTCGAAACGTATGTAAAACGCATTCACCCAGATGACAGAAACCGTGTTCGTGATATATATGCACAAAGCATAAAACAACATAGAACAGATAGTACCCTCGAATTTAGGCTTTTATTTCCAGATGGAAGAATAAAACATATTTACACCGAATTTTTAAACATTTTTGAAGGAAAAACCTGCCTTAAAACCGAAGGTTGGTTACAAGATATTTCTGATTTGCGAAGTGCTATTTCGGCGTTACGCGAAAGCGAGGAGAAATTGCGTATGGTTACATCAGGCACCAAACTTGGTTTATGGGAGTGGGATGTTGAAAATAAAGAATTTGCACTTGACCACATAGGCTCATCTATGATTGGATACACTCCCGAAGAAATTTGGGGTGATGAAACTATTTATTTAGGACTAATTCATGAAGATGATAAAGAAGTTTTCAATAAAAATCTTAAACGTTTTTGGCGTGGTTCTACGCAACTTTTTTCTGCAGAATATCGTGTAAAAATCAAAGCCGGACGATATAAATGGATTTCGAGTGTAGGTGTTGCCTCTGATTTTAATGCAGAAAACACACCTTCTAAAATGATTGGTTTTAATCAAGATATCACATCACGAAAAAAAGTTGAATCTGATTTACGTGAAAGCGAAAATAAATTTCGTAGAATTTTTGAAATAGAAAACGATAGTTTGTTTTTGATTGATAGTAAAACCTATGAAATACTTGAAACGAACAACGCTGCATCTAAACTTTATGGCTACTCTCGAAAAGAACTTTTGAAACGTGATTTTTATTCACTTTCGGCTAATCCGCAGCATTTATTATCTCAAACTTCGCAACAATGCAGTAGAGTTGACGGGGAAAATGCGCTAAAAAACACAGGAGAAACATGTCCTGTTGAAATGAGTTTGGCTTATTTTATATGGAAAGGCAAACATGTGATTTTAGCTGCAGTTCGCGATGTTTCTGAACGACATAGATTTGAGCAAGAATTGGTTGTTGCAAAAGAAAAAGCAGAAGAAAGCGACAGTTTAAAATCGGCATTTTTGGCAAATATGAGTCATGAAATACGAACACCACTCAATGCCATTGTAGGCTTTTCGCGATTGCTTGCCCGAAAAAATTATGATGCAGAAAAACGAAATTTATTTATTCAAGATATTCAATCTAATTCAAATCAATTACTTACTATTATTAATGATATTCTTGATATTTCAAAAATTGAAAGCGGGCAATTTATATTAAATCCAGAACCTATCTGTATAAACAGATTGTTACAAGAAGTATATGATAGTTTTTCGGTGCAATTAAAATCAAAAGATATTAGCTTGTTTTGCGAAAAACCACTTTCTGATGTTGATGTAACTATTATTGTAGATGAAGTTCGTTTAAAACAAATTTTGGGGAATCTATTACACAACGCCCTAAAATTCACCGAAAAAGGTTACGTGCAATTTGGATATAAAAAAACAAACAATGATTTTTTACAATTGTTTGTAAAAGACACAGGCATTGGCATTGCTCCTGAAAAACATGCTATTGTTTTTGAACATTTTCGTCAAGAAGATGATACAACTATTAGAAAATATGGAGGTACAGGTTTAGGATTATCAATATCAAAACGTTTAATTGAACTTATGAACGGAACTATGTATGTGGAATCTGAAAAAGGTAAAGGTGCCACATTTTATGTAAATGTGCCGTTTATACAGGTATATGAATCGGAACAAGACAATGCCATTTCTCATATATCATTACAAGAATATACGCATTTTAACGGTGAATATATTCTTGTATGCGATGATTATGCAAGTTCGTTTGTATTTATTTCTGAAATGCTCGAAGATGAAAATATACATGTGTTACAAGCAAAAAGTGGCGAAGAAGCTATTGAAATCTGCAAAAACTCTCCTACCGCTATTGACTTGGTACTTATGGATATTCAAATGGCGGGAATGAATGGCATTGATGCGATGCACACAATCAAAAAAATTAATCCCACTATACCTGTTATTGCACAAACCGCTTTTGCACAAAAAGGCGACAGAGAGCGTTTTTTATTAGAAGGATTTGATGAGTATATTACAAAACCACTTGACGAACGCGAATTGCACAGTATTATTAAACGTTTGCTAAAAATAAAACGAGGATAGCACCGTAGGCATGCCGCCAATACTTATAAAATAATTTCGAACATATCAGCATCAATACATATATAATATGTGCCTTGAGGATACATTGAAATATGTATTCGTGTTTGCGAATCGTGCAAATTATATTTTTGATACACTATTTCATGTTCTTGCGTAACAAGCATAATTCTTTTAGAATATACACTATGTGTGATTTTTATTTCCATAGGAGAACATTCAATACTCGGCACAGAATATTCATCACAAACTTCTCGTACAGAAATGTTTGCATTGTTTGGCATCAATAAAAAAGAATTACAAAATAAAAAAAGCACAACAAATACTGTTGTATAAAAAATGTGTTTCATGGCGTTGCATATACTATATACCTACTCATACGCTTTTCGGCATCCGCGGCACATAACGTAAAAATGTATTATATAATTTGTGTTAGGCATTGCAAAGTAAATAAATTTTTTTTACTCTATTCAAATAAACCATCAAAATAATTTTTATTGAATAATAATGAATTACAATCATAAAAAATCTGTAATTTTATCGATAAAAAACACATGCATTTTGTGTTTGCGTAATTTAATTTCAGAATGATTGACATAGAAAAAATATATCAAAGCGTTTTAAACAAGGAAAAAGTAAGCTATACCATTGGAGTAGAGCTTATTCACTATCCCGACAAAGAAAAACTATATGCGTTAGCCGATAAAATACGAGAGCATTTTTGTGGAAATACAATAGATTTATGTTCTATTACGAATGCAAAATCAGGAAAATGTAGTGAAAATTGCAAATGGTGTAGCCAATCGGCACATCACACAACCAACATTGAAGAATACGAACTTATTGATAAAACACAAGCCGTTAACGAGGCAATAGAAAATGCCAAACATGGTGTTAACAGACATTCTTTAGTAACAAGTGGTAAAAAAGTAAGTGATGCAAATCTTTCTGAACTTTTAAAAATTTATAAAGATATTAAAACGCACACCAACTTACACTTATGTGCTTCTATGGGATTAGTTGAAGTTCATCAACTTAAACAACTACGCGATGCGGGTATAACGCATTATCATTGTAATTTAGAAACAGCTCCATCATTTTTTTCGCAATTGTGCTCAACCCATACACAAGAACAAAAAATTGCTGTGATACGTGCTGCTCAAGAATTAGGAATGAATGTGTGTTCGGGAGGAATAATTGGCATGGGCGAAACTGCTGAACAAAGAGTAGAATTAGCATGTGCTTTAGCCGAACTTGGCATTGTATCAATTCCCATAAATATACTTACTCCTATTGCGGGCACTCCATTAGAAAACGCACAGCCCCTTACCGAAGATGAGATTCTTTCTACAATTGCCACGTTCAGATTTATAAATCCGCGTGCACATATTCGCTTTGCTGGAGGACGTTTGCTCATAAAATCATATCAACATAAAGCCTTGCGAGCAGGTATAAATTCGGCTCTTACTGGCAATTATTTAACAACAAGTGGGTCAAACATTGATGAAGATATTAAAAACTTTACCGCAAGTGGTTTTACAATCAACATAAACAAATGATACACAACGACATTTCTTTTGACACAAAACATATTTGGCATCCATATTCTTCGGCAACAGAGCCAATACCTCCATGCCACATTACCCATGCTAAAGGCGTTTATTTATATACCAACAACAATACAAAATTAATTGATGGTATGGCAAGTTGGTGGTCGGTAATTCATGGATATAACAACCCTACACTTAACGAAGCCGCCATTACACAACTTCAAAAAATGTCTCATGTAATGTTTGGTGGATTAACACACACGCCAGCAATTGAACTCACAAAAAAATTACTCAATATTGTCCCCAAAAATTTAGAGCATGTGTTTTATTCTGATTCTGGTTCTGTTGCAATTGAAGTTGCAATGAAAATGGCAATACAATATTGGCATGCAAATCAAAAACCAGAAAAACAAATGTTTGCAACCATACGTGGAGGATATCATGGCGACACATGGCACGCAATGTCGGTATGCGACCCTGATACAGGTATGCACTCACTTTTTTCAAAATCTCTTCCACAACAATTTTTTGCTCCTCGTCCACAATCAAAATATGGAGAAGATTATAATCCCAAAGATATTATACCTTTTTCGCAACTTTTTGAGAAACATCACAATACAATTGCAGCATGCATATTAGAACCAATTGTACAGGGTGCTGGAGGTATGTATTTTTATCATCCACAATTTTTACGTGAACTTGCAGCACTTTGCAAAAAACACTCTATTTTATTAATTGCAGATGAAATAGCAACAGGATTTGGACGAACTGGAAAAATGTTTGCGTGCGAACATGCACAAGTTTTACCAGACATTATGTGCGTTGGCAAAGCAATTACTGGTGGATATCTTAGTTTAGCAGCAACATTATGCACACAAACCATTGCTCTCACTATTTCTAATGCCACACCGGGTGTTTTTATGCACGGCCAACATTTATGGCAAATCCATTAGCATGTGCAATAGCTACCGCAAGCATTACATTATTACAATCGTTCGATTGGCAAAAAACTATTCAATCAATTGAAACACAATTACACGAACTTCTTTCTCCATTTAAAACTCATTCTTTGGTTGCCGAAGTGCGAGTTATTGGAGCTATAGGAGTAATTGAACTACACAATGCAGTTGATATGAAAACATATCAAAAACGATTTATACAAGAAGGAATCTGGGTTCGTCCGTTTGGAAAATTAGTGTATATTATGCCTCCCTATTGCATTACGGCAGAAAAACTAAAATTTTTAGTTTCAGGTATTCACAAGGTATTATGTGAAAAATAAGAACGTATCTATGACTCACTCTCGATATCAACAAACTATTACAGAACTAAAAAATCAAGGAAGTTTTCGATTTTTAAGACAAGAAATTCCTGAAAATATGTGTAATCTCAGTTCAAATGATTATTTAGGAATTCAACAAAATCAAGAATTGTATGATGAATTTCTTGATGAATTATATGTTTAAAATCACAAATTTTCGGCAGCATCGTCTCGTTTGCTTACAGGAAATCATTCCCAATACACCCAACTCGAAATACTGCTTGCACAAATGTATAATCGTGAAGCTGCACTCGTGTTCAATAGTGGATATCACGCAAATTGTGGAATATTACCTGCAATTGCCAATAAAAACGACATTATTATTGCCGATAAATTGGTGCATGCAAGCATTATTGATGGACTTACATTAGGCTCTGCAAAATTTGAACGATTTAGACATTGTGATTATAATCATTTAGAAAAATTACTTGAAAAACATGCTCGCAATTATGAACATATTTTTATTGTTACCGAAAGTATTTTTAGTATGGACGGAGATTGTGCAGACATTCCAAAATTGATTGCTTTAAAGAAGAAATACAATGCATTTTTATATGTTGACGAGGCTCATGCAGTTGGCGTAAGAGGTGCACAAGGATTAGGTCTTGTGGAAGAATACAACTGCATTCACGATTGCGATTTTATTGTTGGCACATTCGGAAAAGCAATTTCTTCGGTAGGTGCATTTGTAATATGTGATGAAATATTCAAACCTTTTCTTATAAATCACTCACGCACATTTATATACACAACAGCGTTGCCACCAATTAACATTGCATGGACACGTTTTATAATGCAACAATTGCCATATTTTCAAAAACAACGTAAAAATCTTCAACTTCTCGCACAAGAATTTTCGAAATTACTCCAAGTTCCTGCAACATCGCATATCATACCATATATTATTGGCGAAAATGACAAAGCGATTTCAATAGCAGAAGAACTGCAAACACAAGGTTTTTTTGTATTACCTATTCGATATCCAACAGTTGCAAAACATACTGCTCGTTTACGTTTTTCATTACATGCAAATATATCGCACAACGAACTACGCACTATTGCTACATTTTTATCAAAAAAAGCATGAATATAGATTGGCTACATACTCAAAATGCCTTAGAATGTATTGTTTTTTGCAATGGCTGGGGCATGGATATTCATGCTGTTCAGCATCTTAAAAATAATGAATATGATATTTGTGTAATTTCAAATTATGATTCATTTCAAAACGAACTTCCAAATTTCACATCATATTCAAAAACACATCTTATTGCATGGTCAATGGGAGTTTGGGCAGCAAGCAAGCTGTTTGAGCATCAAGCAGATATGTTTGATAAAAAAATAGCAATAAATGGAACAGGCTGTCCAATACACAATACCTATGGAATTAACAAACAGGTTTTTAGAGGAACTTTAACATCGTGGAATGACAGCACAAGAAAGCGGTTTAATGCACGAATGTGCGGAGGAAACAAAGAATATGCACACATGAAACAGTATATGAGTGCACGCACATCAGACAATCAACAAAAAGAGTTGCAATCACTGTATAATGCTATTAATATTGATAGCAATACCGATGAATTTGTATGGACAGCTGCAATTATTGGTGAACAAGACATGATTTTTACATCTGAAAATCAAAAAAATTATTGGTCAACACGTACAAAAAGCATTACTTTGCTTGTTCCTCATTTTCCGTTTCACAAAATAGAAACATGGAAAGAAATTTTAGAAATGAAATTATGATTTTACCAGATAAGGAATTAGTTGGAAAACGATTTTTGAAAAATAAAGAAACGTATAAAAAACACGCTTTTATTCAAAAACAAGTAAGTGAAAAGCTCTGTGTAGAATTATGTAAATTTACAACAGACATTCAAAAACTTCTTGAAATTGGTTGTGGAGTAGGTTTTTTAACAGACTATATTCTTTCTCATTGTTCTGTTGGTAAATACTTTGCAAACGACATTATATCGCACATGCATTCTGACATTATGCATATTTTTGAAAAAAATTCTTTTGATTGGTATGAATTTATATCTGGCGATGCAGAAAAAATGTCATTACCCACTGATTTAAATGCTGTTGTATCGAGTTCTACATTTCAATGGTTTCATGACCTGCCCAGTTTTTTTGTTAAAACATATGAATCATTACAAAAACAGGGAATATTTGCGTTTTCTACGTTTGGTCCAAATAATTTTATTGAAATACGTAAAATTACAGGACATGGACTTCGCTATTTAACTATAGCTCAACTCAAAGCATTGTTACAACCGTATTTTGCAA
>JAAYPM010000101.1 GCA_012519815.1 Bacteroidales bacterium
TCTATATTCATCATTAAAACGCAATCCGTTAGGATTGCATCGCTCGGTAGAAATGTAATATGCCCCTTTTTTCTCACATTCCGTTAGGAATGTGTCCTTGTTTTAGGGTTCCATTCCTAACGGAATGGAGGAGGTGGAGGGGATCATGCCTTTTCTACCGAGCGTATCATTCCTAACGGAATGATTAAAAAAAATATATTTTGAAACAAAGCCCCTACGGAGTGTGAACATTGAGCGTAGCCGAAATGCCCTACAAATCTCATTCATTATTTTACAGTAAAAAAACACTGAGGGTATAGAGGTGAATGAAAAAATGCCATTCATCATTCATCATTCATCATTCATCACTCATCATTAACCACTAACCATTAACCATTAAAAAAAAACTACCAATCAAAATTATCTTCCATATCTACTTTAGGTAGTAATTGAATAGTTTTATCGGCAACACACAACGAATCAATATACGTACTAAATCGCCACGCTCCTATTTTATCATGCACAGGCGACCATACACAATCGCCTAAGTAAAAAAAATATGAATTTGAATTAATAAATACCTCACCAACAAACGGAGGAACAATTGCACCATGTTCATCTAAAAACGGCGGATGTTCAATGCAAAACGAAAGCATTTGTCCTTTACATTTTTGTATTTTAAGTGTATATCCAAATTCTACATCTAACTGAGCAACAACTGTATGAGTAATACGACGAATACGCGGTAATTTTTTACTACCCCTATCCCACATTTCATATTCGCCATAATGAAGCATCTGTATATTTTTATTTTTTTTAACAGCCATATTCAATTAGTATCATAATCAATCTAAAAAAAACAATGTGCACTTTTTAATATATACTTTCATATCATATATAATATATGCTTTTCAACAAAAAAATCGAATAAGTCAACAAAATTATATATTTTTACGAGTAAAATCAAAATGTATATGAAAGTTGAAATTATTTCTATAGGAGACGAGCTTTTAATTGGGCGGACAATTAACACAAATGCTGCATGGATTGGCGAACAACTTTCATTGCTCGGATTTTCAATTGCAAGAATTACAACCATATCAGATTCTCGAAATGCTATAATTGATGCAGTAACAAAGGCATATACAGAACACGATCTTGTTATAATTACCGGCGGTTTAGGTCCTACCAATGATGACATTACAAAACACGTACTTTGCGAACTTTTTTCGTGCACCCTTATAATGCACAAAGAAGCATATCGTACCGTTGAATCATTTATACATTCACTCAATGGTGAAATGAACGAAAACAATAAAAAGCAAGCATTATTTCCCGATAAAGCTGATTTTATTCCAAACGCATGTGGCACCGCATCGGGAATGTGGTTTACTCATAATAATGCAATAATTATATCACTTCCCGGAGTTCCATTTGAAATGAAAGATATGATGACACAAACTGTTATTCCTAAACTTGCAAAAACATACACCTTGCCAGTAATTGTGCACGAACATATCAACATCACAGGCATACAGGAAGCTAAACTTGCCGAAATTATAGCTCCTTGGGAACAAAATTTACCAACAGAAGTTAAACTTGCATACCTACCCTCTCCCGGTATTGTGCGACTACGATTAACATGCACTGCAAATACACAGAAAGAGGCAGAAACACATATTCAAAATGCAATTTCTGAACTACAACCATATATTGGCACACATATATATGGATATGGACTTAGTAAAATTGAAGAAATTGTAGGAAAATTATTACATAAAAACTCCCTCACTATTTCTACTGCCGAAAGTTGCACAGGCGGAGCTATTGCAAAAAGCATTACGTCTGTTTCGGGCAGTTCACATTACTTTATTGGAAGTATTATTGCATATAACAATACAATCAAATCAGAATTATTACATGTTTCTACAACAATGTTGCAAACTCACGGAGCAGTGAGTAAAATTGTTGCTGAAACAATGGCTCAAAGTTGTAGAAAAATACATAATACCGATTTTGCTATTGCAACTTCGGGCATTGCAGGACCAACAGGAGGAACCGCCGAAAAACCTGTTGGCACTGTGTGGATTGCAATTGCGCATAAAAACGGAATACATTCACAAATATATAATTTTGGAAAAAACAGAAAGCGGACTATTACTAAAACAGTAATAACCGCCCTTAATACAATACGATTATTAATTGAAAACAAACTATAATTATGGATACAGTAAAAATACTATTTGTATGTCTCGGAAATATTTGCCGTTCTCCGGCTGCCGAAGCAATTTTTCAAGATAAAATTAACAAACGAGGCATTGCTCATCGATACAAAATAGATTCAGCGGGATTAATTAACGCACATGCTGGAAATAAAGCCGACCCTCGTATGAGAAAACACGCCTCACAAAGAGGATACGATATAACTCACAGGGCACGCCAGTTTGACCCAGAAATAGATTTTGATGCCTTTGATTATATTATTGGCATGGATAATAACAATATCGCTACTTTAAAAAATATGACAGTGAGTAATAGAAAACTTGCAAAAATTTCAAAAATGTCTGATTATTGTACAATATTTAAAGAAACAGAAATACCCGACCCCTATTATGGTGGTTATGAAGGATTTGAATACGTACTCGATTTACTCGAAGACGCATGCAATAGCTTACTCTTGAAACTTGAAGAAGTATAATTTTTATACACACAATAAAAAAAATAACATATAATTGATTTACAGATACAGATATGAAAAAAACAGTATTATTTACAGTAGGACTTATTTGTAGCATTGCTATAAGTTCGTGTGGCACAAAATCAAATACCGACATTGCCAACAAGCATAAAACAGCATGTTTAGAAGATGAAATTATACATGCTATTTATGGCGACAAAACAGATGAATATTGCAATTGTATTTTTGAAAAAATAAGTAACATATCCGAAAAAGAAACGCTTACTGAAGAAAAAATAAAAGAAATCACACAAACTTGTGCAGATAAATACACATCACTTGATACAGATTTTTAAATTTTTTATGTACTTTTGCATGTGAATTTCGGGATGTAGCTCAGTCCGGTTTAGAGTACACGTCTGGGGGGCGTGGGGTCGCTGGTTCGAATCCAGTCATCCCGACAAAAAGATACGCATTTGGATTGTATCCACATTGTTTCTCATTTGTCGTTATACATGTTACAATGTAACAGAAGGAAGTTATATTTATATCATAAAATGAATTAAATCTAAAAAAAGCAGTATTTTTATTGGCAATAAAATTCATTGAACATGAAACCATTTGATTTACCACCATCAAAACTATTTTACACAATCGGCGAAGTAGCTGATATGTTTCAAGTTAACGCATCACTCATTCGATTTTGGGAAAAAGAATTTGCAATAATAAAGCCAAAAAAAAATGCAAAAGGAAATCGATTATTTCGTCCTGAAGATATTAAAAATCTTCAAATAATTTACCATTTAGTGAAAGAACAAGGCATGACACTAAATGGAGCTAAAAAACGAATTCAAGACAACAAAGAAAGTACGCAACAAAACATTGAAATAATTAATAAACTCACCGCTATAAAACAAAAATTACTTGCTATTCAAGAGCATTTATAAAATTCTATGGCACCCTTGGTGATTTCGACTCCGCTCAACCACCATGCGATTGAACGAAATCGAAATCAACGGCGATTAAACGTAGTCGAAATCCCATATTTAATTTCTTTAAACCATTTTGAGTAATTCTAAACTTCTGTTTGGGGCTATTAGGTTTATCTTTTATCGTCCATTCTATATCATTATTTCTTTGAAGTTGAGATAGTAATTCATTCAAATATCCTGAGATACTACGTTGCCCTAATTTTTGCGAAATTTCTTTTCGAGATAAAGGCATTTCTTCAAGTAAATATAATATTTTAAATTCCAAAGACTCTTGCTGTAACTCTTGCTGTAACTCTTGCTTCTTTTTCTTATAAAAAGTAACTCTAAAAGACTGGCCTACTTCTTTCCAATTGAACTCTAACTCTGGATACTTTTGCAAATCATCTATAATAAGTCGTAATCCATTTCCCCATTGTTCTATTATACCTAATTTTTTAAAAATTGGAGCTAATATTTTATTTCTTATATCAGATTGCCCAGCTGTCATATCATTAAAGTCAATAGATGGCAATAATATTCCAGGACTTGTTATTTCTATCGAATCGTCAAAAACAGCAATTTTTATATCTTTTCCTGTTAAAGAGTAATCTCTATGAATAACAGCATTACGTATTATTTCTCTTATAGCAACAATTGGATATTCCCATCTATCCGTCCTATAAACACCTGAATAATCAAGTGTTGATTGAGATATATGTCGTAATACAAATTGATAGGCGAACTCTGCCTGAGTTATAATGCTATCATCTATCGTTTTTTGATCTATAAAATCTCCTGGCACGTTGCCTTTAAAACGAGCACACTCTATTTTAGCGTACGGAAAAATTTTATTTTTTAAAGAGTTATTGGCAAGTAAAAGATAGGCGTTAGTAGGAAAAAAGTGTTCTTGTGATAATTTTATTAATTCAAATTTTTTAAGAATATTAAAATTTAAAATTTCACCTGTAATTGAAAAAAAGAAATCTGAAAACTCTGATATATCTGAGCTATTTATGGTATAATGCACATTAACTTCGCTATCAAAAGAAATATTATATTTTAAACGTTCAAAACCTTGTATTATTTCACTATTTGCTAATTTATTAGATGACCCAACACGTATATAAGTGCTTTCGGCTATTGATTTGTGTTTAAAATGATAAGGAGGATTATTGCCTTTATAAATTGATAATTTTAAAATATGCTTTCCTTCAATAGTAAGAAAAGATATTTCAGGTATTATAATAGGCGCACAAGTATCATATATAATTGAATTTAACTTTTCTTCTAATTGATATAAATCATCTTCTGGTATGCCAACAATTTCCCTTGGAATATCTTTTACTCCAAAAAAATAGTACCACCAGCATCATTTGCAAAACTAACAACTGTTTTAACAATATCAGATTTTGCAGGGAGCGTTTGTTTAAACTCAATCCTTCTCCCTTCGGGCTGTAATAATATTTCTTGTAATTTTGGCATATTAAATTCTAATATTACATAACCGTTATAAAAATAAGAAACATTTTTGTTATCATTCCATCATTCCTTTAATCATTCGTCTGTATGCTTCTTCTGTATCTATTTTTGCTTGCCAACCAAGTTTTTCTAAGGCGGTTGTGTCTAAATGCAAATAAAGTTCTTTATTAATTGCATATTCTTTCATCTCTTTAATATCAAAAACTACTTCTATTTTATTTTTAGCAATTTTTGAAGCTATCATTTTAGCTGTTTCGGCTATTGAAAGAACTTCTTTTGATTGTGCTACATTATATGTTTGTCCGCTTTCACCTTTTACTAACAAAAATAACATTGCAGAAATAGCATCATTTATATATACTATATTTCTTGTTGTCGCAGCTTTGGTGTTTAACACAATATCTTTTCCTTCAATAACAGAACGTGCAAACATAGCCGCAATTCTGCTGTCGTTATAGTCTATATTAGGGCCTATTGTTTGAGTTAATCGTGCAATTTTAACATTTACATTATATTGTTCTGCATAAGCTACACACAAATTTTCAGCCATTTGTTTGCTTAGCGGGTAAGAGTTTCTAACATTTACAACATCTATGTAACCATAGTCATTCTCAGCTATTTTTTTATTGTTAGAATTAATTGCTCCATACACTTCCATTGTAGAAAGATAAAGCACAGATTTTACATTTTTTTCTTTGGCAAGGTTTAAAATATTTTCAGTTCCTGTAACATTGGTTAGAATTGTATCAACAGCTTTACTCACAAAATCAGCTGAACTTGTAATACTTGCTCCATGGATTATATAATCTATGTGATAATTAATTTGTGGTAAGGTTTCTACAGAACCTTTAATTAAATAAAGGTTTTTGGAGGATAAACATGAAAACAATGTTTCTGCTTTATTTATATCTCTTACTAATGCAACAATAGTAATATTTGCTTCACTACTATTGTTGTAATATAAAATTGTTTTTACAAACGATGAACCTATAAAACCTGTTGCACCAGTAATAAAAACGGTTTTATTATGTAATTTCTGTAGTTGTTTTAAACTATTATCTATAATTTCTTTGTAATCTTGTAGTTCTGTTTTTTTCATATATCCTAAAAAACACAATTAATGTATTGTGTCAAAATTGTTAGCTTTGTGCAAATAGAGTTTTTTGTTTAGAGTTTTTGTTAATTGGCAGGTAGTTTTTAGTTTATTAAACTCGTTTAATTTTTATTTTTAATTTACATAGATGGCGTGTTTTTAATTGATTGTTAATCAGCACTGTAAGTGTGCGGCTCGTTTAAATCTCGTTTAAATTAATTTCCATTTACGATTATTAAGTACCTCTATTATATTATTACGCTTCATTTTTTGCAGCATGTGCATCTCTCCCGAAAAAAACGCACAACCTGCTGATTTTATGACAGTTACATAAAGTCATGCTAAAGCATTCGCAATACCTACTATGATATTATTTATTTTAAGAAATACAATTGGTAATTTAAGGACAGTTTGTATATTTGTGTGTTAGCAATGTAATCTCTTTCAAAAACTGGACAATTTCCGATTATGAAATTAGCTGATTGGAACAAATTGATAAAAGAAATTCATTAACAAACAACAGAAAAATGCCCGAACATCAAAACATAGAATATAAACAAAGTTGGCGAGATGAATACCTAAAATGGATTTGCGGTTTTGCAAATGCCAACGGAGGTACTATTTTCATTGGTGAAGACGATAATGGAAAAGTTGTTGGACTTGCCGATGCAAAACGATTATTGGAAGAAATTCCAAACAAAGTGCGTGATGTTTTGGGCATTATGGTTGATGTAAATTTACATACGATAAAACAAGGTGATTATTTGGAAATTGTTGTTGAACCTTATCCAAATGCAATAAGCTACAAAGGGCAATATCATTACCGAAGTGGAAGCACCAAACAAGAATTGAAAGGCGTTGCATTGGAAAAATTCTTATTGCAGAAGAAAGGAAAACGTTGGGACAGCATACCGATACCCAAAGTTTTTTTAAATGATTTGAAGCAAGAAACGTTTGAATTTTTCAAAAAACGTGGTGTAAGAAGCAAACGCCTTGACGAAAACAACCTAACAGACAACAACGAACATTTACTTGATAACCTGAAACTCATTGAAGACGGTTATCTGAAACGAGCTGCAATTTTGTTGTTCCACCCCGATCCAGAGAAATTTGTTACAGGTGCTTACATCAAAATCGGATATTTTGAAAACAAAGCAGACTTGATTTTTCAAGATGAAATTCACGGAAATTTGTTTGAACAAATTGAAAAAACACTTGACCTACTTTTCACAAAATATATCAAAGCGATTATCAGCTACGAAAACGGAATTAATCGCATAGAAACGTATGAATATCCAAGAGAAGCCGTTCGAGAAGCCTTGTTGAATGCGATTGCTCACAAAGATTATTCGGGTTTGACACCTATTCAAATTCGTGTTTACAAAGACCGAATAATGATGTGGAATGAGGGGCATTTGCCCGAAGATTGGACAATAAACAAACTTTTAGAAGATCATTCGTCAAGACCGTTCAATCCCGACATTGCCAATGCTTTTTTCCGAAGCGGTTATATTGAATCTTGGGGACGAGGAATAAGTAAAATGACGGAATTATGCGAAGCCGAAGGGCTTCCTAAACCGACTTACCTTGTTGAAGGTTCAGACTTTTGGGTAGTTTTCAGAAAAGACATTTACTATACGGAACATTTACAAACACTCGGACTTAACGATAGGCAAGTAAAAGCTGTTTTGTTTGCAAAAGAAAAAGGGAAAATCACAAACAGCGATTACCAAACACTCAACGACATATCAAAACGCACAGCGACAACTGAACTGACTGAATTAGTTGAAAAGTTTAAAATCTTGACAAAAACAGGCACATCGGGTTCGAGCGTTTCGTACACAATAGTCGGGCAATAGTGGGGCAAGTGGAGCAATACTTGGGCAAAAATGGGGCAACGGACAAAAAAAACGTGCTGCAATCATTTTGCAAAAGTTGGCTATCCATATTCTACAGGAAATCACTATAGTTTAGTATTAATTATCTCTTGCTCTAACTCCCCACCACTAAAAACACTCTGTATTTTTACAATATACATGCTGTGATAGATGATGGGTAAAACCACAATGCTTTTTTATTCTTTTTTAACTCCTTTTAGTCGTTGAGCTCATTTGCTTCGCAAAATTCGGTTCTACAGCAAAAAAAGAAACAAAAAGTGCCGACTTTTTAATGGTGAATGATGAATGCTTAATGTAGAATGGCATTTTTTTTATTCAGCACTAAGCATTAAGCACTCATCATTATTTCACTCCTTAGTTGAGTGTGCGGTCGCCCCGCATGATGCTTGTTTCAAAAAAGTATTTTGTTAATGTAGAATAGCATTTTTTTCATTTTTCATTTTTCATTTACCTCTAAACCCTCCCTACCACTAAAAACACTCTATATTTTTGCAATATACATGCTGTGATAGATGATGGGTAAAACCACAATGCTTTTTTATTCTTTTTTAACTCCTTTTAGTCGTTGAGCTCATTTGCTTCGCAAAATTCGGTTCTACAGCAAAAAAAAACCCAAATAATCTTCTCCAGCTACGAATGCTTCAAATGTATTATCATTTCGTAACCCATATACATAAAAATCAGTTTTAATTTCTTCTAAATTATTGGTAATTCCCATTCTGTATAATCTTGTTCTTACTTCTGTACTACCAGTTGCATATACATATGCTTTCGGATATTTTGCTGTAAAAGCATATACCGTAGAAACTACTGTCGCAAGAACTTTTAATGAATCACCATTATTTGTAATTATATCATCATCAATTTCACCAGTTGTATTATCATAATCTCCAAATCCAAGATTATAATAATTTTCAATATTCATTTCGGTAAATTGTACAAGTTTCCTTATGTTACCTTTAGTTCCAATACTTGTAAATTCAAATATCGTAGAATCTTTTTCAGTTGAATAATTATATCTTGAATATTTCATTGATGAATTTTTACAATTACAAAAATACATTTTTTTTTAAGAGACCACAATAGAAAATGCAAGAGGATTTTTAGATATTGCCTCTCACCATGCATACCCACGGCTCTATTCACGAAGCATGGGGCAGTGTTGAGATAGTGCCGGTGTGGAAGTGGTTGGTGGGGGGGGCAATTGTAATTTTTAAAACTATATTTATGCTATAGTATATTTTTTATGAATTTTCTGAAATAAACTTTTCAAAATTTTGTTGAAAAACTTCTTTTGAAAAACGTTTTGATTTTTCTCTTATTTCATGTGGAGTTAATAAAACACCAAATTTAAAAAATTTTTCTATACTTATATTTAGCTCATCGACACTTTGTTGAGAATATAAATAACCTTCTTTTCCATCTTCAATTATTTCAGGAAGTGCTCCTCCATTGTATCCAATAATTGGGACACCGGAAGCTAGAGCTTCAATATAAACAATTCCAAAATCTTCAACACCTGCATATATAAACGCTTGAGCTTTGCGTAAAAGACTGCTAACTTCTATTTTGTTTTTGTATCCTACAAATGTAATATTAGATAATGATTTATTTTCTAAATCTTTACGCATAGAGCCATCGCCAACAACTATTAATTTTTTGCCATTTTTTTTAAATGCTTCAATAATCACATCAAATCTTTTGTACGGTTCTAATCTTCCAATTGTAATATAATAATCTTCTTTATTATTTGAAATTTCAAAATTATCAATTTCGACAGGAGGATAAATAACGACACTATCTCTTTTATAATGTGTTTTTACCCATTGTTGAACAAATATTGAGTTAGATATTAAAAAATCAGGATTTTGTGCTGTTTTGATATCATATCTTTGAAGATATTTTTTTGTAAATAGTAGCAGTTTTTTTATCCCTGTAA
>JAAYPM010000102.1 GCA_012519815.1 Bacteroidales bacterium
CGTACACAAGGCTTGCATACGACACATCAAAACTTCCATTAAATGTGTAGCGTTTTACATAATTTGTGCGAATATTTGTTCGCCACGAACCTAATGTATAATAATCTGCCGTCCACCGCAAGTCAGCATATTCACTAAAACCAAGATATATACCCATATCACGAAAATAAAACCCTTTTGCAGCTTCTTCGCCAACAGTGGGTAAAAGAATACCATTACTTCGTCCTTTTTTATTCGGAAAAAAGCCAAAAGGAATAACTAAGGGAATAGGAATTTCATCAATTATGAGCCATGCCGGACCAAAAATGATTTTATCATTCGGAATCACCTTTCCGCGTGTTATATGCACATGAAAATGAGGGTTTTCAGCATCACATGTGGTATATTTTCCTTTTTCAATATGAATTTCTTTATCGTTGTGTATTTTTGTTTTTTGCCCATGTAAATATCCTTCATCTTGTTGAGTTATAACGCCGTATGCTAATCCACGTCGAGTTTTAAAATTATATTGCATAGAATCAGCATCAAAAAAATCGCTGTCGTCAGTATATTTTGGAAATCCTACTTTTTGTTGGAGAGAATCATACATTCCCTTTGCAAAAATCTCGCTATTTGATATATGAAGAGAAATGTAATATGATTGTAAATCAATGTTTTCGTACTCAACATGAGCATCTCCATACGAAATAACTTTTTTTTGTGTAACATCAAAAATAATAGAATCGGCAGATGAATATATTACTTCGGAATCAATTGCTTTTGATGTTTTTTGCGTAGAAGTAGAATCAGCATGAAATAGCGTTTTAATATGCGTAGAATCTGAAATGTTTTGAGCAGTTGCCACCATTGTAGAATTTTGTGCACACAAAGGCATTTTGCTTATCATGGCACAAAACAAAATAAAAAAATATTGAAAAGATAGTTTTTGCAACAGTTTAAAATGCTATTTTTGTAAAAAGTTAATTGATGCCAAAATTAATTAGTTTTTTGATTCAATGACAAAAAACTTTACATTAAGTCATAATATGTACGAGTTTTTGTTGTTTCTTTGATATTATGAAGAAAAAAAATATAATACAATTATATATACAAAGAATAGCGGTTTGTAGCTTTTTTTGTTTTTTAACTCCTTTTTTTACTTTAGGACAACAACAAACATATACCCTTAAAACAGTTGTAATTGATGCTGGGCATGGTGGTAAAGACCCCGGTGCAGTAGGAAAATTGGCAAAAGAAAAAGACATAACCCTTTCGCTTGCCTTAAAAACAGGAGCACTTATTCAAAAACATATGCCAGGCGTTACGGTTATTTATACACGTACAATAGATGAATTTATAGAACTACATAAACGTGCAGATATAGCAAATAAAAATGGTGCCGATTTATTTATTTCCATTCATGTAAATGCAAATGCAAATACAGCCGCCTATGGAACAGATACTTGGGTAATGGGTTTGCATAAAAGTAAAGCAAATTTAGAGGTTGCAAAACTCGAAAATAAAGTAATAAATATTGAAGAAAATTTTGAAACTCGTTACCAAGGTATGTCATCGTCAGATACCGATGCAATTATTATACATACCATGATGCAAAGTGCTAACCTTGAGTTAAGTGCAACACTTGCAGCGCTTGTGCAAACACAATTTAGAGAGC
>JAAYPM010000103.1 GCA_012519815.1 Bacteroidales bacterium
CAATGGGTGCTCGTATGATGAGCGGACAAACAAAGGCGCATGAGGAATTAGAACAAAAACTTGCTGCATTTGTTAAAAAACCTGCTGCATATTTATTAAATTTCGGATACCAAGGTATGGTTTCAATTATTGATTCGCTTGTGTCTCGAAATGACGTGATTGTGTATGACTCTGAATCACACGCATGTATCATGGACGGTATATTTTTACACAAAGCAAAAGGTGGTAAAAGTTATGTTTTTCCACATAATGACATTGAAAGATGTGAAAAAATGTTAGGCTTTGCGAAAAAAATTACTGACGAAACGAATGGAGGAATCCTTGTGATTACTGAAGGTGTGTTTGGCATGGCTGGAGACCTTGGTGCTTTAGATAAAATAGTTGCATTAAAGAAAAAAATTGATTTCCGTTTACTTGTAGATGATGCTCATGGTTTTGGAACTATGGGAGCTGATGGTAGCGGTGTAGGTACTCACTATGGCGTTCAAGACGAAATTGACTTATACTTTAGCACCTTTGCAAAAGCAATGGCATCTATTGGTGCATTTGTTGCTGGTTCTGAAGATATTATTGATTACTTAATGTATAGTATGCGTTCGCAAATTTTTGCAAAATCATTGCCTATGCCTTGTGTATATGGAGCATTAAAACGTCTTGAGTTATTGCAAACTCGTACAGATCTTCGCGAAAATTTATGGAAAGTTGTTACAGCTCTTCAAACTGGATTTAAAGAGGCTGGATTTAATATAGGAAAAACAGAATCTCCTGTTACGCCTGTATTTCTTAATGGAACTACAGAAATGGCAGCAAATTTAGCACTTGATTTACGAGAAAATCATGCTCTGTTTTGCTCTATTGTTATTTATCCAGTTGTTCCTCGAGGTACAATAATGTTGCGTATTATTCCAACAGCAAGTCATACGCTCGAAGATGTGGACTATACAATTAAATGTTTTAAAGAAATTAAAGCAAAATTAGATGCAGGACAATATGCCTCTGATAAAATTCATTTAAAACTCTAAAATAAAATTGTTTATTATACAAAAAGGTTCGTTTTACATAAAGCGAACCTTTTTTGTTTTTAAACCATTTTTTGAAAATTTGCGGCATATCATAATAAATGTATCTTTGCCGAAAATTAATATATATATGATTACTGTTTCAGATTTAGCAATTCAATTTGGCAAAAAACCTCTTTTTCAAGATGTAAATCTTGTTTTTACTCCTGGCAATATATATGGTGTTATTGGTGCTAATGGAGCAGGAAAAACAACGTTTTTAAAACTTATTTCTAAAGAATTAGATTCAACAAAGGGTTCAATCTCACTTGGTCCTGGAGAACGATTATCGGTGCTCAAGCAAAATCATAACGAATTTGATGACTATACCGTGTTAGATGCTGTTCTTATTGGACATTCAAAATTATGGGATAATATGAAAGAAAAGGAAGCTTTATATGCAAAAGCTGATTTTTCTGATGAAGACGGTGTGCGTGCTGCCATTTTAGAAGAAGAGTTCGCCGAAATGGACGGCTGGAATGCCGAAAGTGAAGCTGCTGCCATGCTCAGCGGATTAGGAATACCTGAAGATTTACACACTAAACCTATGAAAGATATAAGCGGAAATCAAAAAGTACGCGTAATGCTTGCTCAGGCATTGTTTGGAAATCCTGATAATTTACTACTTGATGAACCAACAAATGATTTGGATATTGACACTATTATGTGGCTCGAACATTTTTTATCAAATTATGAAAGTACCGTTCTTATAGTATCGCATGACCGCCATTTTTTAGACTCGGTTTGTACACATATTGTTGATATTGATTTTGGTAAAATTCAAATGTTTCCCGGTAATTATTCGTTTTGGTACCAAAGTAGTCAACTTGCTCTGAGACAACAGCAACAGCAAAATAAAAAAGCCGAAGAAAAGAAAAAAGAATTGCTTGAGTTTATTGCTCGATTTAGTGCAAATGTGGCAAAATCGAAACAAACAACAAGTCGTAAAAAAATGCTCGAAAAATTAAATGTTGACGAGATTTTACCATCAACACGAAGATATCCAGGCATTATCTTTAAACCGAATAGAGAAGTTGGAAATAAAATTCTTGAAGTGAAAAATCTTTCTGCTCACATTGGAAATGAGATTTTATTTAAAAACATTTCATTTACCGTTGAAAAGGGCGATAAAATAATTTTCATATCAAAAGACCCTCGTGCAATGACAGCATTGTTCGAGATAATTTCGGGAAATAAAAAGGCGGAAACTGGCACCTTTGAATGGGGAGTTACCATTACTCATGCATATTTGCCTCTTGATAATTCTACATTTTTTGAAAAAAATGAAACCCTCATCGATTGGCTCGCACAATATTCTCCTGACACAAATGATATGTTTTTACGCGGATATTTAGGACGAATGCTTTTTTCAGGAGAAGATGTGTATAAAAAAACGACAGTGCTTTCGGGAGGTGAAAAAATGCGATGTATGATTTCTCGAATGATGCTAAATGAGGCAAATGCACTTATTGTTGACTCTCCAACAAATCATTTAGATTTAGAATCAATTCAAGCATTTAACAATGGATTGATGAATTTTTCTGAAATAGTGTTAATGTCATCACACGACCATGAATTTATTCAAACTGTGTGTAATAGAGTTATTGAACTTACACCTAAAGGGTGCATAGACAAAACTATGGAGTACGACGATTATATACTTGACGAACGTATTAAAGAATTGCATAAATCAATGTATGACTTGAAAAAATAACTATAACTCACTACGTAAAACACGTAAATAGCAATCTAAATATAAATGCTCAAAATACTTTTTATTATATTTGGATTGGTATATATTTTTTAACTAATTATTAATTTTTAAATTAAAATTAAATGGCAAATTTGTTAGATGTAAAAGTAAACGAATTTATGGCAAAAGTAATTGCCAAAAATCCTGGCGAAGTGGAATTTCACCAAGCAGTTCAAGAAGTTGTAGAAACATTGTTCCCTTTTATTGAGGAAAATCCAAAATATAAAACAGCAAAAATACTTGAAAGAATGGTAGAGCCTGAGCGTACTATTATATTTCGAGTTCCATGGGTTGATGATAAAGGCGAATATCAAATAAATAGAGGGTATCGTGTGCAAATGAATAGTGCCATAGGACCTTATAAAGGAGGAATTAGATTTCACCCTTCAGTAAACCTAAGCTCTTTAAAATTCTTAGCTTTTGAACAAACTCTAAAAAATAGTTTAACAACGCTTCCAATGGGTGGCGGAAAAGGTGGTTCTGACTTTGACCCAAAAGGAAAATCAGACAATGAAGTGATGAGATTTTGTCAAAGCTTCATGACAGAATTAACACGCCATATAGGAGCAGACACAGACGTACCTGCTGGAGATATAGGAGTTGGCGGACGTGAAGTTGGATATATGTATGGACAATATAAACGTTTGCGCAATGAATTTACAGGCGTGTTTACTGGAAAAGGTGTAGAATGGGGAGGTTCTCTTATTCGTCCTGAGGCTACCGGTTTTGGTGGACTATATTTTGCGAGTCAAATGTTAGAAACAGCAGGAGATAGCATAAAAGGAAAAACGATAGCTTTATCTGGTTTTGGAAATGTAGCTTGGGGAGCTGCTCAAAAAGCAAACGAATTAGGAGCCAAAGTAGTAACTATATCTGGGCCTGACGGATATATATATGACGAAAACGGAATTTCTGGAGAAAAAGTAGATTTTATGTTAGAGCTAAGATCGAGCGGACAAGATATAGTAGCTCCTTATGCAGAAAAATATGGAGTGCCTTTCTTCCCCGGAAAACGCCCATGGGAAGTAAAAGTAGATATAGCTATGCCTTGTGCTATACAAAATGAATTAAACGGAGAAGACGCTCAAAAATTAATCAATAATGGAGTGAAATGTGTAGCCGAAATATCTAATATGGGTTGTACACCAGAAGCTATAGAGTTATTTATTGAAAACAAAATATTATACGGACCTGGAAAGGCTGTAAATGCAGGTGGAGTAGCTACTTCTGGTTTAGAACTTACACAAAACTCAATACGTTTAAATTGGTCGCGTGAAGAGGTTGATGAAAAACTTCAAACTATTATGAAAAACATTCATGCAACTTGTGTAAAATACGGTACAGAAGCTGATGGATTTGTAAACTATGTAAAAGGTGCAAATATCGGAGGATTTATAAAAGTTGCCGATGCTATGATAGCACAAGGAGTTGTGTAAAATAACTTATAATTATAATAATAGGAATCACGGAAATCATAAAAAAAATGATTTCCGTGATTTTCGTGTTTTAGGTTGATTTAAGTGACGGAATACTTCAGAAAGAGCAAGTGAAAAATCATGAGCGTTTTGAAATCTTTGACTTCGTCCTGTGTCTAAAAAAGCTTCTAATTGTTCTTGTGAATATTTATTTGGCGGCAATGAAAACCTATGCTTAGAGGTCGCTTGTAAAAGTAAAGTAAATAGTTCTTTTGAGATTCGTGGGTTTTTTTGAATAGAAGTGTTGATTTGCAAATTAATAAGCATTGCCGCATTTTCATGATAAAATGATGGTCTGCGTGTTGCTATTTCATAAACAACAAGTGCAAGACTATATAAATCAGAACGCTCATCAATTAAATGAGAAAAATATAGGACTTGTTCAGGAGGCGAATATAACACAGAAAAAGGTACTTTATTAAGCGAAAAAATATTAGAACCATGTACCGATGCTATTTCAAAATCAATCAGGCGAACTCGAGGATTATCCGGGGAAATTCGTCCAGAATCATCGGTTTCAAGAAAGATATTTGAAGGTTTTATGTTTCTATGAACAATGCCGTGTTCATGAAGTTTTTTGAGAATCTTGCAAACCTCTATGCCAACTTTACAGGCAAATTTTGAGGTGGTTAAATCAGGATAATCAGGCGTGTTAGTTATAGTTTTTATTGTAACACCATGAAGATATTCATACACAATAAAATAACCTTGTTCAGTCTCAATAATATCATAGGTGCGGATAATTGCATCATCAAGTTTTTCTATACTTGTGAGAGTAATAAAAATAAGATGAGCATGTTCACTATTTTGCACACATTGAGTGTCGTGCAAATGTTTTACACAAACATATGAATTGTCGCTTATTCGCTTACCTCTATACAACGAACTAAATTTTTGTCCTTTTTGAATAATATGAGATTCTTGAGACAGGTCAAATTCGTATGTGTCGTATTTTCCTCTAAGACTTATTAACATTTTGTAATATTTGTAATATACATTGATAATTTTTGTATTTTTATCATCTGAATCAAAGATATTGTTTTTATGTGTAAACTTCGTGTTTTTTTTATACTGATTATTTTTGGAGGAGTTTTGCAATTAAATGCTCAAGTAAATACAGGCGGAAATATAGGTGTAAATATAAGCAATAATATTTTTCAGATAGATTTTGCTCCAGAAATTAATTATACCACTACACATAATGTTTTATTTGGAATATCTCCGTTTTTATTGTATTCTAAACATTTAGAATCACTTGCAAGTTTATATGTGTACGGTATTCGTATGTATGGTGAATATACAATTTTTCAGAATTTTTTTGTGCATCTTGAATATGAATATAGTAGGGCATGGACGCAAGAGGGATTTGGTGTTACTCTTCATTCTGCACCGATTGGTGGCGGTTTTGAGCAAGAAATTTCTTCGAATCTTGTGGCATACGGAATGATTTTATATGATGTGCTTTATTCCTCAGAAAAATCAATTCGTCAAAATCCTATAATACGTGCAGGTGTTCGTTATAAAATATAATATATGTTGTTTAAAGAAATAGTAGGACAAGCTGATGTAATTCGTGATTTGCTGGCAACAGTTCAACAAAATAGAATTAGCCATGCACAACTTTTTTGTGGTCCCGAAGGATCCGGCACATTGAGTTTGGCACTTGCGTATGCACAATATATGAACTGTGCACATAAGGGGGAATTTGATTCCTGTGGTAGTTGCCCTTCTTGTATGAAATATGAAAAATTGCAACATCCTGATTTGCATTTAGTGTTTCCTGTTGCCACAAACACTAAGATAAAAAAAGACCCAATAAGCGATGATTTTATTACTGAATGGCGACAAATAGTGCTTCAACAACCATATCTGAGTTTAGATGACTGGCTTGCACATATAGGAGTTGATAACAAACAAGGCGGAATTCAAAAACATGAAAGCACACAAATAGTAAAAAAATTGAGTCTTAAAACCTACGAGGCTGAGTATAAAGTAATGCTTATTTGGATGGCTGAAAAAATGAATGAAACCTGTGCAAATAAACTATTAAAAATACTCGAAGAACCACCTGAAAAAACAGTGTTTCTTTTAATTGCAGAAAATACAGATAGCATGTTGCAAACAATTTTGTCGCGTATGCAAATTCGCCGAATTCCTAAAATTGACACGCACAGCATGGAGCAAAAATTAAAACAAGAATTTGCTCTTGAAGGAGATGACCTGCACGCACTTACACATAATGCTAATGGTAATTATTATAAAGCGTTTCAATTACATAGTTTTGAAAATTCGCATCATGATTTTTTTAATTACTTTACACAACTTATGCGATTGTCATACAGCAAAAATTTACCCGCTGCTTCAAAAATAGCCGATGAAATAGCAGGATTAGGACGAGAAAAACAAAAAGCTTTTTTGGAATATTGTTTGAAAATGGTACGCGAAAATTTTATTCTTAATCAAAAACAAGAAAAAATAGTATATCTCTATAAACAAGAAAAAGATTTTTCAAATAAATTTTATGTGTTTGTAAATGAACGAAATGTTGCAGGGCTTACAAAAGAATTAAATGAAGCACATTTCCATATCGAACGAAACGGAAATGCAAAAATAATTTTTTTTGATATTGTTCTTAAACTTATGGTTTTATTAAGAGCATAAAATTTTATACTTTTGTATATTATTTTTTATTATATGAACACAAAACATACAGATATATCTTCAAACAAAAATACGCCTGAATTAATAGAAGCAACTATTAAACAGTTGGCTAAAAAAACAGGTAGTAGTAAATTATATTGTTTTAATTGGCTTAGTGATATTAAAAACATTCCAGCAACACACTCTATTGTTGAAATTCGTTTTAAAAATACGAGAAAAGAATTTTTCGATAATACGCATAATCTTCCACTCGAAATAGGAGACATTGTTGCCGTAGAATCTTCGCCCGGACACGATATAGGTGTTGTTTCGCTTGTGGGGGAATTGGTGAAAGAGCAAATTGCAAAAGTGTACGGAAAAAAAATCCCCGAAACATTTAATAAAATTTATAGAAAAGCAAAAACAACTGATATAGAAAAGTGGGAAGAGGCAAAAGCACTTGAACACACAACGATGATTCGTACACGTCAAATTGCAAAAAATCTTAAATTAGACATGAAAATTGGCGATGTTGAATATCAAGGAGATAAAACAAAAGCAATTTTTTATTATATCGCTGATGAACGTGTTGATTTTAGAGAACTTATAAAAATTCTTGCCGATGAATTTAAAATTCGTGTAGAAATGAAACAAATAGGTGCACGTCAAGAAGCTGGTAGAATAGGAGGAATTGCTCCCTGTGGACGAGATTTGTGCTGTTCTTCATTTAAAACAAATTTTGTTACTGTTTCTACAGCAGCTGCACGTGCTCAAGAGTTATCATTAAATCCTCATAAATTAGCTGGGCAGTGTGGTAAATTAAAATGCTGCTTGAATTACGAATTGGCAACTTATCAAGATGCACGTAAAAATTTCCCTGACACTTCTATTTCTCTTGAATTTGAAGGAGGTGTTGCAACGCACACTAAAACAGATGTGCATAAAGGAATTATGTGGTATTTTTATAGAAAAAATGATGTGCCAACGTTTGCAGAACTCTCTGTTGAAAGGATTCATGAAATCATTGAACTTAATAAAAAAGGTATAAAACCACAGCGTTTAGAGGAGGAGAAAAGTAACGAAAATCTTGTGAAAGAATTAGATTATGAAAATGTTATTGAAGAAGACGGTTTAAAACGTTTCGATAAAAAAACAAATTATAAACGTAAAAATAATAAATCAAGAAACACAGCAAAATCTACGAAAAAAACAAATACTCAAAAAAATCCAAATCCAAATCCAAACCCCAAAAATCGTTCGCGAAATAAGAGAAAAACAAATTAATATATCGAATATAACTAAAACACAACCATCTTTGAATTAAATAGATATGTCGTTTCATAAAACTTTGTTGTCTTTTTTTGCTCTTGTTTCAATCTTGTTTTTGTATGCCTGTTCGCAAAAAACAGAATTTATATATTCTCATGATTTTTTATCTCAAGAATGGAAAAAAGATGAGGCTCTTGCGGTAACATTTTCAGTTGATGACACTACCGCTTTATACGATGTAGTGTTGCGTCTTACAAATACAAATGATTATCCGTACGCTAACTTATATCTGTTTTCAACTATTTTTGTTCCTAACAATACTCAGATACGCGATACTGTAGAGTTCTTTCTTTCTGACAATGCGGGTAACTGGATAGGGAAGGGGTGGTTCTCATATACAAATACGTATTTGTTTCGTAGAGGAATCCGTTTTCCACAACAAGGAGAATATACGTTTTTGTTTGAACAGGCTATGCGATGTAAAAACAAACAATGCAGTGTGTTTGGGATAAAAAAAATTGAATTTGAGCTTCAAAAAAGATAAAGCGCGTGAGTGGTAAAAATAAATTACAACGATTTGCCGAAAATGAAACATTTCCTCATGTCATTCAACCAGAGTTTCATGAAGTTTTTCAAACAAAGTATTCATTGCACGGTATGTGGCATTCTAAATTTTGGCATAATTCTAATCCTATAGTTTTAGAACTTGGCTGCGGAAAAGGTGAATACACCGTGAATTTGGCGAAAAAATTTCCTGATAAAAATTTTATAGGAATTGATATTAAAGGAGCACGATTCTGGCGAGGTGCAAAAACAGCACACGAGGAGGGAATCCCTAATGTTGCTTTTTTACGAACTCGTATAGAATTTCTTGAATCTTTTTTTGCTTCAGGAGAAATTTCTGAAATTTGGATAACATTTCCTGACCCCCAGAAAGAAAAGCGGAGAACGAAAAAGCGATTAACATCTGCGCGCTTTTTAAATATGTATCATATGATTTTAATGCCACACGGAAAAATACATTTAAAAACAGATAGTAAAGAATTGTATGCATACACAAAATATGTTATTTCAAAAAATAAACATACTATTAAAAGCGAAACTACTGATTTGTATAATTCAAGTTTGCTTGATGAGGTGCTTTCAATTCAAACGTTTTATGAGAAAACATATTTATCACAAGGCAAGCCTATTACGTACATACAATTTGCTCTGAATGGAAATACACAAGAGCCTCCAATTATTGAATATGATGAAATTTGTAAACGTATTGTAATGTAAAAATACGTGTTTTATTTAAGAAATGTGCCTTTTACTATTAATTGTTTGTTCTCTCTAATAAAATAGGTATATGTTCCGGGGTGTAAGTTTTGTGTAAAATAAATAAATTCACGCGAAGATAAATCAACAGGAATTGTTGCTATACATATTCCTTGTTCTGAATAAAGACAGAGTGTGTACGATTCTAATGTTTCTGCCTGCGATGAAACAAATAATTTATCACTAAAAAAACGTGGGGTAACTTTAATTTCATTTGCTAAAGCCATTGTTGAGGTGCAAGATGTGTTTGTGTTAGCTTCGCCTGCAAAAACAAGCGTGCTAATGGTAATAAAAAAACAAATGGCAAAATTTCTATTGCGTTTTTTCATAGAATTATATTTTATGTGTTAAAAACATATACAAACATACATATAAACACCCATATATTTGCGGTTTGTTTATAAAATGTTAACAACATTTTGTCCTGATTGAAACTTTCTCAATGCTTGCCTGCATTTTTATTGTGGTTGATAACAAAGTAGTTATAAATAAAATGAAGAAATAGATGTTCAAAATAGTATAATGTGTGTAACTAATCTATAAATATACAGTGTGAAGCATTGTATTTATATACTTTTTTAATACATTTAAGTTTTAAATATCAAAGATATGTTTACAGACACGCAATTATTAGAAATTCAGCATAAAGGAATTAATCCCGAATTGGTAGAAAAGCAAATAGAACGTTTTAAAACAGGCTTTTTTCCAATGCATATTACAAATCCAGCTTCGATTTCGAAAGGAATTATAGAAGTTACGCATAAAGAAGCTCAAAAGCTTATTAAGTTTTTTAATAAAAGCAAAAAAAAGCAGAAAATGATAAAGTTTGTTCCTGCTTCGGGTGCAGCTTCGCGAATGTTTAAAATGCTCTATTCTATTCTCGAAGAATATGATGGAAGTGAAGAATCATATAACAAGCTATTTTCGAAAACGGGTATGCATACACCAGCTTATTTTTTTGAGCATATCACCGAATTTGCGTTTTATGATGCTTTAGTAGATGTACTTGCACGCAACGGGTTTTTGTTGCAAGATTTACTTGACGCAAAAGATTATACCACAATTCTTACGTATTTACTTACTTCAAAAGGTTTAAAATATGGTGAATTACCCAAAGGTGCTTTGTTTTTTCATCAGTATCCTGACGCTCCTCGCACCGCTATAGAAGAACATATGGTTGAAGGAGCACAATATGCAAAAAATTCAAATGGTGATGTGTTTTTGCACTTTACTGTTTCTCCAGAATTTATACAGGAGTTTAAAGATATTGTGCAAAAAACAAAGGCTCAGTATCAAGAACAGTATAATGTGAAGTTTTATGTTGATTATAGCGTGCAAAATCTTGCAACCGACACAATTGCGGTAACTAAAGAAAATACGCCGTTTTTGAATGCTGATGGAAGTTTGTTGTTTCGTCCTGCAGGGCATGGGGCTTTAATAGAAAATCTCAATGAGTTAGATTTTGATTTGATTTTTATAAAAAATATTGATAACGTTGTGCCTGATTCTTATAAACAAAGCACGGTGTATTATAAAAAAGTGCTTGCAGGTATTTTACTTCACTATCAAAAAATTATTTTTGACTTTTATAAAAAATTAAAAAAATCGAAACATCTTTCCGAAAAACTTCAAAAGAAAATAATTGCTGTATTTACGCAAGAATTATCATATGTGTTTCCTGATGACTTTTTTGAAATGCCAAAAGATGATCGTAAAGATTATTTACTTGATTTGTTGTATAGCCCCATACGCGTATGCGGTATGGTTAAAAATGAAGGTGAGCCAGGGGGTGGTCCTTTTTTCGTAAAAGAAAATGACGGTTCTCAAACGCTGCAAATAGTTGAAATGGCTCAACTTGATGAGTCTTCGCAGGAACATATGGATATTGTAAAGCAAGCTACGCATTTTAATCCTGTTGATATAGTGTGTGGAATAAAAGATTCGGAAGGTAAAAAATTTAACATCTTGAAATATGTAGATGAAGAGGCTGGAATTATTACTATGAAAAGTAAAGATGGAAAAGAATTAAAGGCTCTTGAATTACCAGGACTTTGGAATGGTGCTATGTCTCACTGGATTACAATATTTGTTGAAGTACCCATTATTACGTTTAATCCAGTAAAAGAGGTTACTGATTTGCTGCGTGCCGAACATAAACAATTATAATTGTATGGACAATGAAGATGATTTTTTTCTAAATAAAGAAGAACTTGCTCCTTTAATTGAAAAATGTGAAAACATGCTTATGCATCAAAAAAAAGTGTTTTTTGATGTACTTGAATTTATAGATTTACTTGATTTTTATATTGACAATGCTAAATTTGATAAAGCATTGACTATTGTAAATATAGCCTTGCATCAACATCCATATGCGTTAGAATTGGAATTTCGAAAAGCAGAAATTTATATTGAACAAAATAATGCCGATGATGCTCTGGCTATTCTTATGCATATATGCAAAATTGAACCGGAAAACGCTGATGTGCTATTTATGATAGGTGTTGCACACTGCATTAAAGGTTCGTTTGAAAATGCAATCCAAATGTTTGATGCATATATTGATATTGAGCATGATGTTGAACCTGAAGAGTTATATTATAATGTTGCGGTGTCTTTATTAAATCACAATCAATATAAATATGCTTTGCATTATTTAAAAAAATCGTATAATTTGAATCAACATAATGCTTTGGTGGTGTATGACCTTGCGTATTGCTTTGAAGCAATGCAAGAATTTTCTAAAAGCATACAATTTTATAAGAAATATATAAATTTAGACCCCTATTCTCAAATTGCATGGTATAATTTGGGAGTGATTTATACGCAATGTAAAAAACTTAAAAAAGCTGTTCGTGCATTTGATTTTGCTCTTGCTATAGATGAATTTTTTAGCTCTGCACTTTTTAATAAAGCTAATTGTTTGGCAGATTTAGAATTGTATCATGATGCTGTTAATACATATTTAGAGTTTTTAAAGTGTGAACCCGATTCAATTATTGCACACATATATATAGCAGAATGCTATGAGAAAATTAAAGATTTTGAACAGGCAGAAGCGTATTATTCTCAAGCAATTGAACTTGATAGTGAGTGTGCTGAAGCTTGGTTTGGTTTAGGTACTATTAAGTTTTTTGTAAATGAGGTGAGAATGGCTTTGCGTTATTTCGAAAAAACGGTTGAAATAGAACCACATAATGAAAAATATTTAACATTGTATGGCATGGCTTTATATCGGGAGCAAATTGTTCCTGCTGCAATTGGTGCAATAAAAAAGGCAATACAAATTAATCAATTTAATGTAGATGCATGGATGTGTTTAGCCGAAATTTATATGTTCGAGGGGAAGATTGATGATGCAATTAAATGCTTAAAGCAAGCCCGAAAACAATCGCCTCATTATAAAATATCATATACTCTTGCCGCATATTGTGCTAATAGTCAGGATGTAATGCGTGCTAAAAAATATTTTTCAGAAGCCTATACCGAAAATGCTGAAGAATCCGACATTTTTTTCGATATTTGTATATTAGAACCGAATGTTTTACAAGAATTTAGAAATATAATGTTTTAGTATATGGAATATCCAATTTCTCATATCCCATTTCGTGAAAATAAACCACGAAATGTTGGTCAAACAATGGTTATTGATAAAGGGCTTACAACTGTTGAAGCACAAGGGATTGCAACTGATGTGGGGCATTTAATTGATTACATGAAAATAGGTTTTGGAACAGCACTCGTTACAAAACATCTTACGCAAAAAATTGCTATCTATAAAGAGGCGGGTATAACTCCCTATTTTGGAGGAACTTTGTTCGAATTGTTTGTGGCTCGTGATAAATTTAATGAATATCAAATATTTTTAAATCAACATGGTATTTCTGTTGCCGAAGTGTCTGATGGCTCTATTGAATTAGAACATGAAAAAAAACTGAACTACATTACTGAATTGAAAAAAAATTTCACGGTAATTTCAGAAGTTGGTTCAAAAGATGCTGATAAAATTTTAACTCCAAACACTTGGATTGAAATGATGAATAAAGAGTTGGAAGCTGGAGCTGTTAAGGTGATAACTGAAGCACGCGAAAGTGGAACAATAGGCATTTTTAACAAAGATGGCTCGCCAAATAAAACACTTATTGACACTATTATTGCACATATTGATATTTCAAAGGTAATGTGGGAGGCTCCATTAAAATCGCAACAAGCTTTGTTTATAAAGCTGTTAGGACATGATGTGAATTTGGGCAATGTTGCTACAAATGAGGTGATTGCCTTAGAAACATTACGTTTAGGATTACGTGGTGATACGTTTTTTCAGTTTTTAAATGAAAAACAATAATGAAAAAACATATTATTCTTGCATTTAAAGGATTTTCTATGGGAATTACAAATGTTATTCCTGGTGTTTCTGGTGGTACAATTGCTCTTATTACTGGTATTTTTGAAGATATTATTACATCAATAAAATCATTTAATATTACGGCTCTTACATTAATCATGAAAGGTAAATTTAAAGAATTTGCTGAACATGTAAACCTTTGGTTTTTACTTACAGTTTTTGGTGGAGCAATATTAGGTGTAATTTCATTTGCTCGTGTGCTCGACTTTTTATTCGTTAATTACCCAATTTTTACTTGGTCTTTTTTCTTTGGTTTAATCATAGCATCTGTGTTTTTTGTTTGTAAAACTATTGAACGATGGAATGTGCCAGTGATACTGTCGTTTATAGTAGGAACAACCGTTGCATTAGTAATTTCATTCCTTAATCCTGCTGTAGAAAACGACAATTTTTTCTATTTAATTTTATGTGGCGTTGTTGCAATATGCAGCATGATTCTTCCTGGTTTGTCAGGCTCGTTTGTGTTAATTATTATGGGAAACTATCAATTAATAATGATTGATGCGGTAACAACATTAAATATTTCAATTCTTGCTCCTGTTGCTATTGGTGCTGTTGGTGGATTGCTTGCGTTTTCTTATATTTTATCATGGTTGTTTAAAACATTTAAAAATCAAACAATAGCTTTGTTGGCTGGTTTTATTTTGGGGTCTTTACTTTTATTATGGCCTTGGAAAAAATCAGTTGACTTAAACGCAGGTGAGTTACTTGTAAATAAGTTTGGTGCGTTTGTTTCTGAATCAGGACAAATTCTTGAAAATGTGAAAGTTATTGCAACACAACAAATAATTCCTGAAATTGACACCATGTTTTTTGTTTCAATTGCTTGTATGTTGCTCGGTATTGCTACTATTTATTGTATTGAAAAAATTGCTCGTAAAGCATAAGAATTGTTGTGTTTGATGTTTGCTACTACATCAATTTTTTGTATGTTTACCTGTCTTTTTTGATTGTATAAATAATCCTAAATAAATAACAATGAATAATTTTGAATTTTACAATCCGGTACATATTGTGTTCGGAAAAGGTACTATTTCGCAACTTTCAGACTTGCTGCCTAAAAATAAAAAAATTATGATAACCTACGGAGGTGGCAGTATCATGAAAAATGGTGTATATACACAAGTAACTGAAGCTTTAAAAGGTTTTTCATACGTTGAATTTGGTGGTATTGAACCAAATCCTACATACGAAACTATGATGGAAGCACTTGCACTTGCAAAACAAGAAAAAGTTGAATTTTTGCTTGCTGTTGGAGGAGGCTCGGTAATAGATGGTACAAAATTATTGGCGGCTGCATTATGCGTAAATGATGAACCTTGGGGCATTTTACAAGGTGAAATTCCTGTTGAAAAGGCTGTGCCACTTGGTTGTGTGCTTACGCTACCTGCTACAGGTTCTGAAATGAACGGAAGTGCAGTGATTTCTCGAACTGCTACACAAGAAAAACTTTCTTTTGGAAGTAAATTTGTTCTTCCGCAATTTTCTATTCTTGACCCCGAAACCTGTTATTCTTTGCCTGACAAACAAATTGCAAATGGCATTGTTGATGCTTTTATACATGTTATGGAACAATATCTTACGTTTCCTGTAAATACTCCTTTGCAAGATAGATGGGCAGAAGGTGTTTTGCATACGCTTGTTGAAGAGGGTCCAAAGGCTATGAAAAATAAAACTGATTATGATACTATGGCAAATTTCATGTGGAGTGCAACAATGGCTCTTAATGGAATTATATCACGCGGTGCTGTTGAAGATTGGAGTACGCATATTATTGGACATGAATTAACAGCTCTCCATGGTATTGACCATGCACGTACTTTAGCAATTGTGTTGCCCGCAAATATGAATTTGAGAAGAAATGTGAAGGGCGAGAAAATTATACAATATGGTGAACGAATTTGGGGAGTTACACAAGGTTCTGCAAATGAGCGTATTGACGCAACAATTGAGAAAACAGTGGCGTTTTTTGAATCGCTTGGTGTACCTACGCATTTACGTGCATATGATGTGCCAAAAGAAACATGTACACTTGTGGCTGAACGGCTGAAAAATAGGGGAGTGGTAGAGTTTGGAGAAAAAGATGATATAACGCCCGAACTTGTAACAAAAATATTGCTTGATAGATATTAAACATACATTTTTTGATTTTGAAAAAAAAATGTATTTTTGAAGGTTAGTAGAAATTTATAAATTTTAATAATGTAAAAACAATGGGAATTAAAGGAACAGAAACTGAAAAAAATCTCTTAAAATCATTCGCTGGAGAATCACAAGCTCGTATGAGATATACTTACTTTGCGAGTGCTGCTAAAAAAGAAGGATATGTGCAAATAGCAAATATTTTTATGGAAACAGCAGAACAAGAAAAAGAACATGCAAAACGATTTTTTAAATTTTTAGAAGGTGGTGATGTGGAAATTACTGCTATGTACCCTGCAGGAGTGATTGGTACTACTGCCGAAAATTTAAAAGCTGCTGCAATGGGCGAAAATGAAGAATGGACTAAATTATATCCTCATTTTGCTGATGTTGCTGAAAAAGAAGGTTTTCGTGAAATAGCAACGGCTTTTCGTATGATTGCAAGAGCTGAGGTTGAACATGAAAAACGATATCTTGCATTGCTAAAAAATATTGAAAACGATACTGTATTTAAAAAAGATACACCTACAAAATGGAAATGTACTAATTGTGGATATGTGCATGAGGGTACGTCTGCACCTGAAAAATGCCCAGCATGTGTGCATCCTAAATCATATTTTCAAGTACAAGAACAAAATTATTAATACGTTCTTTTATAGTATACTAAGGCATCTTTTTTTTTATAAAAAGATGCCTTTTTTATGTAATAACAACATGTAGTTTTTAGGTAAAATCCATAATTTTCATACAATTAAATACTCAATTTTGCATTTTTTCTTGTTTTTCTTGAAAACATACACATACATTTGCAGCTAAATTTTTCAGACCATGGTTTGAAAAGAAATATATGTGAATGATACAAAAAAATTATATTAAAGCACTAACTATCTTAGCGTTTACTACTATTCCAAACTTTGCCGCAAAAAACGCATTTACTTTTGACCCTACATTTTTGGATTCTCGAATAAGTGTTAAAAATCTTGAATACATTAGCAAAATTGACTTGTATAAGCATATTGCATATAAAGAATCAAGCAATAGATACAATGTTTCAAATCAACTTAATATGCTCGGAAAATATCAGGCAAGTAGAAGTGCCTTGCTCGATTTTGGGTATCCAATAGAATTAATTGATTCAATTCATGCAACAATTTATTCTGATACACTCGAAAATGGTAAGGTGGTGTATTATTTCGATACAAGTATTTTTTCACCTTCGGAACAAGAACGATTTATTCGTTGGTTTGTAAATAAGGTTGAACGTGTGTATTTAAAAGATGTTATTCAAGAATATGTTGGGCAAGAGATTGACGGCGTGCATATTACAAAAGCAGGAATTCTGTTTGCATCAATGCTTGGCTTTCGACATGTGAAAGATTATCTTGAATCATACGGACAAGTTAATTTTAATGACGCAAATGGTGTGTCAATTAAAAACCGACTACTTGCATTTGATGCAATTGAGCTTGCAAGTTGATGTGTATGTGTTAATTACTATATTCTTCAATATATGTTTGCACGTTTGCATATACTTTTTTAAGTAAACTGCTAATTGCTTCTTTACTTATCCACGCAACATGAGGAGTTATAAGTATTTTATCAGCAATATCATCTGCCAATAAGGGAGAATTGGCAGGTAAAGGTTCTTGTCCCATAACATCTATACATGCACCAGCTATTTGATTTTTTCGTAATGCTTGTGCAAGTGCGGGTTCATTAATAATTCCTCCTCGTCCCACATTTATAAGTAATGCGTGTGATTGCATGTATGAAAATTCTTTTTCTCCAATAAGATTGTGCGTGTTTTCGTTTAAAGGTGCATGTATCGATATAATGTCGGAACTCTGTAATAACTCTTGTAATGTTCGCTGTGGATAATCATTTGTGTGATTTTTGTTTGATGTTGAAACATATTGAACTGTGCATCTAAAAGCTTTCGCAATTTCAGCAACTCGTCTTCCAATAGCTCCAAGTCCTATAATTCCCCATGTTTTACCTTGTAATTCCCAATATCCGGGACCAATATGAGTAAAAAGTCCTGATTGCGAATATGCTCCACTTTGTACAAAATTTGCATAATATTGTGTATGATGTAGATAACTGAGTGTGAGTGCAAATGTGTGCTGAGCAACGCTTTCGGTAGAATAGCCCGCAACGTTTTTTACAATAATTCCTTTTTTTTCTGCGTATGGTAAATCTACATTATTCATACCTGTAGCTGTTAAACAAATAAGTTTAATTGATGGACAGGCATCTAATATCTCTTTTGACATAATTACTTTATTTGTAATTACAATATCGGCATTTTGTATATGAGAAATTCGCTCCTCTTTTGTTGTTGTGTTATATACAGTAAGGTTTCCGAGTGTTTTAAATATGTCAAATGCTGATGCATTTCCAACAGTTATTGCATCAAGTACTACAATGGTATGGGTGTTCATAATTTTATTTTTTAACAATATATGTATATAAAAATGCTGTGTTATTTTTGTATTCCTGTATAGGCAATTCTATCGCGGATAGAACGTGCTAATGTTGCTTCATCGGTATATTCTAATTCATTTCCTACCGAAACGCCACGTGAAAGAGCTGAAACTTGTATAGAATATTCTTGTAATTTTTTATATATATAAAAACTCGTAGTATCGCCTTCAATAGTTACGGGTAAAGCAAAAATAATTTCTGAAATTTTTGAATTTGCTACACGGGTAAGTAATAAATCAATGGTTAAATCATGAATACCCACTCCATTAACAGGAGAAATCACTCCACCTAACACATGATATAAACCTCTATACTGTCCCGTGTTTTCAATAGCTAAAACGTCTTGAATTTGCTCTACAATACAAATAACAGAGTCATCTCTGAGCGGATTTGCACATATTTCGCAGAGTTCATTATCTGACATTGTATGACATGTTTTACAATATTGAATGGTATCACGCAGTGTGATAATAGCTTCTCCAAGTTGATGAGCGTATGTGCTATTTTGTTTTAAAATATGCATTGCCAACCGCACGGCAGTTTTTTTTCCAATGCCTGGTAGTTTCCCAATTTCGTGTACCGCTTGTTCAAATACTTTTGACGGAAAATAGATATCTGACATGTAAACAGAAATTTAGATAGTAACAAATACTTGTTTTATATGTTCCAATACATGGTTTGAAGCATTAAGAACTCTCCGTTCTTTTTCTGTTAAATCGACATAGCCTTTCATTGTGATTCTGCATCCAAATTGCCTGCAAAGACATTTTGTTCCGCGTAACTCTGGCGTGAGTTTAGTTTCGGTACACGCATAATCAAAGGTAATTTCTTCGCCTTTTGCAATAGGTTCGGTGGTTATTAACACAATATGTCCACTCGCACCATTATCTCGCAATTGTGCATACATACAGCAATTTGGTTTGCATGAATGATTCGCATACATGCCAAATGCAGATGGTTCTATATGCGAATCTGCCGAAACTTGTATAGATGTTCGAGTACGAGCATGTGTAACCTCACTTCTAAACGAAAATATGACGCTGTTTTTAGGAATATTGTCAATTGCAATAAGCCCTTTTTGGTCTTTACAAATGGTGCTTTCAGAAATAATAACTGAATCATTTCTGTAATCAGAAATTTCTTTTGAATTTCCAATTTGATTAAGCAAAAACTCGTGAATTTCTAAAGATGTAAACACAATATGTATATTTTAAAATTTCACTAATGTAGTATGAAATACGTGATTTTGATTGCAAAATTACAGTCGAGTTATTAAAAATGTATTAACAATATGGTATTGAAAACTTTTTTTATTGTAATAAAAATACACAGAGGCGTTTATGTAAATTGATATGTGTTTTTTTCCATTCTTTTATTGTTTTGCTTACAATATATTGGCTCGGTAGTGTTATATCGCATGCAATACAAAGTTTTGTTTCGTCTGCAAGAATAGTTTTTAAATCTTCAAATAATTTTTGATTGCGATATGGAGTTTCCATAAATATTTGTGTGTGATTTTGTTTCTTGGCATCTGATTCAAGTTTGAGTATTTTTTGTTTTTTTCCTTCTTTTATTGGTAAATATCCATGAAATGTAAATAATTGTCCATTAAATCCAGACGCAATAAGTCCTAATAAAATTGAACTTGG
>JAAYPM010000104.1 GCA_012519815.1 Bacteroidales bacterium
TAACATTGTATATGCGATAATTGCGGGGTTTCGTGGTAAATTGAACATTGTGCAGGTAATAAACATTTGTGCAAACTTGAAACGATAGTGCCTTGAAATCCCGCAACTACGCATATACTTGTCCGTTAGCATTCAGTGGAGAAAAACTAGCGACAGCATAAAAACAGTAACATAAAAAGATAAATTAAAATGATTATTAACCGATAAAAAAGGATGACACAAATGAGACACAAAAAGTTAAAATTAAGTGCTGTACTTTTGTTAGGACTTGGACTAACAGGATTAATAGCACAGGAAAGCATTAACGCCACAGGTGGCAATGCTTCGGGCAGCGGAGGCTCGGTAAGTTACTCCGTTGGACAGGTTGTTTATACCACCAACACAGGAACAAGTGGTTCGGTAGCACAGGGAGTACAGCAACCTTATGAAATTTCGGTAGTAACAGCGATTGAAGAAGCCAAGGGCATCAATCTTTCGGTTTCGGTCTACCCTAACCCAGCTACCGATTATCTTACATTGGAAGTACAAGAGTTTGAATTGTTAAACTTACACTTTCAACTGTATGACATGAGCGGAAAACTTTTGCAAAGCCAAAAAATTACCGATAGTCAAACAATCATTGCTATGGGCGAACTTATACCTGCCGCCTATTTTGTAAAAGTAGTTCAGAACAACAAAGAAGTAAAAACGTTTAAAATCATTAAAAAATAAGAAGCATACAAAATTGATTATGAGAAAGTAATATAAATTCCACGCAAAGCCGCGAAGAATAACTTAAAAAGATATACAGTATAAAAACACACAACACCCTCTTGGCGCCTTAGCGAGAGATAATTCCACGCAAAGCCGCAGAGCAGCGAAGACCGATGCCTGAGCGAAGTCGAAGGCAAACAGCAAATACTAAAATCAATTAAACAAACGTGTGCTTTGATAATAATTTTTATCAATAACTTCAGGCACAAAGCGAAATGAAAGAATAATTTCATGATTACCGTTACTGTACGGTTTTATTGGTCCTATGCTATAATCATAGGCATAACCAATTTTAAGTTTTTCTTTTAAAATAATTCCTGCAAGTGCCACAACCGACTCATTGTCTCTATATGTTGCACCTACCCAAAATTTGTTTTTAATATACACATTGCAATTTCCTTCGTACTGCGATATATATCCTCCGCTTTTTATATACAAAGTAGGCACAATGCTAATTGTTTGAGAAGCATCATACTGATATTGTAGATATCCATAAAAATGCCGAGGCAACATAAAAAAATCTGATTTTTTAAATGCTTGTGTAATATGTGTTGACGAAATACCTACAATAAGATTTTTATGAGAAAGATGTATGCCCGCATCAAGAGTTGGTTGCAGGGAATTTTCTGTTGCATACATTCCTTCGGGGTCGGGTGTTATAGGATTTTGATAGCGAAATTCAGATGCATCTAATTGCTTATGATATACCCCGGCACCAAATCCCGCAGAAAGTTGTGTGTGTTCTGCCAATGCAATATGATAAGCATATAAAAATTTTGCATGAGTTGACCATTCGTATCCTAATCCGTCATTTAATACATATATTCCAATACCGCCAATTTTGCTTTTATAATCAACATTAAGTGTTTGTGTGGCAGGGGCTTTATCAAATCCCACCCATTGCTGACGAGCCAATACAGAAGCCTGTAATCCTTCATTGGCACCAGCAAACGAAGGATTAAACGCCAATTCGTTTGCCATAAAGTAACTAATTTGCACATCATTTTGTGCTATACCTAAAAACGATACACACATAGGTACAACTATGAGTAGTAAACGTATAACATGTGGCACACTCTTTTTCATATATATTAATCTTTGTCTGTATTATTTTGTATTTCACTCATTGCTTGTTGAATAGAAATTCGTGTTCCATTTTTAAACGCAACAATAAATGAATTATATCCTAAGGCATCAATTTTTTCTTTCATAGCCTCTGCTTGCTCTAAAAACATATAATATCCTACGGCATATCTATAAAATCCATCGGGATATTGTGTACAATATGTTTCTATAGAAGGATACAGATTTACAATTTTTTCAAAAGCAGCAGAATTACAACTTTTTTTAGTTGCTGCTATTTGCAAACGGAAATACACACCTTCAATTTTAGGTTCACTACTTGCAGCAATTTTTTCTTTTTTACTTTTAATATTATCAACCGCCTGCATGTGAAATACTGCTTTTTCGCCAAGATGTAATTCTGCAAAATTCACAATAGTAAACGTTGTTCGTCTATTTGCCTGATGCTCTTCTTCGGTTTGAGCATTTGGAATTGCAAGTTTTGTTTTCCCCCAGCCTTGCCATGAAAGTCGCTTAGTATCAATACTTTTTGAAATTAAATAATCAACTACTGATTTTGCTCTATTATTTGACAATACAATATTGTATTCTTCGGAGGCACGCACATCGGTATGTGAATTTATTTGAATACAAATTTCGGGATTATTTTGCATAATTGAAATAATAGTATCTAACTCAACAATAGATTCGGGACGAAGCGAAAATTTATCTAAATCGTAGTAAATATCTTTAATTTCATATTCTTTTCCTTCAACAATACGCGTAATTTTAAAATCAAGATCGTAGCCAGTTGCCGACGAAAGAATAATATTTTGTTGTATTCCTTCGGTAGTGAATGATTTTTTTTGAGGATTGAGATAATCATCTTTTAAAGAGACCACATAATATCCCATATCTTGCTGCAACATATTAAACATATACACACCTTCGTGGTCGGTAGCAACACTATCGGCAATTCCTGTATGATCGGTTAAAACCACTATTGCATGTTCAACAGGTTTTCCAGTTTCGGCATCTAACACAATCCCCTTGGCACCAATTTCATATCCTTTTGCATTAAAAAAGTAGATATCATCTTCGCCCACTCCTCCTGTTCTATTTGAAGTAAACATACCAGAACGACCATTAATAAATACAATTCCAAAATCATCTGCACTTGAGTTAATAGGCTCATACATGTTTTGAGGTTCATCAAATACCGTGTCTTTCCATTCTGCATAATAGATATCAAGCCCTCCATATCCCACATGCCCATTAGATGAAAAATACAAACCAGCATCATCAAACATGTAGGGAAACATTTCGTTAAGAGGCGTATTTACAGGTGCTCCAATATTTACAGGCTCGCTCCATGATGCTCCAAAGTCTGTGCGTTCTGTTTTCCAAATATCAGTTCCACCAAGTCCTCCCGGACGATCTGAAACATAATATAGTGTTTTACCATCGGGACTTATTGCTGGATGTCCAGAACTATATTCTTTTGAATTATGCTGAAAAATAACTGGTTTACTCCACGTATTTTCTATTTCATTATAATATGTTGTATAAATATTACAGTTTTTATCATCACCCGACAAACCGTTACATTGCATAAAATAACCAACATTCGTATTTGGGTCAAACACTAATGTTCCATTATTAACACGCGAATTTATTGTTCCCGGCAATAATCGAGGAGATTCAAACAACTGTGTTTCATGATTAAAATAGGTTTCATAAAAGTTTTCAAATCCTTCACCGGTAATGTTATATGTAATACTATCGCGTGTAAATCGTGATGATGTAAACACAATTTTTTCTTTTACCGTAGTTGGAGAAAATTCTCCATATTTTGTATTTATTTCCTGTAAATTTCTTATTTCAAACAGATTAGCACGATTTTCATGAGTTTTTATAAATTTACATGATTCAAGTTTCAGTTTTGTTAACTCTATCATTTCTGGCGAAGGGCGAGTGGCTAAATATGCTTTAAGCATTTTTTCTGCTAATTTATAGTCGCCTGCCATCATAAGCGTTGTTGCATATTTAAAGTGAACATCATTTTCTTTATAGCGGCGGTCAACAGCTTTTTTGTACCACAAATTTGCTTTATAATACTTATTTACAAGTCTATAGCACTCTCCCACTTTGTATGCAACTTCGGTAATTTCATCTCTATCTTTAATTTTCGGAAACACCTCTTCGTACAAATGAGCCGCTGCCATATAATTTTTTAAATTAAATTGCGTATTAGCCTTTTTAAGCGACTGCGACATTAGCTGCACAGAGCACAACAACATAAAACTTATAATACATAGTGTTTTATTCATATTATACTATTTTGAATATCGTTACAATTACTCATTTCTTAATAAAGTTACTGGTCCTTTTGCCACATCGCCATTTGGTAAACTTACCACATAAAAATAAGTTCCAGCAGCAACATCTTTTCCTTCAAATGTACCATCCCAGCCATCAGTGCCTTCATATAATTTTTGTCCCCAACGGTTAATTATTATAAAATGCACGTTCATATTTTCCAAAAACACATCATTTATTCCATCATTATTTGGCGTAAACACATTGGGTATTAAAATATTACGTTCTATTACAAGGTCAATTAATGACACATTTTGACATTCGGGAACTGTGCGTTGTGTTAAAACCACAGGATACACGCCTTCTGTAACATAAAAATGAGTTGGAGTGTACGTGGTATCTGTTTTTCCATCGCCAAAATCCCAGTGTGTTTCTACAGGAAAATCAAGCGTGTCGCTTGTGTTAACAAAGGCTAATTCCTCTAATTTATGTGCAGGATTTTTAACCGTAAAACGCGGATTAGGCATTGGATACACGCGTACATATTCAGGCTTTTCATGTGTAAAATCGCATGATGCTATAGAAGCCGTAAGCTTTACATCATGCAATCCATATTTATGAAAATACGCCGTATCTTTTGCGTTTGAAATGCTACTATCGCTAAATTGCCATGTCCACGCATCTACATCATGCGACATTTTTGTAGTATTTACAAACGTAATATTTTGTTCTGAACACGCAATTGGTGGAAGAGCCTCAAAATCAACATGAGCCTCATACACATGCAATAATTCAGGTGCAGGAACTTGGTATATACAATCATTTATATCACGCAATAGCAATACGGGAAAATATGAACGTCCGTGCACATAGGTATATACAACGGTATCGTCAGCAAATAATTCGCCACCATCACCAAACACCCATCGATATTCAATAGCATTGTGTGCCACTGCTGCAAACTCCACTTCGGCAGGAGCACATGCAACTGTAGGATTAAACGTAAACGTTCCCGTTGGTCCACCCACATCAATATAATCTGTTTTAAGGATTGTATCTAAACATCCATGTACATCAGTAACAACAAGTTGCACATCATATGTACCCGAAGCTGCATACGAATGTTGTGCATTTTGCAAACCAGACGTATTATTTGAACCAGACAAAGCGTCTCCAAAATTCCACAACCAAGTAGCAAGCACTAAACCCGAAGTGTCGGTAAATTGAGGAATAAAAGGCGGACAATCTGCTTTGGTCGTATCCGCAGTAAATAAAGCATACGGACGAGCAATTGTAATATCGGTAGCAAAGGTGCTATCGCAGCCATTTATATCCACAGCTTTTAAACGCACAGTAACAATAGTATCTTTTGTTACACTATATTTGTGTGTAGGATTTATATCAGCAGAAAGCGGTGATGCATCAGCAAAATTCCATTCGTATGATAAATCTGTTCCTGTAGAAGTATTAATAAACTCAGCTGGATTATAATGACAAACAACTGGATCTATCGTAAAACTTGGAAACGGATACGTAGGAACAATATAATTTGTACGACTCAGTGTACTATCGCAACCCTTAGAATCAACAACTGTTAAACTTACCGTATATGAACCTCGATTTATATACGTATGAGTAGGATTTAATGCAACAGTATCTGTTGATAATGATATGCCATTTTTTGTCCAGTTATACAAACCCGGAGCAGAACCTTCTTCTATTAACACGGTATTTCCATCGCCAAAATTCCAAAACCACTCCACAACCGTTTCGGGAGCTACAGCCACAGAAGATTGTGTAAACGAAACATCAAGCGGAGCACAACCAGTAAGCACATCAGCAGTAAATTGTGGCGAAGGAACTTCGTAAATTGTTATAAAATTTGATTGAATCAAAGAATCGGTACAACCAATACTATTTGTAACAATTAATGTTACATCAAATAATCCCGACGACTCATACATATGAGTAGGCGTTGGAAACACGCCACTAATACGAGGACTACCATCACCAAAATCCCATTGCCAATTTGTAATAGAAAAATCATTATTAATTTTGGTGGTATCGGTAAAAGAAACACCTAAATATTGGCAGGTAAACAGCGTATCTTGTGTAAAACCGAGATTCATTTTTGCAACATTCAATGTAATACTCATAGAATCGGCACAAGCAAAGGTAGTATTTGTAACTTTTAATTGCGTTTCATACACACCCGGCACGGCATATTCATGTAAAGGATTAATTGCAGTGGTATCGGTAACAAGCAGCACATTATTTTTTGTCCAATTATACAAACCATCACCTGAACCTTTTTCAATAAACAATGAATTTCCATCGCCAAAATTCCAAGTATAGGTATCTGCTAATACTGCATCTTCAACAAATAAAATAGTATCAGGCGTTTCACATAAAAACTGTGGATTTAGTGTGTATCGTGCAATTGGTGGAAGTATAGTAATATAATCCTCAATGGTATCCGAAGCAAAACATAAATTTTGTGCAGCTTCTAATATAACAGTATATACACCCGTATCAGCATACACATATTCGGGATTTTTCATAGTAGATGTTCCCCCATCGCCAAAATCCCATCGCCAGAAATTTACATATTCTGACTGTAAATCAACTTTTGAAGTATCGGTAAAATTTGCAATAGCATTATAACACACCAATGTATTATCAACAAAAAAACCAACGTCAGGCGGATTTCCTACGCCAATATGTTCTGCCATGACAATTGTTTTTGTACAAGCCAAATCATCTGTAATAGTGAGCGTTATATCAAATCTTCCAGTATCAACAGCAAAGGTATAATTTGGATTTTTATCGGTAGATGTTCCCCCATCGCCAAAATCCCAATTCCAAGAAGTAATAGGATTATCAGACGATGACATATCAATAAATTGCACGTTTAAAGGAAAGCATCCTCCCAACACATTAGAATTAAATTGTGCTGTAGGCTCTTTAATGCGAATATAATTCGTTTTTGTAGCAGTTGCCGAACAAGAATGTATATCCGTTACAGCAACACTCACCGAATACGTGCCTGTATTTGTATATACATGCGTTGGGTTTTGCTCATTTGAACTAGCAGCATCGCCAAAATTCCATGCCCATGAAGTAATATTGGGGTCTGGCAAAGAAAAGTTTACCGAAAAAGGAGCAACACATGCAACACTATCGTTTGCAGTAATATGCACCTCGGGCAATGCATGTACGGTAATATAATTAGTATTTGTTTTTGTAGAAGAACAGCCCGCAGCAGTTACTGCCGTATATGAAATAGTGTACAAACCACTTGTTGCATATGTTTTTGTAGGATTTGCCAAAGTAGATGTGGTTCCATCACCAAAATCCCATAAATGAGAAACAACAGGAAAGTTGGAATTATCAGAAAAGATAACAGACTCTCCACTACAAATTGCCGTAGTATCTGCCACAAAATCAGCCTTAAAGGTATTTACAAAAATAAAATCACTACTATCGCAACTGTGCGAACACGAAGAAGCACTCGAAACGGTAAGATTCACAGAATACGTACCATCGGCAGTGTATGTGTGTGTAGGATTAGGGGCTGTTGATGTGGCTCCATCGCCAAACGACCATGCATATGTGGAAATTGCACCAACAGAGGTGCTTGTAAAATCAACCGTAAATGGTGCGGTACAACTTTCGCGGGTAAGTGCGGTAAAATTTGCAGTAGGACGATTTTCTACTTGTATGTATGAATTACGAGCAACTGTGTGTGAACAGCCATTTTGATTAGTAACGGTAAGAGAAACAGTATAATTTCCAGCAGAGGAATACACATGCGTTGGTGTTTTTAACGAAGAATTATCTCCATCGCCAAAATCCCATACTCTGGAAGTAATAGGAGAATCAGAAGATTCTGTAATATCAGTAAATTCAACCGAAAGAGGCACGCAACCTTCGCGATGTGTTGCTAAAAGCCCAACCTGCGGAAGTTCATATACTTTTATAAATGCAGTTTTTAATTGACTATCAGAACCTGCACTATTTGTAACAGTTAAACGGACGTTATATTCTCCGGGGGTTACAAACGCAATTACCGGATTTTTTTTGTCAGATGTTCCCCCCTCGCCAAAATCCCACAACCAACTTGTAGGATTATTTAAAGACCCATCGGTAAATCGAACCGTAACAATGCCACAGCCACTTGTATTATCTGCAGAAAAATTTGCTACGGGCTTTTGAGCGTATGCGGTTATTACACTTAAAAAAAATACAAAAAACGCAGATATTATGCTAAAGTAATTACTTTTCATAGTATAAAATTTTCAGCTTTATATATATAAAAGGTGCCCATTTCTTGTTAGATAAAACACACAAATACTATTTTTCTAAAATATTCGGAAAATGTACAACATTTCCCACGTAAAAGCAAGACAGACAAAGGAATTATTGTTTTTTTAAATAAAAATCCAACATCATTCTCATAAATGTTGAAATTCAAAATACTCATGCAACGAATATCGTGCTTTTGGCGATATAGAATGAGATGCAAATTTTTCAGTAAAATATGTATAATACGCAGCTACCGCAACCATTGCTGCATTATCGGTTGTATAGGCAATTGGTGGAATATGCGTTTTCCAACCGCGAACTTTACCCTGCTGTTGAATAGTATTTCGTAATTCTGAATTTGCTGCAACGCCCCCTCCTATTACAATTTCTGTAATTCCTGTTTGCTCAACTGCTTGCAACAATTTGTGCATAAGAATATCAACAATGCTATATTGAATTGAGGCACATAAATCATGTATATTTTGAGAAATAAACTCTGGATTTTCGGCAACTAACTTGCGTAGTGTGTACAAAAATGAGGTTTTAAGTCCGCTAAAACTAAAATTCAAATCGGGTATATTTGGCTTTCCAAATGTAAAGGCTTGAGGATTGCCGTTTTGTGCATACCTATCTATATGCGGACCACCCGGATATGGCAATCCCATTACTTTTGCACATTTATCAAATGCCTCGCCTGCAGCATCATCTATAGTAGATCCTATAATATTCATTTTATTAAAATCATGTGCCACAATTATTTGCGTATGTCCACCTGAAACTAACAAACAAAGAAATGGAAATGATGGCAGCGGTTCTGTTTCGTTTTGCATACGTATAAAATTAGCAAGTACATGAGCATGAAGGTGATTTACTTCTATCATAGGACAGGATTGTGCAAGAGAAAATCCTTTGGCAAACGATGCTCCTACTAATAACGAACCTAACAATCCCGGACCACGAGTATAGGCAATGGCAGAAATATCTGAAACTGAAACATTGGCAACAGCAAGTGCTTTATGAACCACGGGAACAATATTTTGTTGGTGCGAACGTGATGCTAATTCTGGAACAACTCCGCCGTATTCTTCATGAACAGACTGGTTTGCAATAACATTTGACAATACAATTCCATCTTTTATTACTGCTGCCGATGTATCATCACATGAAGTTTCTATTGCAAGTATTGAAATATTCATAGTACAAAAAAATGTTTCTACTCTCTTATTCGTTTATATTTGCAAAAATAGTGTTAAATATCAGTTTACGAACGTACATATTGAGAATTTTCAAAAAAATAACTCGCCTGTTTATTTATTCTATTGCGGTATTTACGGCGATAGTACTTATTACTTTTGGCATGCTCAACGTTTCGTATATACAAACAAAAGCTACTAATTTTATTGCAAAAAATCTTGCAGAAACAATAGATATGCAGGTGAAGGTGGAACGGGTTTCGTTTTCGTTATGGAATAAAATTGTTTTAAAAAATGTACAAATTCTTGATACAGAAAACCAAACAATTGTTGAAAGCGAAAATTTTTTTCTTTTAATTCATTCTGTATCGTACAGCAAAAAACAACTACATTTTGAAAAACTTATTCTTGCAAACACAAACATTCATATAGAAAAAAACATGCAAGGTGTGTGGAATATTCAATCGCTTTTTTCTTCAAAAGAAACATATACTCCATGGGATATTGCAATTTTTTCTATAGAAATTCTCAATTCTACATTTTCATTGTTAGATAAACAAACGTACGAAAAAAATGATTTTGGTATTAATTATTCAGATATTGAAATCACTGATTTTTCTATTGTTGCGTCAAATCTTCATTTCTTTGAAAGCACGATAATGGCTGATATACAAGGTTTGTCAGGAAAAGAAAAATCGGGTTTTATCCTCAAAACTCTTTCTACCGAATTACGGGTGGATTCAACACAGATGAATTTTAAAAACGTACAACTTCACACCCCTTTTTCGCATATTATTACACAAGAACTGAATTTTGCATACAATTCGTTCCAAGATTTTTCAGAATTTATACATGCTGTTAAAATTCAAAGTACGTTTCAGCATTCAAAATTACAACTTGCCGACATTTCTTATTTTGCTCCAACATTACAATTAAGTCCATATGCTTTTCAGTTTTCTGGTAATTTTACAGGACGAATAGCTGATTTTAAAACCAAAAATCTACACATTGAATATGGCGAAAAATCTCAATTTTATGGAGATATTGAAATGATGGGACTGCCAACTATTTCTGAAACTTTTATACATGTGCACACAAAACGTTTTTCAACAAATAGTACCGATATTGTAAATATTCGTATTCCTCCCTATACAGAAAATAAGTATATTAAAGTTCCTCAAATTTTACACGATATAAACGAATTTTCATATACTGGAAATATTACGGGATTCGTAAAAGATATGGTGGCATACGGAACTTTTACTACCCCAGCAGGGGTAATTCACTCTGACGTTTCAATAAAAGAATCGGCGTTTAAACCAAATGAATTAGTTTTTTCTGGTGATGTGTCGTTCTCGCAATTTGATTTACAAAAAATTGCAAAAGGCACGCACAATTGGGGTAAAACATCTCTTGTAGTTAAGGTTAAAGGTGATATGGCAAACGGCAAATTTAATAAAGCTTTTGTGCGTGGCGATATGGCAAACATTGAGTTTAAAGGATATAATTATAAAAATGTTTCTATAGACGGACTTGTTTCAAATAAACGATTTGACGGACAGCTTGAAATTCTTGACACAAATGTAACAGTTAATTTTAGCGGTATGTTGGATTACTCTCTTGAAGTGCCAGAATTTAATTTCCATGCAAATCTTGCACATGCTAATTTACATGCTTTAGGGTTTGTTGACGACAGTATTTCAAACATTTCAATGGATACACATGTGGATTTTATTGGACTGAGTTTAGATAATTTAAAAGGGGAAATTATAATAAATAGTGGCGTTTTTGAAAATTCGCATGGCACCTACAAATCACAACAATTTACTATTGACGTAGATAATGTTGGTGAGCATAGAAATATTCAAATAAATTCTGATTTGTTTGATGTAACGGTTGCTGGGAAAGGCTCTTATCAAGAACTACAAGATTATATATACGATTTTTTACACGCTCATATTCCAAGTATTCCTAAGCGTAAAAATTATGCTCCGCACACACATTTACCTCATTTTAATCTTTCTGTTCACATAAAAAAAGCTGATTCTTTATTACATATATTTAATCCTAATATTCATATTGCACAAGGCTCGTATATGAATTCGGTGTTTAGCGAAGAACAGCAACTATGTATGATGGAATCGTTTGTGCCTGAACTTTCTATTGGAAATGTGAAGTTGCAAAATATAAAAATAACTGCCGAAGGTTCTACAGAGCAAATTAATACAAATTTGATATATTCCTTAGCTCTCAATCAACTTACTATACCCGATATTTCATCATCTTTTATGTTCAAAAACAATTCGTTTGAACACGCAACTCATTGGAATCATGTTGATTCTGTTGTATATAAAGGCAGCATTGAAAATAGTGGCATTTTTGAACCTTCTACACATGCGTTTTTACCTAAAATAGTAGTTTCTGTTCCACACCAAACGGTTGTTATTGCCGATTCGGTGTGGCATATACACATTGCTGAATCAACAATTGACAGTTCAAGTATATATGTTTCGCATGCATACGTGCAAAAACATGATGAAAAAATTGAATTTCAAGGAAAAATTTCTCATAACAAAAATGATACTATTAGTATTATGTTTCAAGATTTTGATGCTGAGAATTTCAACAACATTATGCCTGAAAACATTAATTTTTCGGGTGTTTTGCAGGGAAAAATCAATTTCCAAAGATTGTATGAAACGCCTCTTATTTTTGCAAATATTTCGTCTGATGATTTTTATTTTAATGGAAATAAACAAGGAGTGCTCAAAATTAGAAGTATGTGGATGCCACAAAAAAGAGGCATTAAACTTAGCATTTCATGTACAAAAGGTACAACAGATATTTTGTCGTTACGGGGCACATTTGACCCAACAAGTAAAGACATGAATTTTACGCTGGGATTAAAAAATTATTTATTGTCTGATTTTTCTGAGATTTTCAAAAATACGGTTGATAATATGGCAGGGTATATTGATGCCGATGTTTCGCTACAAGGAAACATACAAAATCCTACATTAACAGGTAAAGCCGAAGTAAAACGAGGAAAATTTAGGGTAATTGCCACACAAACTCCTTATAATATAAAAGGCACGCTCAATACAGAAGGCTCGCAATTTGTGCTTTCTGACATAGCTCTTACCGATACTTTAGGGAATAGTGCACACACAAGTGGGTATATTGATATTAAAAACATAAAAAACCCTCAATATCTTATAGCTCTTGAAACAAAAAAACTTTTTGCACTTAATACAAATA
>JAAYPM010000105.1 GCA_012519815.1 Bacteroidales bacterium
ATTTGATTCATTTGACTATTTGATTTATTTGTTTATGTACCGCCTTAGGCGGTAAATTTTTTTTTGAATATTATGGTTAAAAAAACGCTAACCCCTCACCATTAAAATGCAATCCTAACGGAATGATTTTTTTATTACCCCTCCTGCTGAAGCAGAAGGCAATTTAAATTGAATAGGAATGGGTTTCAACCCATTTCAAATGGAAAGAATAGAATTAAATGGGATTTATCCCAAAATAAATATAAAAAATATGTCATTCATTGCGACACGTAGGGGCGACCCTATGTGGTCGTCCGTTTACCCCTACGTAACACCCCGTTTTTATATGTAATTTCTATTCATCATTAAAACGCAATCCGTTAGGATTGCATCGCTCGGTAAAAATGTTAAAGGTTTAAGGGTTTAGAGGTTTAAGGGTTTAGGGGAGTCGCAAAAACGCAAAGAAAATCTTAGCGACTTAGCGACTTGGCGAGAGATTTTTTATCGTGGAGTTGTTTTTAAAGGTTTAAAGGTTTAAGGGTTTAAGGGTGTAGGGGTTTAGAGGTGAATGAAAAATGAAAATAATGTCATTTTACATTAACATAATGTTTTTTTGAACCAACAACCATGCGGTTAAACCGCACCTATACCTAAGAAATTAAAAAAAGAAAGAAGATATTCTTTTTCATCATTTCTATTATATATATATTTGCCCAAATAGCTGTGTATATAATTTTGCAATTGCTACCCACAACTATAATAATACATACAAACCAGTATGGTGAAAAATATAACATAGCAATGTCTAAACAAAACAAACTCATTACCTTATTATTTAAAACATTATGAATAAATATACTAAAATTGTTGCTACCATTTCAAATCATCGTTGCGAAGTTGATTTTGTTCGTGAATTATTTGAAGCCGGAATGAGTGTAGTAAGAATGAACACTGCTCATCTCGATTTTGAAGGGCTTGATAAAATAGTAGATAACGTTCGCCAAGTGTCAGACGATATTGCCTTTTTGGTTGATACCAAAGGTCCAGAAATTAGAACCACAGCAAGTGATGCCGATGTGATATTAAAGGCAAATCAAAAAATTATATTAGCAGGAAATTCTACCGAAAAAACAACGTCTGAAATAATTAATGTGTCGTACAACAATATTGTAGAAGATGTGAATATAAACAGCGAAATACTTATAGACGATGGCGAATTGGCACTTTTGGTAGAAAGCAAAGACGATAAAAATCTTTATTGCAAAGTATTGAATGACGGAGTTTTAGGAAGTCGAAAAAGTGTAAACGTGCCGGGCGTAAGAATCAACTTACCTTCATTAACAGAAAAAGATATTGCTAATATAGAATATGCTATTGATAAGGATTTAGATTTTATAGCACATTCTTTTGTGCGGAATGCTCAAGACGTAAAAGACATTCAAAAAATGCTTGATGCTAAAAATAGCAAAATAAAAATCATAGCAAAAATTGAAAATCAAGAAGGTGTAGAAAATATAGATGAGATTTTAGAAGAAGCTTACGGCGTAATGATAGCCAGAGGAGATTTAGGAATAGAAATCCCACAAGAAAAAATACCGTTTATTCAACGCCTATTGATTAGAAAGTGCGTAGAATCTAAAAAACCAGTAATTGTAGCTACACAAATGCTGCATAGCATGATAAAAAACCCTCGTCCCACACGTGCCGAGGTTACAGATGTGGCAAATGCAATATATTACCGCACCGATGCTATAATGCTTAGTGGCGAAACAGCCTATGGTAACTATCCTGTAGAAGCCGTTACAACTATGGCAAAAATTGCTGCAGAAGTAGAACTTGCTAAAGATTCGAGAAACGATATCCCTGTAGATTTAGTAAAACACGACATTACTGCGTATTTAGCAGATACTGCCGTAAAAGCCTCTAAAGAAATTGACATAAAAGTTGTTTTAACCGATAGTTTAACCGGAAAAACTGCACGATATTTAGCTGCATTTAGAGGAACAATACCAGTAGTAGCACTTTGCTACAACAAAAGAGTTGGAAGAGAATTAGCAATGTCGTATGGCGTATTTCCTTATTTGGCTGAAAACGGACGTTCCAAGAGCGAGATAATTTATAATTCGCTTATGATGCTAAAAGAAAAAGGAATTTTGGTTGATACCGACCAAATAGCATATTTAGGCGGAAGTTTTGGTATTGGAGGCGGCACTACATATCTCGAAATAATTACAGTCGAGGGCTTGTTAAATAAAATTGATACAATGTAGGGGCAACCACGTAGAGGCGTCCTTTTATCCCTATGTAATACTCCATTTTCACATATTATTTTCATTCCTAACGGAATGGAGGAGGTGGGGGATGTCATGCCTTTTCTACCGAGCGTATCATTCCTAACGGAATGATTAAAAAACTATATTTTGAAACAAAGCCCATGCGGATAGACCGCACACTCAGCTAAGGAATCGTAAAAAATCACGAAATGAATACGCAGTTTTAGCAACTTGCCCATGTAAGAAATAAATTATTATTATTCAGTCTTTGTAAGCCAGTCTATTGCGTTTATTTTTTTTATTCCGTTGTATGTGCCTGTTTCGTAATCCATTGTGATTAAAAGTTTTTCGTGATGGTCTGCAATACTGTGAAATGGAGCTAACTCACGCTCTAAGGTCGTTGCGTTTTGTACTGTTTGCGATACTTGTATGTATTGTGTAAAACCTTCGTTATTGCGTACAACAAAATCAACCTCTAAATTATTGGTTTTTCCTATCCATACTTGGTTATTTCTGCGTTTTAACTCAAGATAAATTATATTTTCAAGTAAATGTCCTGCATCGCTTGCCAATTCTTTCCCAAGTAATGCGTTTCGAAAACCTAAGTCCACCAAATAGCATTTTTCTTGCGTTGCCAAATGTTGTTTGCCTTTAATGTCATATCGGTTTACTTTGTAAAACAAATAGGCTTCAACCAGAGTGTCAATGTACTTAGATACCGTTTTGTTGTCAATTTTCTTTTTGTTTGCCGTTAAAACTTTGGCAATGCTTCCCGCTGAAACTCTTGAACCAACTGAATCTATTAAGAAGGTTACAACTTCCTGATATGATTCTTCGGCATAAATAGTATAGCGTTTTGAAATATCGTTTTCGTAAATATTATTGAAAACTGTTTGTAAATATTCATTTGCAAAATGATTCCCATCTGCTGAAAGCCCTACAGCTTCGGGGAAACCTCCCGTACGCACATATTCAGCAAAAGCACGGTCAGGATTTGTAGTTTTTCCTGTGAACTCTAAATATTCGGCAAAAGAGAAAGGCAATACATTTAGTTCATAAGCTCTGCCTGTGAGCAAAGTTGCCAATTCACTTGATAATAAAAATGCGTTTGAACCTGTAACGTACAAATCTATATTTGGGTGAACATACAAGCCTTCCAACAGTTTTTCAAAATCTGGAACGTTTTGCACTTCATCGATAAACACATAATTGGTTACGTTTTTTTTGAGATGCTTGATGATATAATCGTAAATCTCTTTCCAATTTTTTTCAGCTAAAAACCGAAATTCGAGCATATCCATATTGATAGACAAAATGGATACTTTGTCGTTTTCTTTTCGCAACAAGTCTTGAAATTGCATCATTAAAGTTGATTTCCCACAACGCCTAACGCCTGTGGCAACCTTAATAAATTCTTATTTTTAAGAACATTAAGTGTATCTAAATACTGTTTACGAGCTATTGTTTTCATAAAGCAAAGATACACGAAATTCCTAAAACTATTCAAAAATAAAAACTTTTAGGAATTTAAAAGTCGTTTTTTTAATATGTGATTGTTCGCTACGTATGATATGGTCAAAAAAATTGCGTTGCCACAATGTTCCATTAAATCGTTGCCAATCATATTGTTTTACACTTGTACGAGATTTTGGTTAAAAATTATATAAAAATCAATAGGAATGGGTTTTAACCCGTTCCTATTTGAAAACAAAAGAAATCCGAAACGCTAACTCCTCATCATTAACACACATTCCGTATAGGGGTTTAGAGGTTTAAGGGTATAGGGGTTTAGAGGTTTAGAGGTTTAAGGGTATAGGGGTTAAGGGTTTAGAGGTTTAGGGGTAGTCGCAAAAACGCAAAGACAACCTTAGCGACTTAGCGAGAGATTTTTTATCGTGGAGTTGTTTTTAAAGGTTTAAAGGTTTAAAGGGTTAAGGGGTTAAGGGGTTAAGGGTTTAAAGGTTTAAAGGTTTAAAGGTTTAAGGGTTTAAGGGTTTAAGGGTTTAAGGGTTTAAGGGTTTAAGGGTTTAATGGTTTAGAGGTATAGGGGTGAATGAAAAATGAAAAAAATGCCATTAAGCATTAAGCACTCTACATTAAGCATTAAAAAAAAGCATTGATATAATTTTTAATGTATATTTACACACTTCATATTACATATATGTTTATGCTACGCATTGCATTCTTTTTTAGCTGTATGGTAATTGCCACCTGTGTTTATTCACAAAAACAGGCAACAGGTGTTGTATTAGATAGCATTTTGCACAAACCCGTTTCTTTTGCTTATGTGTACAATGCTTCGCATAGCTATTTAACACTTTCCGACTCAACGGGACATTTTTCCTTACCTGCAAACGTAGGCGATACCCTTGTAATTTCATCAATAGGATATTATTGGCACAAACATTTTGTGAATTGTATTGATTCTCTCGAAGTGTTTTTAGAACCGCAGGTATATGTTTTATCTGAAGTGAAGAAATATGCAACTTTACCGTTTCACGAGCTTAGTCAAAAGATTCTTTCAATACCTTTTGAAAAAGACAGTTTACATTTAGGGATTACATACGAAAAATATTTCCCTATGAAAGAATACATACCTGGGTCGCTATCGTATTCCATTGACGGATTAATTACCGCTATATATAGTTCAGTAAATCGTCATGCACGCAATCAAATTAAAGCCTTAGAACTTATTCAAAATGCACACACCTTAGTGCAAATAAACCAAAAGTTTTCAAAAGAAATTGTACAAGAACTTACCAATCTACCACACGAATATCTTGATGAATTTATTATGTTCTGTTCCTTTTCCGATGAGTTTTTATTGCACACCTCCGAGTATGTTTTGTATGCATATATGTATGCAAAATTTGATGAGTTTCTTATAATGCACCCGCATCTTCAAAAATTATAATCATTGTTGTTAAACTCATGTGCTTTGTAAAGTTGCTTCAATAGTAAAAAAAGAGTAATGAACATTTAATATATTCTGTGGTTATACAAGGAAAAACATATTAAACAATCACTCTGCAAACTTTGCGTAAATTCTTTGCGAACTTTGTGGTTAAAAAAAATGAGTGGTTTTTGCCTACTTTACATTCTTGTTTCAAAAATATATTCATATAGTTTTTTATTGGACAATAGTGAATTATAACGAAAAACTTTTTTTAATTCTTTGTATTCCTTCTTTTAATGTAGAGAGTGGGCAGGCAAAGTTTAATCGCATATATCCCTCGCCTCCCTTTCCAAACGAAACCCCATCGTTTAATCCAATTCCTGCTTCAATAAGTCGATTCCGAATTTCTGCATCAGAATATTGCAAGGCACTAAAGTTAATCCACGCTAAATACGTAGCTTCGGGAGGGGTAAATGTAAGAGGCGTGTTTTGCAAACTATCTTGTATATATTCAATATTGTGTGTAAGATATTGCAACAATTCTTCTAACCATGTTTCGCCTTTTGTGTATGCAGATTCAAAAGCAGTTAAGCCCAACAAATTTATACCGTGCAAATGGTTTTGTTTTATGTAATTTTTAATTGTTGTATTGAGCAGCGTGTTTTGCGTAATAATAGCAGAAATATTTAAACCAGCAATATTAAATGTTTTACTGGGTGCTGTAAGTGTAATTGAATTTTGGGCAGCATATTCAGAAAGCGAAGCCCAGGGAATATGTTTTTTTCCGAACATAATATCAGCATGAATTTCATCTGAAATCACAAGAATATTATGTTGTTTACATATAGCAAGCAATTCTTCTAATTCGTTTTTATTCCATGCACGTCCCACAGGATTGTGAGGATGACACAGAAAAAGCATTTTGGTTTTGTTAGATATGCTTTTTTTAAGCGATTCAAGATTCATTGTGTATGTTCCTTCTTGTTTTTTTAATTCATTCCACACAACCACTCTCGAATGTTGTTCTATAGATTGAAAAAAAGGAAAATACACAGGATTTTGCACAATAATTTCATCGCCAGGATTTGTAAAAAGCTGTATTATCATATTAAGTGAAGGCACCACCCCATGAAATAATAGCACATCTTCTTTTTTAATACTCCATGAATGTCGTTTTTGTTGCCAACGTATAAATGAATCAAACACCGAGTCATAATGAAATGTGTATCCATAAATACCATGATTTACAGCAGTAGTAATATCTTCAATAATTTCGTCGGCAATTTTAAAATCCATGTCAGCCACCCACATAGGGAGCACATTTGCATTGCCAAACACAGTTTCACGCAAATCGTATTTATAACAATGTGTGTTTTCTCGTGTAATAATAGTATCAAATGAATAGCTCATAGGTATATATTGTAAAATGCGTATTAATCAAATAAAGTTGTGCTTAAATATCGTTCACCAGTATCGGGTAAAATTACAACAATTGTTTTTCCTTTGTTTTCGGGGCGTTTCCCCACTTGCAAAGCAGCTGTAATTGCGGCACCACTCGAAATGCCGCATAAAATACCATCGGTCATCGCAATTTTTTTAGCGTGTTCAAATGCATCTTCGTTGCTCACACTAATTATTTCATCAATCACAGACATATTTAAAACCTCAGGAATAAAACCCGCACCAATTCCCTGAATTTTGTGTGGTCCTGGTTTGCCACCCGATAAAATAGGAGAGCTTTCTGGTTCAACAGCAATGATTTTGATATTTGGATTCTTTTGTTTTAAAACCTCGGCAACGCCTGTAATGGTGCCGCCTGTTCCTATACCCGAAACAAAAATATCAACATTTCCGTTTGTGTCGTTCCATATTTCAAGAGCTGTAGTTAGTCGGTGGATTTCAGGGTTTGCTTTGTTTGTAAATTGCTGGGGAATAAAAGCATTTCCAATTTCTTTTTTGAGACTTTCAGCTTTAGCAATAGCACCTTTCATACCTTCTTGTGCAGGTGTAAGAACTAATTCAGCACCGTATGCTTTTAAAATTTTTCTTCGCTCTATTGTCATGCTTTCAGGCATAGTGAGTATTAATCTGTATCCTCGTGCAGCGCAAACCATTGCAAGAGCAATTCCAGTGTTCCCGCTGGTTGGTTCAATAATTACTGTGTCTTTGACAATTCGTCCGTCTTTTTCCGCAGCTGAAATAAGAGCGTTTCCTATGCGGCATTTTACCGAGCCAGTTGGATTAAACGATTCTAATTTTCCTACTATAGTTGCTTTAGATTCCTCTGCAATTTTATGTAATTGCACAAGTGGAGTGTTTCCAATGGTTTCTGTAATATTTGCGTGAATTCTTTTCATATTTTTATATATAGAACATTATTTGATTTGTTAATTTTTTATGGTCAATAACAATATCCGCTAAGGTTTTTGTTTGTAACTTTGATATGATTTCAGCATTTAATGTACACCAAAAATTTTGAGAAGCACATGAATTATTCAACGTACATTCTTGTTCATTTAAGCAATTAACAAGATGTAATGGTGGATTAAACGCAAGATAAATATCATAAATACATATTTCTTTTGCTTCTCGTGTAAGTTTGTACCCGCTTTTTTTACCGCTAATAGTACGTATTAAATTCGCAGACTTTAATTCAGAAATAATTTGATCAAGATATTTAACCGATAAATTTTGTGATGTTGCTATGTCTTTTTGAAGAATGCCTCGCTCGCCTGAATGGAGAGCAATTTCAAGCATTGTTCGTAATCCGTATCGTGTTTTTGTATTTAATTTCATCTATACTGTTTGTTATCCTATTGGATTAATGGGATACAAATGTATGTGCTTTTTTTTGTCTTGTCAAATTTTTATTTGTTTTTTTATGATACTAATTCCGAAATATCAAATGCTTGTTTCACTCTATCGGCAATGCTAATACCATTAATAAAACTTCCAGCAAGAATACAGTGTGGGTGTGTACGTTGTAAATTGTGCACCATAGCATATACTTGTTTGTGAAAACGTGTGTATTGTGCTATCGCATTCGTATGTCTATGAATTTTAAGTATGCGGGGGTTCCATGTTTTGCACCGAAATAACTCCATAATCTCGGTACGTGTTATAGAAATAAGTTCTTCATCAGATTTTTGCAGTATGTTTTTATTAAGCATTCCTCCTAAAAAAACAGACAGCAAGGCTCCATGTTTTGGTGCTCTATTTGGAAACATACTTGACGGAAATAATACTCCTAATATGTTTCGTTGTTCTTTTGGCGGGCACAATCCTCCAAATGCCGTGAGCGGTATTCCGTCCCAGTGGGTAAATCCTAACGAAATTTGTATAACGGGAGCATATTCTATGGTATTAAAAATTTGTTTTTGCTGCGGCGTTAAAAAAGCAAAAGTGTTTGCAAGTTGATACGAAGGTAGTGTTGAAAGAATATAATCATATTCTTGTTCTACAACTGTTTCTTTATGAACTGTAGAAAGGGTGTATGAATTTTTATTCTGTATAATAGAAAGTTCATTGCAACTTGTATAAATAGTATTGTTTTGAATATGTGCAAGGGCGGTTATAAGAGACTCTAAGCCATCTTTGCACGAAAATATTTTTTTAGAAGGATTTGGCGTATGTGATTTTTTTGTAATTGCCTGCTTTTGTATGCTTCCTTTTATAAAACTTCCAAACTCTTGTTCAAGAGCGTAGAGTTTTGGAAGGGCATATTTTGGTACTAATTGTTAGGTGTTTCCTGCATAAATTCCATTAATAAAAGGAGCTACAGCATAATCATGAAAACTTTTCCCAAGTCGGCGTTCAACAAATGCTCGTAAACTTTCATCTGGATTTGTACCTGCTTTGCGAAATGGCTCGCCAAGTATTCTAAACTTATCCATTGTAGTAAACAATGGTGTACCAATGCCCGAAAACAAACCAGACGGAAGAGCGTGCCATTTCCCGTTTTTTAAAATTAACCGTTTTTTGGCAGCTTCATTCGCAACTTCTATAGTGCAATGTTCGGAAATGTCGGCAAATAGCTGTTCTATTATTGTATTACTTAAAACGCCAGTATTTGGACCGTGTTCATATAAAAATCCTGCTTCTTTATTCGACTGAATAACGCCACCAATACGACTGCCTTTTTCAAAAATATCTGCCGATATGCCTTTTTTATTTAAAAAATATCCAATGCTTAATCCAGAAAGTCCAGCACCTAAAATTGCAACGCGAGCATGTGTTTTCATATAGAACTTGAAAATAATTTATTTGATGTTACAAGAACTGGGTCGAATGCTGCTGCAATATTTCGAGAAAAAAACGCACCTGTTTTTGTAACCGAAAAACCATACGATTCCTTTTGTAGTAATCCATCGGCAAGTAATTCTGCAACTTTTATCTCTGAAAAAGAGAAAAATTCCTGCACATAATCAGGTGACAGATTGCAGTGTGTAGCAACTGTTTTCCAGTCAATTATATTGTTGCACAAAATCATTTCAATCATAGTATTAATCAAAAGTTCATTATGCGAACGAATATGTCCCATGGTAGTTGCAAATCCATTTTCTTGAATTGCTTTATTATACTCTGTATAGTTTTTATTATTTTGAAAAAATGAATGAGATAATTGAGTAATTCCCGAAGAACCAAAGGCATATACTTGTCCTGTTGACTCGCGTGTACAATATCCTTGAAAGTTTCTATGTAATTTTTTTTCGTGTAATGCACGTGCAAGTTCGTCCTGTGGTTTTGCAAAATGATCAAATCCAATAGAAATATATCCTGCATCAACAATTTGATTATGGGTAGTATATAAGATTTTTAACTTTTCCTTTCCCGTAACCATTGCGTATGTGTCTATTTTTTTTTGCAATGGCTTTAACGATGGCATGTGTGCATACGAAAATGTAACAATTCGATCGGGATTGCACGTAATTGCTTTTTCAATAGTTTTTGCAAATGATTCGCTTGTTTGCAAGGGAAGACCATATATAAAATCAAAATTTAATGCAATGTTTTTTGATTGTATATATAATGCCATTTTGGGAATAGGAATGTTTGGAATTTCTCTATGAACAGTTGTGAGCACGTTTTTGTCAAAATCCTGTACACCCAAGCTAATTCGGTTAAAACCAATTGAAGCAAGTTCGTCAATATATGCAAATGTAAGATTTGCAGGATTACATTCTATGGCAATTTCAGCCGTGTTTGTAAATGAAAAATGCGAGGAAAACAATGATAAAATGTCGTATAATTCTTTTTTTGTCAAAAGAGAAGGGGTGCCTCCTCCAAAATGAATTTGACTTATTTTTCTTTGTGTATCAAGTAATTGTATGGTGTTGCGAATTTCTGTATGTAGATTTTGTAAATACTCTGTAATTGCAGTTCTATTTGTAAAACCTGTGCTGTTGCAGCCACAATACCAACATAGCTGTGAACAAAAAGGAATATGAATATAAATTGAAATATGATTTGGAGCGGTAGCATTAGATTCTACAATTGCTTGTTTGTATGTAGCAATGCTTTGCTCACAAAAATAATTTGCCGGCGGATAGCTGGTGTATCGCGGCACATTTTGTTGATATTTTTGTATAAGATAATCAGAAGGAAACATATATTATAAACGTTTTGGTTTTTTAGGATACCAACCTTTTGCTACACGATTTTCTTGTTCAATAACTTCGTGAACACCCCATAAATAGGTGAATCCAGTAATAGAAAACAGAGAGCTTATTATAAAAGACGGTATAAACAATGAAAGACTGACAGTACCAATGCCAAATAATAAAAACGCAATCCACAGTCGTTTCGAAAAATGATATTCACCAACAATGCATATCCAACGGGCAAGTAGTATATTTACAAAACAGTACGCACCTATAAGAACACCGCTTATGTTAAGAGATTCGTTATATATAAGAATGTCATTCATATGTTCTGAGAGGATTTTTTTTTGCTCTTCCTAAAAGCACTCGTTTATGTTGTTTAAACAATTCAATACACGACCAAAAAAGTGAAAACGCTATAATGCCCGCCAAAACAGAAATAAACGATGAGGTAATGAGTGAAACTCCAAGAAAGAGAATGCCAATAACAAATAGTAGTTTCCATGATTTTTTACTGTGGTGATATTCCATTTTTACAACTAACGGATGGCATATCCCAATAATAATGAGAGATATAAAACCTATAAAAAAACCAGAAAAATACATATTGGAAAAGTCCATGTGCAAATTTATTAAAATTTCAACAAATAGTCTTTCATTAAGTGCGAATATTCTTTTGTGTAATTTTTATTTTCATCTCTTATATACAGATGTTCTTGTTTGCAAATAGTGTTCTTTTTTGAAAATATAAGCACACTTCTATTTGGTGGAGAATTCAAAAAAGGATGTATTTGTAATTCTTCTATAAGATGCAGATTGTGCGTTTCTGCCAATGAAATGTACCGTGTAGTGTCAGCAAATGGAATTATTACAGAAACAATCCCCTGTTCTGATACTAATTTCGATACACATTCTAATAGCAATGTTGGAGATAAAGAATCAGAATGTTTTGCAATTCGCAACGCATCATTTTTTGATGGTAATGAATTGTGAAAAAACGGAGGGTTTGAAATAATAATATCATATTTCGTAGTGCAATTTTGTGTGTATGTTGCAATGTCGGCATGTATGCAGCTAAGGTTTTTGTGCCATGCACTTCTCGAAAAATTATAATGTGCATCAATACAAGCCTGTGCATTTATTTCCACAGCATGTATGTGAGCCTCAGAATATTTTTGAGCCAACATAAGAGCTAATATGCCCGTTCCGGTTCCTATGTCAAGAATTGTAGTGTTTTTAAAATGATGTGTATATGCACCTAAAACAAACGCATCAGTACCAATTTTGAGAGCAGTATTTTCTTGACCAACACGAAACTGTTTGCACACAAAATCTTTTGTAATCATGTAATAATATCTTACAAAGTTAATCAAACATACTTTGATCTGTTACTTGTTCGTCAGGGACGTTGCTATGTTCAGTAACACCATAACGGCGTACAATTTGGTCGTCGCAAAAACTTCGAGATTTTACCGAATGAGGTTTTTCAAAATCAATAGCAGGGTGATAGCCTAAATTTGTAGAATCGGCAATAACATCTTTCATATAATACGCAAACATAGGTAAAGCCATTCGGGCACCCTGTCCGTATCGGAAGCTACGGAATCGAATACTTCGTTCATCACCTCCAACCCATATTCCCGTAGCCAGCTCAGGTGTAAATC
>JAAYPM010000106.1 GCA_012519815.1 Bacteroidales bacterium
GGTATATACCAAACAATTTATTAAACTATAAATCTTATAAACATGAAAAAATATATTTTATACGCATCGCTAATTACGTTTTTATTTGCAGCTTGCAAAAAAGAAAAAGAGTATAAAAAATTTGAGAGTCCTCTGTGGCAAGAAGCTGCGAATAGCTACTATACTAACATGACTGCGGTATTCGTACTGCCAACTAATATTAAAACTTTCCAAACCGATGCCGATGAAATTGCTGCATTTATCCGCGATACCTGTAGAGGTACTGCGCAGATTATAGACGGAAAGTTTTTTATTACTGTTAAAGGTATAGCTCACGAAGAATCGGAAGTGGTATTCAAATATTATAATGCTAAAAACAAATACATCTATGAATCTAAAGAGCAGTGGTTCTTTGAATCTGATGCAGTAATTGGCACGTTTGATAATCCTATAACATTAGAACTTAACGTAATTCAATAAGTTTACTATGAAAAATTTTATTCTTTGTTTACAGTTTTTGTGTGTTACTACTTTTGTGTTTTCACAGCAAAATCCTGAAATTATTCCCGCAAAATCTTCTGAAAATTGGTATTTTTCGGCATCTGCAGGTCCGTCTTTTATATTCTCGTCAGATACGCATGCTATAGCGTTTAGCAATCGTCTGTCGCCTCATGTATCGCTCTCTGCTGGTAAATGGATTTTACCGCAATGGGGCGGTTTTTTCACCCTACAAGGAGGAACACTCAATAATATAAGCACTACTTCAGGGTATTTTTATGCCGACACGACGCTGGCTACAGTTGGTGTGTACGACCCAGTGATAGACTACGTTTCTATTAACCCCGATGGCACGTATCTGCAAAAAATTCGGTATATGAATCTGCAATGCAATATTTCGTATAGTATTCTCGATGCTCTGCAGTATAAGCCGGAACGTAAATTCTCATTAGTACCTTCGGTGGGAATAGGGAGTATGTTTGTTTTTGCCTACAAAGGAATTCCTAAGCAAACGGTGTTTTCTACACAAATTGGACTGCGAGCAGGCTACCAAATCTTACCTCGCTTAAATGTTCATGCTCAGCTTCAAAACGTGTTTGTACCCGATAATTTTGAAGGGAGAGTTACAAAAAAACAAACAGAATCTATCCTTTCGGCAAGCATTGGTATTAGCTATTCGTTTAGCCCTAAAAAGTTTTCTACATGTGCTGTGCCTACAGAAAATATAGAGCTATTTGCACAGGAATATAGAGATACTGTGGTACAAGAAATTGTGGTGCGAGATACTATGCGTATTCAATCTGTAGTTCAGTATGATAATTTTATATTTACTGCATTTTTATTTTCGAAAAATAATATAAAACCTAACGATAACCAGGAGGTACACTATGAAAACATTGCGCGTTTCATGAAATCTAATCCCTCTGTAACTATCCGATTAGACGGCTATGCTGATGAATCTACAGGTACCGAAGAATTTAATTTATCAATTTCAAAAGCACGAGTATCTTATATAAAATCTATATTAGTAAAAAAATACGAAATTGAAGAATCTCGCATTATAGAAAATGCCTTAGGAACTAAAAATTTGCCTTATTCATTAGACGAACATAATAGAATAGTGCTGGTTACAATACTATAATTCTTGCATGGTATAAGTAAGCATAGCACATAAAATTATACTAAGTAGAAGGCTGCAAATTTTGCAGCCTTCTATGATTTTCTATTAATTTGATCTCATTTTAAGTATATCTTTGATACATAAAAAAGGTTTTTTTAGAAAAGAAATAACACGCAATTGAATTGCTCAAGGCGATTGCAATGAGGCTGCTCAAGGCTCTGTGTTTGCTGGATTCTTTTTGATAAATATTTTTTTTACACTAAAAAAAACAAAATGTCGCATTTATAAATTAAATTCACAAAAATCACTTTTTTTATTACATTTGCAAAAACAGAAGATTGTAGTATGGAACTTTTTATACATCCACCTCGAGATACATGGAATTCAATTACAGCTCGTCCTGCATTTGAAAATGAGGCTCTTGAATTGACCGTAAAAGATATTTTGAAACAAGTTAAAACTCGTGGAGATGAAGCTTTGTTAGAATATACACGTGCATTTGATAATCCTAATAGTACAAATATAGCTGTGAATCCTGATGAAATAGCAGCTGCCGAATCATATATTTCTGAAGATTTAAAACACGCCATTGTTACTGCTATTAAAAATATTACAACATTTCATGCTCGTCAAGAAGAAATTCCATCGGTAACCGAAACACAATACGGGGTGAAATGTTGGCGAAAAAGCGTTGCAATTGAAAAAGTTGGAATTTACATTCCCGGAGGTACCGCACCTTTATTTTCTACTGTTTTAATGCTGGCAATACCCGCAAAATTGGCTGGTTGCAAAGAAATTATTTTGTGCACTCCCGAAGGAAAATCGGGACATATTCACCCTGCAATTTTATATGCTGCTCAAAAAACAGGGGTAACTTCTATATATAAAATTGGAGGAGCACAAGCAATTGCTGCAATGGCATACGGAACGAAAACTGTGCCGTTTGTATATAAAATTTTTGGTCCGGGTAATCAATATGTTACAAAAGCAAAAATGCTTGTAAATGCAGAAGGTGTTGCAATTGACATGCCGGCTGGTCCGTCTGAAGTAATGGTTGTTGCCGATGAAACTGCACACCCATCGTTTATTGCTGCCGATTTGCTTTCGCAGTGTGAACATGGCTCAGATAGTCAAGCAATATTGCTTACTCATTCTCAAACAATAGCGGAACAAACGCTTGCCGAAGTCGAAAAACAATTAAAAACGCTTTCTCGGAAAAATCTTGCAGAATCATCAACAAAAAACAGTAAAATCATTGTGTTGCCAAATCAACAAGATATTATTGATTTTATGAATGATTATGCTGCGGAGCATTTAATTCTTTCTGTTGAAAATGCATTTCAATTTAGCAAACATGTAAAAAACGCAGGTTCTGTGTTTTTAGGGAATTTTTCTCCAGAAAGTGTGGGCGATTATGCTTCGGGAACAAATCATACCTTGCCTACAAATCGCTATGCAAAAGCATATAGTGGCGTGTCGCTTGATAGTTTTGTGAAAAAAATAACATTTCAGGAAATTACACAAGAAGGATTGCAAGGAATAGGTCCTATTGTGGAAACACTTGCAATGGCAGAATCACTTGATGCTCATAAACATGCTGTTTCTATACGATTACAATATATTGCACAACAAAAAAACAAACCCAATGAACACATCATTTAATCTAAATGCCCTGTTACGGAACAATATTCGAAAAATAAAACCATACGCAACTGCTCGTGATGAATATACGGGCGTGGCATTAATTAATTTAGATGCAAATGAAAATCCATACGGTTCCATCGGAAATTCAAAAAATAATCGTTATCCCGACCCGCATCAAATCACATTAAAAACACTTATTGCAAAAATGAAAAATGTTTCAATATCGCAGCTTTTTCTTGGAAATGGAAGCGATGAAGCTATTGATTTATTATATCGAGCGTTTTGCAATCCGGGTGTAGATAACGTAATTATATGTCCGCCTACCTACGGCATGTACGAAGTGTCTGCTGCAACGCAAGATGCTGAATGTGTGAAGGTTGATTTAACTCCCGAATATGAACTTCAGCCCGAACGAATACTAAGTGCTGTAAATGAGCATACTAAAATTATATGGCTTTGTTCTCCGAATAATCCAACCGGAAATTTATTACAAAAAAATCATATAGAAACATTGCTTTGTCAATTTAATGGCATTGTTGTTATTGATGAGGCGTATATTGATTTTGCCGATGAACCATCGTGGATAACACGATTAGATGAATTTCCTAATGTAGTGGTTTTACAAACATTTTCAAAAGCGTGGGGATTGGCAAATATACGTTTAGGGATGATGTTTGCATCGGAAGCAATAATTTCGGCTATTACAAAAATTAAGTTGCCGTATAATATCAACGGAATGGTGCAAGAATTTGTATATAAAACAATTTCAGAAAATGCTGCAGATAAAGATAAAATGGTGAAAGATATTTTACAACAACGCGACAAACTTTCACAGGCATTAATGCAGATTCCTACAGTGCAAAAAGTATATAAAAGTGATGCAAATTTTATTTTGGCAAAAATACATGATGCCCATAATCTTTACATGTATTTAGTTGAAAAGGGAATAATTGTACGCGATCGTTCGTCGGTGAAATTATGCGAACATAGTTTGCGAATTACTGTAGGAACCGAAGAGGAAAATGCATTATTGTTAAAAAATATTACACAATATGTAAAACAATAAAAAATGAAAAAAGTAGTCGTGTTTTCAGGAAGTAATAGTTCCAAATCAATAAATTCACAAGTTGCTTCATATACTGCATGTTTGCTGCAAAACAACGCCCCTTCAATAATTGATTTACGCGATTTTGAGTTGCCTATATATTCAATTGATATTGAAGAAAACGAAGGAATACCCCAAAAAGCTCAAGAATTGTACACGGTATTTCAAGATGCTGCTGGATTTATTATTGCATCTCCAGAGCATAACGGAAATATGCCAGCATTTTTTAAAAATTATATTGATTGGCTTTCTCGTATTCAAATAAAATTTTTTGAAAAAAAACCTATATTTCTGTTAACGGTTTCACCGGGACCAAATGGCGGAGGAAGTGTTCATGATAATCTTTTGAAATTAATACCTTTTTTGGGTGGTAATATTGTTGTATCAATGAAAATTGGTAATTATACAGAAACAGCTGCTGCTGATTATTTTACAAAACATACGAGTCTTTTTTCAGAACTTGCAGCAAATATTATTACATTTGAAAAATCGTTTTTATAGCTAACAAATAGAAAATTGTATAAAAATAAAATATGAAGCACGTAATTATAGGTGGAGTTGCTGGAGGAGCTACAGCTGCTGCACGAATACGAAGAATAGATGAGCATGCAGAAATTATTCTTTTTGAACGAGGAAATGATATTTCATATGCAAACTGTGGCTTGCCATATTATATAGGTGGCGTTATTTCTGAACGAGATAATCTGTTTTTGCAAACTCCCGAATCGTTTGCGCAACGATTTAATCTTTCGGCACGAGTGCGGTCTGAAGTAATTGCGATTGATTCAGAAAAAAAAGAGGTAACAGTGCGTACCTCAAAAAATGAAACATATACAGAAACATACGATAAATTATTGCTTTCTCCTGGGGCAAATCCTGTAAAACCGCCACTAGCAGGTATTGATTCCGAAGGGATTTTTACTCTGCGAAATATTGCCGACACCGATGCTATAAAAAAATATATTACAACAAACACAATACAAAAAGCTGTTGTTATTGGTGCTGGATTTATTGGCTTAGAAATGGCTGAAAATCTTCATGAAACAGGTGCACAGGTTTCAATTGTTGAAATGGCTGAACAAGTTATGACACCAATTGATTTTCCAATGGCGGCAATGGTTCATGAGCATTTACGAGAAAAAAATGTGCAGCTATATTTGAAAGAAACGGTGAGTTCATTCAAAAAAAATGGCGAAAAAATAGATGTGATTTTTAAAAGTGGAAAAGTCCTTGATGCAGATATTGTTATTTTATCAATTGGAGTGCGTCCAGAAACTATTCTTGCAAAACAAGCAAATATAAAACTTGGCGATACTGGAGGAATTTGGGTTGATGAATACTTGCAAACATCTGTGCCCGATATCTATGCAGTAGGCGATGCAATTGAATTTCCGCATCCTATTACGAATCGTCCTTGGTTAAATTATTTAGCAGTTCCTGCAAATAGGCAGGGGAGAATAGTTGCCGATAATATGGTGTTTGGAAACAAAATAACGTATGAAGGTGCAATAGGAACGGCAATAGCAAAAATTTTTGATATAACCGTAGCTGCAACTGGGGCAAATGAAACTGTTCTTACACGAGAAAATATTCCATATTTTACGTCAATTACTCATTCGAGTTCTCATGCAGGATATTATCCTGGAGCATTGCCGCTTACAATTAAAGTAAATTTTGCTCCAGAAACAGGGAAGATTTTGGGAGCACAAATTGTTGGATTTTCTGGCGTGGATAAACGTATTGACCAAATTGCTGTGCTCGTGAAACACAATAAAACGATATTTGATCTTACAAGTATTGAACAGGCATATGCACCACCATTTTCTTCAGCAAAAGACCCTATAGCTATTGCTGGATATGTTGCTCAAAATATTATTTCGGGTGCCATGCCTATTGTGCATTGGCATGATATACCGAAGGCTGATGCTGAAAACACTGTGTTTTTAGATGTGCGAACAAATGAAGAATATGCTCTTGGAACACTTCCAAATTCATTACATATACCTCTTGATGATTTGCGTGCTCGAATTCATGAAATACCTGCAAATAAAAAAATATATGCATATTGTTCTGTTGGTTTACGTGGATATTTAGCGGTAACAATTTTATTACAACGAGGATTTAAACAAGTATATAATCTTTCGGGAGGATATAAAGTATATTTAGCTGCAACATATAAAGATACCAATGATACTCATTTGAATACAATTCCACAGCGTGAATACGAAATTGATTTGGATATGCAAATTGCAAAACCAAAAAAACAATTTATTACCGTAGATGCTTGTGGCTTACAATGTCCGGGACCTATTCTTAAAACCAAAAAAATTATCGACACCTTGCATCATGGAGATAGAGTGGAAATTACATCAACCGACCCCGGTTTTAAACGAGATTCGCAGGCATGGTGCAATATGACAGGAAATAGACTTATTTCGCAACATTCCGAAGCAGGAAAATATACTGTTGTAATTGAAAAATATGAAGAAACTGGAGACGTTGACACCAGCAATGTACCTAAATCCACCAATGGAAAAACATTTATTGTGTTTAGCGATGATTTAGATAAAGCTCTTGCTGCATTTGTACTTGCAAATGGTGCAGCTTCTACTGGAAAAAAAGTTTCTTTGTTTTTTACATTTTGGGGGTTAAATGTTATAAAAAAATCTAAAAAACCAACAGTGCAAAAAGATATTTTTGGAAAATTATTTGGATTTATGATGCCATCGCATTCAAAAAAACTCAAATTGTCTAAAATGCACATGGCAGGCATGGGCAGCAAAATGATGCGTTATATTATGAAATTACGAGGCATAGATTCTTTAGAATCTTTACGACAACAAGCTATAGAAAATGGAGTTGAATTTATTGCTTGCCAAATGTCTATGGATGTTATGGGAGTAAAAGCCGAAGAATTACTTGATAATGTTACTATAGGTGGCGTTGCTGCATATATGGAGCGTGCCGAACAATCAAGTGTAAATCTTTTTATATAAAACGATTGTTTACATTTTTTGCATAGAAGTATTTCCTATATCAGACTTAGAGAAAATGGCATATATCACCAATGAAATTATTATGCCTAATAATGCACCTCCAAGAATGTCTGATGGGTAATGTACTCCTAAATACATGCGGCTATATGAACCTAAACAAGCCCAAACAAATGAAGCTATTACAAGGGGTTTGTTAGGAATTATACGTGAAACAAAGGTGGCAAAAGCAAATAAATTTGCAGCGTGAGACGATACAAATCCATATAAACCACCTCTATATCCATGCACAAAATGTAACATGTCTTGAATTTCAAGGTTATGACTTGGTCGGTATCGTTCAAATACATTTTTAAATGCATGTACCGATATAATATCAGCTAAAGCAATGCACACAATAAGTGCAATTAATAAATATAATCCACGTAAAAAAGAATTGTGGCGAAATAAATAATATATAATAAGAGCATATATAAGTATGCCTGTGCGTGTTTTTGAAATTTCACTCCATAAAAAATCAAAAAAAGGAGAGTGAAATCCATTTATTAGCAATAGTAAACTTCTATCAATATGCTCTAAAAACTCCATTTTTTATTGATGTAAAAGGTTCCACAATGCGTCTTTTAATTCAGATATATTATGTTGTGTAACAGAACTAATAAATAGTGTTTTTATATCTTTTGGCAGTTCTGCCGAAAGAAGTTTTTTTAATTCACTATCAAGTAAATCTGATTTTGTAATTGCTAAAAATCGAGGTTTATCAAGAAGGTCTTGATTAAACATTTCTAACTCACGTAACAATATATCATATTCTTGTACAATGTTTTTAGAATCGGCAGGAATCATAAATAACAATACCGAATTTCGTTCAATATGACGCAAAAACCGGTGCCCAATACCTTTTCCTTCGTGTGCACCTTCAATAATACCAGGAATATCTGCCATAACAAACGAAGCCCCATCTCTATAAGAAACAATTCCTAAATTTGGCGTAAGCGTAGTAAAAGGATAGTCAGCAACTTTAGGTTTTGCTGCCGAAACAACACGTAATAATGTAGATTTTCCTGCATTTGGAAACCCTACAAGTCCCACGTCTGCAAGTACTTTTAATTCAAGCGAAAACCAGCCTTCTTTTCCCTCTTCGCCGGCTTGTGCATATCGTGGAGTTTGGTTTGTTGCAGATTTAAAATGTGTATTTCCTAATCCGCCTCTTCCACCAGAAAGCACTATTTTTTCTTGATTATGTTCAGTTATTTCACAAACAATTTCATTTGTTTCAATATCTTTTGCAATAGTTCCAAGTGGTACATCAACATATACATCGGTGCCGTTTGAACCGCTGCTGTTACTTTTGCTTCCGTCTCCTCCATTTTCGGCAAAAATATGTTTTTGATATCGCAACGCAAGCAGCGTCCAAACATTTTCATTTCCACGCAAAATAATATGCCCACCGCGTCCACCGTCACCACCATCGGGACCGCCTTTTGTGGTAAATTTATCGCGATGCAAATGCGTAGAGCCTTTACCACCTTTTCCAGAACGAAGAAAAATTTTTATATAGTCAACAAACGATGAGGTCATACACACTTACACACTTAATATGCTCGAAACTTTCGCATATACTTCATCAATTTTTCCTTCATTTATAACAACAGATAATTTTTTCTGTGCTTTATAATATTCTTTTACAGGTTCTGTTTTGGAATGATATACAGCAATTCGATTTTTAATGACATCATAATTTTGGTCATCGGCACGTCCCGATTCTTTTCCGCGTGCCATAATTCGAGAAATCAATTCCTCCTCTTCAACCTCAAACGCAATTACTTGTCGAATAGACTGATTGTATTTATGCAGCATAGTATCAAATGCTTGAGCTTGAGCTACGGTGCGTGGAAAACCATCAAAAACAAAACCTTTTGCCAAATCGTTTTCGCACAAAATCCCTTCAATCATACTAATTACCGTTTCGTCAGGTACAAATTCCCCTTTTTCCATTTTAGATTTAGCCTGCATACCTAAATCAGTTTTTTTCTCAATTTCACTTCGTAATAAATCACCAGTTGAAATGTGAATAAGCCCTAAATCTTCAACGATTTTTTTTGAATATGTACCTTTTCCTGAGCCTGGAGGACCAAATAAAATAAAATTAATCATTATGCTTTTCATTTAAAATATAAATATCCTTTAAATTTCTTCCTAAACCATTATAATCCATACCGTAACCAACAACAAAATCATTAGGTATTTCAAACCCGTATGTATAAATCGGAATAGATTGTTTATACGCCTTTGGTTTAAACAACAAACATACAATAAAAATTTTTTTAGCACCTAAATCTTTACAGAGATTATATAGATAATGTACAGTGGTTCCTGAATCTATAATGTCTTCGAGAATATATACGGTTTTGTTTTTTACATCAACATCTAAACCAAATAGCGATTCTAAAGAACCAGTTGATTGTGTGCCTAAATACGAGGCAATTTTAATAAAAGTAACAATTGGATTACACGATAGTTGTTTACACAAATCAGCCGTAAACATAAACGCACCATTTAAAACAGAAACAAATATTGGATTATCAGAATGTTGTTGCGATTGTATATGTAAAGCTATTTCGGAAATTCGCTGCAAAATTTTTTGATGCGATATGTATTGCCGAAAAGAACAATCGTGTAATTGAATTTTTTGTTTTTCCATATTTCACAACAAAATTACATTTTTTTGAATCTTTATAATATATTTGTGCTTAAAAATAAAAAAAACATTTTTTTTATAACTTGAATTCAACTAATAAAACGAAACGCATCTTAAAATATCTTTAAAATATGAAAGCACGAGTTAGTATAATTATGGGAAGCACATCTGACATGCCAGTTATGGAGAAGGCTGCAAAAACCTTAGATAGTTTACAAATTCCATTTGAAATTCATGCACTTTCGGCACACAGAACTCCAGAAGCAGTAGAAAAATTTGCAAAAAACGCAAAAGCTCATGGAGTAGAAGTAATAATTGCTGCAGCTGGTATGGCTGCTCATTTGCCGGGTGTTATAGCTTCTATGACAACATTGCCTGTAATTGGTGTGCCTATAAAAGCAACTCTTGATGGAATGGACGCTCTGCTTGCTATTGTGCAAATGCCTCCTGGGATTCCTGTTGCTACCGTAGGTATTAATGCTGCCGAAAATGCAGCTATTTTGGCGGCACAAATTATTGCAACAAAAGACCAAAAAATTGCAGATGCTCTTGTAATATATAAAGAAAATCTTAAAAATAAAATTGAGCAAGCAAATGAAGAACTCAAAAAAATCACATTTGCTTTTAAAACGAATTAAAAAAATATTGTTTTTGTACTAAAAAAAACAATTGTATGTATTTGAAAATGATTATGGGATTACAAGGGAAAAAAATTACATGTGCAGAAAACTTACATTTTATCTTTATGAATAAGTATTTTATAATTTTTGCATTTTTTACATCTTTGCTTTTTTCAAACTGCACGAGTACAAAAAACATAGTGTATTTAGAGAATCGTCCTGTAAATGATGATGTTATTCAATACAATAAAAAATCAACCGAAAACAAACTCCAACCCGGAGATGTTATATATGTGCGAATTTTAAGTATGAATAAAGAAATAAATGACATTTTTAATCTTGATAATACCGCTTCTCGTACAAATATTACCAGTGAAACTTCAATTAATCTTCAGGGATTTACTATAAATCCAGCTGGCTACATTCGCCTACCAATTATTGATACTGTGAAGGTTGCAGGATATACTGTTTTTGAAGTAGAAGACATAATTCAAAATACAGTTAATTCATATTTTAAAAATGCTACGGTAATTGTAAAACTGTTAAATGCAAAAATTTCGGTTTTAGGTGAAGTTAATAGACCAGGCAGTTTTATTGTATATAGAAATGAATTGAGTATTTTTGAAGCAATAGCATTAGCAGGAGATGTAAATCAATATGCTGATAAAAAACGAGTTCTTGTGATACGAACTTCAGGAGAGAAAAATGAAACATATAGGGTTGATTTAACTGATGAGAAAATTATGAGTTCAGAAACGTTTTATTTGCTCCCCGATGATATTATAATAGTAGAGCCACTAAAATTAAAATCTTTTAGATTAAACACACCTACTATTTCAATTGTGTTTAGTGCAATTTCTACTTTAGTGCTTACTTTAACTTTTATATATAAAAAATAACAAGTAATGAATTACGCCACAAATTCTAACGAAGAAGAAAATATAAACATTCAAAAATACTTTTTTTTATTTATAAAAAATTGGTTTTGGTTTACAACAGCTATTGTTATTGCGTTTGTTATTGTGTTTTTAGTAAATAGATATTCATCGCCTGTGTATGAAGCAAAAAATACGGTTATTATTACCGAAAAAGAAGCTGCTATGGGGGCGATGGGAACTATCATGAAAGAATTTGGTAGTCTGAGTGGAAAAAGTCAAAATATTGAAAACTATATAGGCATTTTGCAATCATATACTTTAGTGAAACAAACCTTAGAACGTCTTGATTATAGAGTTTCATATTTTCATAAAGGGCGAGTAAATAATGTGGAGGTTTTTAATCGCTGTCCTATTCGAATAGAACTTGATACAAGTCATATGCAAGTAGAATATGAAAATATGTATATATCAATACTCTCAGAAACAGAATATCTACTTGACATTCCTCGTGATTCAAATGCTGTTACGAAAAAACTTTTGTTTAATCAAAAATATGAAAGTGAAAATTATGCGTTTTCTGTAAGTAAAACAGATGCTTTTGATATTGAATCTATAAAAGAAACATATATTGTTCGTGTAAATAATTATAATCGCCTTACAAAACAATATTTAAAAGAGCTGCAAGTAGAGGCTTCATTCCGAAAAGGAACAATTATAGATTTAACATCACGAGGAACAGTTCCCGAAAAAGTGGTGAGTTTTTTAAATACGCTGATAGATGTTGCAATTGAAAATGATTTAGAAGAAAAAAATCTTACCTCGTATAAAACATTAGAATTTATTGATAATCAACTTATGAATATTGTTGATTCTTTAAATTATGCAGAACAAAATCTTGAAACATTTCGATCTGATAACAAAATTATTGATTTAAGTATAGAAGGTTCGGGGCTTTTTAAAAAGATAGAGGATTTACAAGCAAAAAAATCTATTCTTGATATTAGAATAAAATATTATGAATATATTCTTGAAACAATTCAAAAAAACTCTAATGTTCAAGACATTATAACACCTTCTGTAATTGGAGTTCAAGACCCAACACTTAATTCTTTAATAAATCAATTAAGTGCATTGTATGCTGAAAAACAAATTGTTGAATATAGTGCTACGGGCGATAATCCCGGATTGAAATTAATTAATATACGCATTAGAACAACAATTGATGCGATTATTGATAACGTTCAAAATCTTATTACTTCGGCAAAAATTGAGGCGAAAGAAATTGCAAAGGAAATAGACTTGGTTGATTCTGACATAAAAAAACTCCCAAAAACTGAACGGGAATTTATTAATATTCAACGTAGATTTGAGTTAAATAATAATATTTATAATTTTCTTCTGCAAAAAAGTGCCGAAGTTGGTATTACAAAAGCTGCAAATATGCCTGATCTTAAGTTTATTGACATGGCATATATTGAAAATGTAGAAAAAAAGTCACCTAAAAATGTATTGAATTATATTATTGGATTATTTTTTGCATGTTTACTGCCCGGAGGATTTTTTATACTGCGAGATTTATTAAATAATAGAATTATTGAACGCGAGGAAATAGAACAAAAATCTTCTATACCTATTTTAGGTTCTGTGGCTCATAATAAATACAAAGACGAATTTATACCAGTACGAAAATATCTAAAATCTTTTATTACAGAATCATTTAGAACAATTAGAACAAATTTGTCCTTTTTCCTTCCCGCTGATAAAAAAACAACAATTATAACATTTACATCAACTATTTCGGGCGAAGGAAAAACATATTGTGCAATAAATTTGGCATCAATTATTGCTATGAATAATAAGCGTGTATTACTTGTGGGACTTGATTTGCGAAAGCCAAAATTACATGAAATGTTGAAGAAAAACTCACCAATAGGAATCTCAAATTATTTAGTAAATCGAAATACTATTGATGAAATTATTGTAAAAACTGAAGATCCAAATTTTGATATTATATTTTCAGGTCCGCCGCCTCCAAATCCACTTGAATTAATTGAAAGTGAGAAATTTGAAGAGTTTGTTGACAAGGTAAAATCTTTAGATTATGACATGATTGTTTTTGATACACCTCCGATTGGGCTTGTTGCTGACGGACTTTCTGTTGCGAAATATGCTGACTTAAATGTTTTTGTGATTCGGCAAAATTATACGCACAAAAACACATTGAAATTTATTAATGATATTTACAGCGAGAACAAAGTAAATGATCTTTGCTTGCTTATTAATGATGTGAAAATGATTAATAATTATGGTTATAGATATGGTGGTGCCTATGGACACGGGCAAAAAGAAGGATATTATGACGATGAGATTGAAGTTGAAAAAAACATACTAAAACGATTTATAAACATAGCTTTAAACAAACAGTAAGCATGTGTGCTCCACTGCGTGTACTTTATATGGGAACCCCAGAATTTGCTGTGGCTCCTCTTGTGACTCTTATACAAAATAATTATACAATTATTGCGGTTGTAACTGCTCCTGATAAACCTGCAGGAAGAGGAAAAAAAATACAGGAATCTGCGGTAAAAAAAATCGCTGTATCTCATAATTTACCTGTACTTCAACCAACAAATTTACGTGATGCAGATTTTGTGCAAACAGTGCGTGATTTAGCTCCTGATTTGATTTTTGTTGTGGCATTTCGTATGCTTCCTAAATGTATTTGGGAAATACCTCCATTGGGCACGTGTAACTTACATGCCTCATTACTACCACAATATAGAGGGGCAGCTCCCATTAATTGGGCACTTGTACATGGTGAAACGGAAACAGGAGTTACTACATTTTTTATTAATGAGGAAATTGATACAGGACATATAATTGCTCAAAAAAAAGTGGCAATTGAATATACTGATACAGCTGGGGATTTACACGATAAACTTATGCATGTAGGCGCTTCGCTTGTGCTCGAAACGGTTAAAAATATTCAATGCGGAAATAGTACTCCAGTTCCACAAGTTGTTCCGCCTTCTATGGTATTACGGGCTGCACCAAAAATTTCGAAAGAAATATGTAAAATAAATTGGAACGCTACCGCAGAAACTATTTATAATCATATTCGTGGCTTTTCACCATATCCCGCTGCATGGTTTGAGTTTTCTAATAATAAAGAAACATATATTTGCAAAATACTCTCAGCTGAATTTCAAGTACATCACGAAAAAACTATCCCAGCAAAAATACATCAAACAAAAACAACACTCTCAATTTCGTGTGCTGACGGATTTATTTTCCCGAAAGACATACAAATTCAAGGAAAAAAATGTATGAACGTAGAAGAGTGTTTGCGAGGTTTTTCTTTTGAAGCATGTACTATTATTTAACTCATGACTTATGAAACATACACAATTATATATATCAATTTTCATTCTGTTTTTTACCTCGCTTTTTTATACTTCTTGTCAACACACCACTAAAAATCAGAATGATGAGGTATGTATGCAAGATACAATAGAACAACAATTATCATTGCTCTATGGTATTGATAAAGATGCATATACAATTGAAAAAAGTGCTGTTATTCGTAATAAAAACTTATCCGATATTCTTGCAGAAACAGGGCTTACTCGTCAACAGATATATACAATAAGTGTGAAGTTAGATACTATTTTTGATGTGCGAAAAATACGCTCGGGAAACACTTGTGTATGTTTTTATAATGAACAAGACAGTGTAAAAGACCTTGCTTTTTTTGTGTATGAAATAAATGCACTCGATTTTTTTGTGTGTGATGTGCGAAATAAAGATAGCATACTAGTGTATAAAGACACAAAGGAATTGGTATGCGAAGAACGATATGTGAAAGGCAGTATTGAAACCTCTCTTTGGAATGCAATGCTTGCAGAACAAGCACCTCCAACTCTTTCATTAGAATTGTCAGAAATATATGCATGGACAGTTGATTTTTTTGGTCTTCAAAAAGGAGATGCTTTTACGGTAGTGTATATGGAGCAATTTGTTGACAGCGTGAGCATTGGAGTTGAGAAGATTTTATATGCACTCTTTACCCATATGGGCGAGGAAATATATGCAATACCATTTATGCAAGATAGTATAATAAGCTTTTTTGATATTGAAGGAAACAGCTTGAGAAAAACGTTTTTAAAAGCTCCTTTGCGTTATTCACGAATTAGTTCACATTTTTCAAATGCACGCATGCACCCAGTGTTACGAAAAGTTAGACCACATCATGGAATTGATTATGCAGCACCTACAGGAACACCAGTAATGTCAATTGGAGATGGAGTGGTTGTAAAAAAAGGATATAATGGTGGTGCGGGACATATGGTAAGAATTAAACATAATTCAACATATTCAACGGCATATCTTCATTTATCAAAATATGGTAAAAATATTGCAGTCGGCACGCGTGTAAAACAAGGAGATATAATTGGATACGTTGGTTCGTCAGGTTTAGCAACAGGACCACATCTTGATTTTAGAGTATATAAAAATGGCTCTCCTATGAATCCCTTAGATTTAAAATCACCTCCTGCGGCACCTGTGCACGAACAAGATTTGCCAGAATTTATTCTTGTTCGTGATAGCATAGTGCAAAAATTAAAACATATAGAATAGCGAATTTTTGTTGTGTGAATAGGGGAGTATTACACCGCAACAACCTCTTGTAACAAGCAATACCACACAAAACCTTCGGTAGTATAGCCCATGTCGTGAAGGAGAGATTGATATTCACTCACTTGGATACGATGTGCTTCTTCTTTCTTTTGGGTAAATTTATAATCTACTATAATAGCATGCGAACCTTGTATCATTATTCTATCGGGTCTGCGTTCTTTTGCATTTGGCAACAAAATGCTTTGCTCCGATAAAATCTTATATTTTCCCGAAAACCAATCGGCTACAGACTTGTCTGAAATTTTCTGAACTATATAATTTTCTAATTCTTTTTGTTCCGATATATCTATTTCTCCACGAACAACAAATTCTGAAACAACAGCTGAAACATCAGAGGCAACACGTATATGTTCAAGGATTCTATGCATACGTAATCCGAATTTTTGAGATGTGTTTGTATCAGGATATGTAAAATATGCACGTGCTTCTGGAATAGGAAGTAAATGTGCGTGAGATTTAAATACTGCATATTCTTCCATTGTTTGTGTGTCAGAATCGGTAGGTTCCTTGCTACTATCTACCTCTAACTTTTGCAAGTTGCCAACGGTGAAAATACGTGAAAGTTCTTCTTTACTTTCATGCAATGATAGTGATGTGTTTGTTTTAAGTGCTGTAATTGTACTTTCTAAAAGAAAATTCATTGCTGTGTTTGAATGTTTGTGTGCGAAATTTGGGCTGTACGTCATATATAATACATCTTCGGCACGAGTGCATGCAACATACAGTTTGTTGTAATTATCTATAAATATTTGCATTATTTCAGATATGTATTGCTCTGAAAACTGTGTTTTTATCAAGTCTTTTTTCAACGCAAGAGGAATCATAGACATTTCGTCAAAAGCAGTATCATCAGTATATAACATGCTGATATTTTTGTGAGAATTGACAAAAGACCAATTCATAAAAGGCATAATCACAACTTTAAATTGCAATCCTTTTGATTTGTGAATCGTCATAGCACGCATAGCACCTTTTATGTCGGTTTGCGAAACAAATAACGAATCATTATTTTCGTCCCACCATTCAAGAAATAAACTAATAGAATTAGCTTGTTTTAAAGAAAACGTATAAATAGTATCTTGTAACGAATGGACAAAAGCCGTTTCTTCGGGTATTGTTCCTAAGTTATATTTCTTAATAAATAAATCGGTAATTTCAAATATTGAACCTGCATGCATAATTTTTTTACACACTGCTTCAATTTCAGAAAATTGTGAAAGAGGAAGTAATTCATCTTCACGCTTTACTAATAATCCATAATAGCGAAGTAAAGTTGCACGTGTTACTTTGCAATTTGGTGTGTCAATCCACTGAAAAAAAGCTATAATAAATTGCACCGCCTTTGAGGAATTTATTTTGAGTGCCTCCGATGAAACGATGGAGAAGATATCTTTATATTCTGGATGCTCTTTTTTTGCCTCATTACAAAATGTAACAATTTTACTAATATCTCCATTTTTTGGCACTAAAAACGCAATATCTTCTGGCTTATAACCAGTTTTATGTAACTCTATAATAAAATCAATACAAGATGTTTTAATGTATTCTGCATATTCATCGGCTGTTATTTTTGTATCACTTTCATCTCCAACACGGTCAATGCGTACATATCCTCCTGATTTAGTTTTTTTAGTGTACCTTTGTTCAACATCTTTATATAATGTTTCAAAAATAGTTTTTCGAGGGTCGTCGTCTGCAATTATATGATTTTCAAAATAGTTGCTAAAAAGTGGCTGAATTGTTTGTTGCAAAGTTGTAAACAATGCATTATTAAAATCTATAATATATTTTTGACTTCTCCAATTTTCAACTCGTGTGTGCTCTGTAATACGATTAGGAAATTGTTGTGCAATATCATTTTGTAATATTTGCCAATCACCATTTCGAAATCTATAAATAGATTGTTTTACATCGCCTACAACAAGAGAAAAACCACCTTCTGACAGCACGTTTTGCATAAGTGGCAAAAAGTTTTTCCACTGCAATTGCGATGTGTCTTGAAATTCATCTATCATTAAATTTTTAATATAATGACCAATTTTTTCGTACACAAAGGGCGCATCATGTTCGTTAATTAACGATGCTAACAAACTATTTGTGTTTGAAATAAGAAACAGATTTTCTTGTTTTAAATATTCATCAATGTGATGTTGAACTTGATGTACTATTTGTAATA
>JAAYPM010000107.1 GCA_012519815.1 Bacteroidales bacterium
ATGTAATGGTAAGATGTTAAAATCAGACACATACATTTGGAAAATCGAAGCCTATTTTATGGACGGTCAAAAATGGAAAGGCGTTCCTGACGGAAAAGGCGGATATAATGAATTTGGTTCGCTTATGTTGATTCGATAATGTGCAAAAAAACGAAAGGCTGTCTGAAAAAGGCAGCCTTTTGTTTTTTAATATACCATTTCTTTGCTAAGTGCACCATGTGCTATTTCTTGCACTTCACCAATCATGGTAATATCCCAGTTTGAACTAATTGCAATGTCTAATACGCCTCCTGGCATTTGAATATTTACTTGTGGTAAGGTCAACTTATTTTTTACCATAACTGAAGCAACGGCACATGACGAACTGCCTGATGCTAATGTATATCCAACGCCACGTTCATAAATAAGAATGGCTACTTCTGTTTCAGATATGCGTTTGGCAAATTGCACATTAACACCATTTGGAAACATTGGTAATGCTTGAATTTTTGGAGCATATGTGCAGAGTTCGTTGTAATCTAAAGTGTCTCGTAAAACTACGCAATGAGGATTGCCTACTGAAACACAATTTATTATAAATTCTTTATTATCAATAACTATTGTTTCATGAACACATTCTGTTTTTGAAAAATCTAACGGAATGTGTGATGATGTAAAATTTGCTTTTCCCATCTCAACTTTAACTTTTGACACACGTCCATCTTGTTTTTCAATAATAGTGCTGTGAATAAGTCGCCCCATTATATCTATGGTAAAATTCGACTTATTTGTGTATTTATAATCCACCAAAAATTTACTGAAAATACGAAGTCCATTTCCACAATTTTCTGCTAAACTAGCATCTGTATTGTATATGAGTAACCCAAAATCGGCTATAGATGATGGTACTTTTACAAGAATTCCATCAGATCCAATACCAAAATGCACATCACATATTCTCTTAATGCGTTCAGGAGTGAGTTCAAAATCAAGCTGTTCGGAATCTAAAACAATATAATCATTGCCTAATCCATGCGACTTTACAAACATATTTGTTTTCATACACAAGTATTTTTATGAGTAAAAGTACAGAAAAAACTTGTCTTACGAGAATAAAACGTCTAATAATTCGGCAGTTATCATTGCAGTTGCTCCCCAAATATGGTGTTTTTTATATTCATAATAAGGAATATGCATTGCAATATCATTTTGTTGTATTGTTTTTATTTTTTGCGATTCTATCAATGCTTTTAGTGGTGTTTCAATTATTTCTGCAACTTCGCTTTCTTGTAATGTATATGATTGTGGAACTGTTGATAAACATGCAATATACGGATGAATATTAAAATTACTTAAAGGAATATAGAGTTCTGAAAGTTTTCCGCAAATATCTTTATTCGAGACATTTACACCTATTTCTTCGTAACATTCACGTAAGGCTGTTGTGGCATAATCTTTATCATTTTTTTCAAATCGCCCACCCGGAAACGAAATTTGTCCACTGTGTTTGTCGTGTAATTGAACAGCACGTTTTGTATAAATTGTGTGTAATTTATTGTTTTTTTTAAAGAGACATATAAGCACAGCACTTTCAATTGCTTGTTTTTGTGGTGTAATTTGCTCGAGTATATGTGGTTGCATTTTTTTATGTGAATTGTATGTTGACAATTCTTGTGAACATTGCAATAAAATATGTGAACGTAATGCATCCATATTACAAAATTACAGTAATGAATATCCTTGTTCAACATCAATATTTGTGCATATATGCGTGTCGGGAAAATTTACATGCATATAGTGAGAAATATATTGAAAACTACTTTCTGCAATTGTTGTGTCGGCATGAGGAAATATATTATACACAAGTGTATGTATTGCTATGTTTTTTTGCTTACATAATTCAAGACTAAGCAATGTATGATTTATACTTCCTAATTTTGAGGAACTTATAAGAACAAGTGGAAATGAATGCTTTGCAACATAATCTGCAACTAACATTGTATCGTTAAGCGGTACACAAAGTCCACCTACGCCTTCAATTAAAATTGTATCGTAATGTTGTGCTAATTTGGTTGTAGAATTATACAGAATAGAATCTTCAATGGTACGTCCTTCAATTTTTGAAGCAATATGAGGCGAGGCTGCAAATTTAAAAACATACGGACAAGTTGTTCCATCTGTGTCTTCAGGTAAAAGATTAATTCCCATAGCTTTTCTATGTTCTATAATATCATTAGAAATAGCAAGGCAGCCTGTTTGTACGATTTTTTGTGTGATAACAGAATATGGTTTTGTGTTCATATTTCTGGCAATAAGAGAGGTAATATACGTTTTACCGCAATCAGTATCAATGCCGCTTATGAAAAAAATCTGAGCCATTTTATTTCTTTTTTGCAATAATAATTATGGGATTATAAGTTAAATGCACCTGAAAATTTTCATTATACATACGATTATAATTTTTAATAAAATTTTGCAAATGTTCTTTTCCAAAAAAACTATTATTCGTTGAATTTACTCCTGTTGATTGTATATGTTTTAGCACGTCCATTGGTGTATTAAACATAACTTTCTCTGTCCATTCGTGTGCATATTCAATTGCAAAATACGGTTGTAACAATGCTTTGAGTTGAGCTATAGTTAAATAGCGAAGTCCATGTCCTGTAATTTTACGTATTTCAATAAAATTATTTGGACCAAACGTAGAAAACGCAAATATTCCCTG
>JAAYPM010000108.1 GCA_012519815.1 Bacteroidales bacterium
ACATACACATTTGCATGTGATTTATTCTGGGTATTAGAAAAAAAACAATTGTTTTTTGTTATAAAACTGAACTTCTACAAAGCAATGAGTTTAACGATTAAAAGGGAGTGAAAAAGTAAGAATGATAATTTTCAAAATTCTTTGAGAATCAACAAAATAATACTTGTGATTTATATACAGTGTTGTAATTAAAGCAAAAAGCCTGTAAATTTTATGATTTACAGGCTTTTATGCTTTCTTTTAAAGTGATCCAGCTGGGGTTCGAACCCAGGACCCCATCCTTAAAAGGGATGTGCTCTACCTGCTGAGCTACTGAATCAAGAATGTGTATCTTTTAAAAGACAGGGCAAAAGTAGTTTTTTTTTTCTTTTTGCCAAATTTTAAACCCTAAAAAATATCAGTTTTTTTATTTTTATTTTTTATACTCCTTAAAATAAAACAGATAGAATACATTTTTTCTTTTTTATTTTTCTGCGTTTTTTTTTAAATATTATGATATACAGCTGAAATTAAAAAAAAACATGTAATTTTTTGCTGTTATTGTAATAAATAATGGGTTACATTTTTTTCTATACGAGTAATAATATCTGAAATGTCAGATTTTATAAAAGTATCGCCCGTTATATGTTCAAATAATTCAATATAGCGTTCACTTACTTTTGCAATAAACTCATCGGTCATTTCAGGAATAGTTTGTCCTTCTTTACCTTGAAAACCGTTTTCTATAAGCCATTGACGTACAAACTCTTTTGATAATTGTTTTTGTTCTTGTCCGTTTTTTAAGCGTTCTTCATATCCTTCGGCATAAAAATAGCGTGATGAATCGGGTGTGTGAATTTCATCAATAAGCGTAATTTCACCATCTACTGTTCCAAACTCATATTTTGTGTCAACAAGTATTAAACCTTTTTCTGCTGCCATTTCTGTACCTCGCTGAAACAATTTTTTAGTAATGTCTTCTAATTTTTCATAGGTGCCTTTGTCAATTATGCCTTGTGCAATAATTTCTTCGCGACTAATATCTTCATCGTGTCCTTCCATAGCTTTTGTGGTAGGCGTAATAATTGGTTCTGGAAATTTTTGATTTTCTTTCATGCCATCAGCTAAGGCAACACCACATAGTGTGCGTTTTCCTACTTTATATTCACGCCACGCATGTCCGGTAAGATATCCACGAATTACCATTTCTATAGCAAAAGGTTCTGCTTTTTTTCCAATAGTAACATTTGGATCTGGCAATGCTTGTTTCCAATTAGGTACTATATCTGTGGTTGCATCAAGAAATTTTGCTGCAATTTGGTTTAAAACTTGCCCTTTATAGGGAATTCCTTTTGGCAACACAACATCAAATGCCGAAATTCGGTCAGAAACTAACATTACAAGTGTATTGTTGTTTATAGTATATACATCACGAACTTTTCCTTTATATACTTGTGTTTGATTTGGGAATGTGTAGTTTGATTCTACAATTGTTTTCATATCTTATATATTTTAAATATTATTTTTTTCTTTTCCTTCAAATATCTCAATAATTTTTGAAACAAGCTTATGACGAACCACATCTTTATTCTCGAAATAAATCATATCAATACCTTTTACATTTTTGCATAATTCTAACACTTTCACAAGTCCCGAACGATTTTTATCAGGGAGGTCAATTTGTGTGATGTCGCCTGTTACAATAAACTTTGCATGTTCGCCCATTCGTGTTAAAAACATTTTTAATTGATTAAGCGTCGCATTTTGAGCTTCGTCAAGAATCACAAACGCATTATCTAAGGTTCGTCCACGCATATATGCAAGCGGCGCTATTTGAATAATGTTATCTTGAATGAGTTCTTGCAGTTTTTTGGGATGCATCATATCTAACAAGGCATCGTACAGTGGTTGTAAGTATGGATTTAGTTTTTCACGCATATCTCCCGGTAAAAAACCTAACTTTTCATCTGCTTCAACAGCAGGGCGACATAAAATAATTCGTTGCACTTCTTTGTTTCTTAAAGCACGCACCGCAAGTGCTACTGCCGTGTATGTTTTTCCTGTTCCTGCCGGACCAACCGCAAAAAGCAAATCATTTGCACTTTGTTTTTTTACTAATTTTTTTTGATTTGGTGTTCGAGCTTTAATTGCTTTTCCGTTATTGCCAAAAAACAGTATTTCATTATGTGGATTTTCGTGAGCATGCATTGATTCATTTCGCTCTCCAGCACTTAGTATATCTTGAATTGATTGTACTGAAAGAGTTTGATACCTTTTTGTGTACTGTAAAATGCTTTTAAATTGTGCATCAAAAAATTCTATTTCTTTTGTGCTACCAATAACTTTTATTTCATTACCACGTGCAATTATTTTAAGTTTCGGAAAAAATGGCTTTACAGCATCAATTTTTTCGTTATAAACACCAAATATTTCAACTGGGTCGTAAGAGTTTAAAGAGATAATGTGTTCTGTCATGTAAACTGTTCCAAATTTTATGTATTTTTGAAAAGCAAAAATACTATTATTTCTTTATTTTTTTTGAATAATGTAAAATAATGATAACAGTTACACTTACAACAGATTGGGGAACCGATGGTTTATACGGAGGAGCGTTTAAAGGAAAATTAGTGCAACGCATACCTGGCGTGCAGTTAATCGACATTACGCATACAGTTCCTCCGTTAAATCCTATATATGCGGTGTATGCTTTGCAAAATGCCTATACGTTTTTTGCTAAGAAAACAATTCATATTGTAGGAGTAGGGGGCATTATTGGCTCAAATACTGATACGTCAAAACGTGAGTATATTTGTTTTCAGCATAATCACCATTATTTTATTGGACCAAATAACGGCATGTGGGAAATGATGTTTGGTGAAATTCCGTCTGATGTATTTTTGCTTGATGCACAACAATTATCTGAACAATTTATAGCCTTTCCTGAATTGGATATATATATTGATGCTGTTGCTAAATTAGCATTGGGAAATGAACCAAAGCATTTGGGACCAAAAACGCAATGTAATCTTGGGCGTTTGGTGGCATTGCCTGCACGCAAAGAAAATCACTTGCTTGGGGTGTTTCAATATTTTGATGTGTATGGCAATGGAATTACAAATATTACAAAACAAGAATTTTATGACACTGCAAAAGGACGGAAATTTGAGATTATGGTGGGAACAGAACGACATGAGTTTGTGGTAGATTTTATTGCACATGATTATTCTGAAGGCGATTCATCAAAAATTCTAGCCTTGTTTAGTTATACTGGATTTCTTGAAATTTGTGTGCCGTTTTCTAAACTTACTAATTTTTTGCATATTGATAAAAATACAAAAATTTTAGTGCACTTTTTCGATGAAGATGAAGCCGAAAATCAACAAAATGAATACAAAGAAACATTATTTTAACTATGAATAAACATAATACATTAGAATCTTTTTTGCGTTTGCTTACTATTATGGACGAACTTCGTGAAAAGTGCCCATGGGATAAAAAACAAACATATAATAGCTTGCGTAATCTTACTATTGAAGAAGTTTATGAGCTTGCTGATGCTATTATTGAAGGTAATGTTTCGGATATTAAAAAAGAGCTTGGTGATGTGTTGTTGCATATTGTGTTTTATGCGAAAATTGCCTCTGAACAAAATCAATTTTCAATGGGTGATGTAATTGATTCGTTGTGCGAAAAGCTTATATACAGACATCCTCATGTGTTTGGTGATGAATCTTTGGAAAATTCTCAACAAGTAAAAGTACGTTGGGAACAATTAAAACAAAACGAAAAGGGACGAAAAAAAGGAGTGCTTTCTGGTGTCCCCGAATCGCTCCCAGCTCTTATTAAAGCAAGCAGAATGCAATCAAAAGCTTGTGCTGTTGGGTTTGATTGGAAAAAGAAGGAAGATGTGTGGCAAAAAGTAACTGAAGAAATACAGGAATTACAGCATGAATTAACAAAAAATCATAATAAGACTCAAATTGAAGATGAATTTGGTGATGTTTTATTTTCAATAATTAATGCTGCACGTTTATATGGTGTTGATCCTGAAACGGCTTTGGAAAAAACAAATAAGAAATTTCGTAAACGATTTAATTATCTTGAGCAAAAAACAGATGAACAAGGAAAAAACCTTGTAGATTTGACCCTCGAAGAAATGGACGTATATTGGAATGAAGCAAAACAATTAGAATAATAGTAGAAAATTCACTATAAAAAATATGTAGATATGATAATGGATAGAATTACAAAAGATTTAATGTTTGCAATGAAAAATAAGCAAACAGATAGATTAGAAGCATTACGAGCTGTTAAAACAGCCTTTATACTTGCTCGTACAAATGCTGGCAATAAAGATGTAACAGAAGATGAAGAATTAAAAATTATTCAAAAATTAGTAAAACAACGAAAAGATTCTGCTGCTGAATTTCTTGCACAAAATCGTAGTGATTTAGCTGAAAAAGAAACTGCCGAAGCTGCTATAATTTCTGAATATTTGCCCAAACAACTCTCTGTTGATGAAATTAAAACAGTGGTAACCCGTATTGTTGCCGAAACTGCCGCATCTTCAATGAAAGATATGGGAAAAGTTATGGGAGTTGCTTCAAAAGAACTTGCAGGCAAAGCCGATGGAAAAATTGTTTCTGACATTGTGAAAGCACTTTTAGGGTAAATTGTACCCGTCTTACTTTTTATTCGTACCGTAACGCATCAATAGGATCTAATTTTGCTGCTTTTTGAGCTGGATACCAACCAAAAAAGATACCTATTGCGGTACAAATTATAAATGAAAGCAATACCGCTTCTGTTTGAATATATACAGGCCATTGCATAAATATATGTACGAGCTTTGTGCTTCCAATGCCTAACGCAATACCTAAAAGTCCACCAATCATACTTAATAAAAGTGCTTCAATTAAAAATTGTAGTAAAATATCTCTTCCTTTTCCTCCAATTGCCATACGAAGTCCTATTTCTCGTGTTCGTTCAGTAACAGATACATACATAATATTCATAATGCCAATTCCTCCAACAAGAAGTGAAATACTTGCAATTACAGCAAGTAAAACAGTTAAAACATCACTAATTGATGTAAACGATTTAATAAGTTCTTCTTGTGAGCGAATTCTAAAATCATCTTCGTCATTTTTTGAAATTCGATGTGTCATGCGGAGTGTGTTTTCAATATCTTCAACAACTTGTGCAGAATGTTTTTCACTTATTGCCGACACAACAATAGCATGAAGATGCGTTATTGCTAATATTCGTTTTTGAACGGTGGTATATGGTGCTATCAATATATCATCTTGATCGTGTCCAAATGTGCTTAATCCTTTGGGATTTAATACACCAATTACAGTCATTGGTATGTTATTAAATCGAATTGTTTTTCCAATAGGATCTACATTTGTTTCGCCAAAAATGTTATCATATACTGTTTTTCCAATAACACATACCTTTGCAGATGTAAGAATTTCTCGTTCAGAAAACATTCTTCCTGATGATATTGTGAATTTTTTTATTTCTAAATAATCGAGATTTACACCATATATTGTACTTGGTTCGTTTTCTGTGCCAAATATAACTTGTCCATTACCACGTACTTCGGGCGAAAGATACATAATAGAATTTGAGTTTTTTTCAATTTCATACATATCATTAAAGGTAAGAGATTGAGCACCTTCTCTTCCCATAGAAACGCCATGTCGCCTTTGAGCACCGGGAATAACGGTAATCATATTTGTACCCATTCCAGAAACTTGTTCTTGAATGCTTTTTTTAGAACCTTCGCCAATAGCCAACATTGCTATAACAGATGCTACACCAATTATAATTCCTAACATGGTTAAAAATGATCTGATTTTGTTACGATACAGAGCTTGTAGTGCTATTCCTATTAAATTTACTATATTCATATGTAAGCCTTAGTAATTATCTTCTTTTGGCATTTCTGCAAGTTTTTTTGCTGCATTATCTCTCTTTTCAACGGGTATATCTTTTTCAATTCTACCATCTCTAAAAACAATGCTGCGTTTTGTAAATTGTGCAATGTCTTGTTCGTGAGTAACAAACACAATTGTTTTACCATCATCATTTAATTTTTGAAACAATGCCATAATTTCGTATGATGTTCGTGTGTCAAGGTTTCCTGTGGCTTCATCGGCAAGAATAACTACAGGATTATTTACTAACGAGCGAGCTATTGCAACCCGTTGTTGCTGTCCACCCGATAGTTGATTCGGAGTGTGATGAATTCTATCTGCAAGTCCAACCATTTCAAGAGAGTAGAGTGCTCGTTCTCTCCGTTCTTTGGCACTAACTTGTGAATTATAATATAAAGGTAATTCTACGTTTTCAATTGCGGTAGTGCGGGGTAAAAGATTGTATGATTGAAACACAAATCCAAGTTGTTGATTACGAAGTTCTGCTAATTCATTGTTTGTGCGTTCATTCATATTCAAACCATTAAGTATATAGCTGCCCGAAGTGGGTTTGTCTAAACAACCAAGTATGTTAAGCATTGTTGATTTTCCAGAACCGCTTGTTCCCATTATTGATACAAAATCGCCTTCGGAAATGTTCATACTAACGCCTCGTAACGCATGTACGGTAATGTCGCCCATGTGAAATTCTTTGTGAAGGTCTGAAATTTGAATAATGTGTTTCATACGTGATTTTTTATCTTCTTCTGCCACGTTGCGGCATAAATGGACTTGTTGTAGATGAATTACTTTGTTTGGATTTTTTTTCTGTAATGCTCATGTTTACAATCACTTGGTCGTCTTTATCTAAACCTTTAAGAACTTCTATATCTACACCATTATTAATACCTGTTGTAACTTCTACTTCTTGAATGGAATTATTGTTTTTTACCCATACTGTGTTTGTTGTATTATGTGTTTTTTGTTGTGCAGAAGTCATTTTTGCTTCTGGAAATTGCTCATAATATAGATCAAGCACCGATTGATTTGGTTTAAATCGCATTGCTTTATATGGTATAAATAATGTGTTTTCTGCTTTTTGCACAAACACTTCAATATTTGCTGTCATACCAGGCATGAGTTGTAAATTTGGATTTTCTGCTTCTATAATTACCGTATAAGTTACCACATTTGATACAATAACGGGTTCAAATCGTATTTGTGTTACCGTGCCATCAAATTCAAGGTCAGGAAAGGCATCAACCGTAAAAACCACATATTGTCCAGTTTGCACTAAACCAATATCAGCTTCATCAACTTTTGCTTCTACTTGCATGTGAGTAAGGTTGTTAGCAATACTAAACAGGGTGGGGGTATTAAAACTTGCCGCAACGGTTTGTCCCTCATCAACTGCTCTGTTTAAAACAACTCCATCAATGGGCGAATAAATAGTTGCATATGATAAATTAATGGCTGCTCGTTCGTAGTTTGATTCGGCATTTTTTAAGGCTGATTCAGCACGTTGCAAATTAAATTCTGCAAGTTCATATTCGGCTTTCGATAAAAGTTCTTTTGTATATAATGCATGTGTTCTTGTATAGCTTGCTTTTTGATACGACACCTGTGATTTTGCCTCGTCTAATGACGCTCGTGCATTGTCTAAAGAAGCTTGAAGAGCTGTTTTATCTAATTCGGCTAAAATTTGTCCACGACTTACTTTATCGTTAAAATCAACATGAATTTTTTGTATTGTTCCCGAAACTTGTGTACCAACAGCTACTGTTTTAAGTGCTTGTAACGTTCCTGTAGCGGTAATTGA
>JAAYPM010000109.1 GCA_012519815.1 Bacteroidales bacterium
ACAAAAAACCCCGAAAATGATACTATTTTTAAAGTGGTTTGAAAATAGTTTGAAAACACACCAAATAAAAAACCCTAACTCGTTATGAATTAGGGTTTTGCTTTTTCTTAAAGTTGTCCCGTAAGGATTCGAACCTTAAATGACTGGACCAAAACCAGTAGTGTTACCATTACACCACGGGACAAATTTTACAGCTGCAAAAATACCCTTTTTTCTTCTTTAGCAAAAATTTTTATGATTTTTTTTGCATTTCATTTTGTTTTATATTCGCTTATAAGAAATAAGATACTTTTTTAAAGATGCTTTTTGCCTGATTTATTATGAGTTACGTCCAAAACACACTGTTTCGTTTTTTTGAAAAATTACTTTTTTCTGGCTGGTTTTTTTGGCTTATTGCATTTTTTCTGTATGCAATTACTATTCAATCATTGCATAGCACAGAATCTTATCAGTTAGCAATAGCTACAAATTCCTTAGATACTACGCATCAACATATATCTCCTTTATATATGCTTTTAGGGCGAATATTTTCGTTGTTCGCTCATGGTAACACAGCATATGTTGCTGTTTGTGTTGCTTTTTTATCTGTTATTGCGGGTGCTTTTTCGGTATTTTTTGTATTTCGAAGTACATTATATAGTGTTCAAACATTTGTAAAATTTCCGAATTCATATTCGCCTAAAACGCAAAAAATAATAGATGTAAGTGTTGCAAGTCTTGCTGCGTTAAGCTTTTTATTGTCAAATATTGTATGGCATGCCGCAACACAAATAGAAATATTTAGTTTATTAGGGTGTTTTTTTTCTGCTATTATATATTATTTGCTTCGTTGGCATGCTCATAAAAACACATCATTTGGGTTACGGTATATATATAGTATTGCTTTGCTTTTAGGACTTGCGGTGAGTGTTCATATACTTGCACTTCTTCTCCTTCCTGCACTTATATATTTTTATGTTGTTTCTACAAGAAATTGCTCTATTGTACAAAAAATTAAAACTTTAATTATTTCGCTTATACTATTATGCTGTATATGGTTTCTTTGTTCGTATGGATTTTTTGCCGCAGCAGCATACAGTGATATGTTTTTTGTAAACACGCTTGGATTTTCGTTGCACACAGGAATGTTTGTTTTTGTTGCTTTTCTTATAGTTTTATTCTCTATAAGCTTGATTTACACCTACAAAAAGAATTTTGTGCGTCTTCATCATTGTATTGTGATACTAACATTATTTTGTGTTGGATATTCATTATTTTCTGTACCACTTATTCGTGCTCATGCAGATACTCCACATAATGTTGGAATGCAAAAACATGCATTTGCTATTACATCGCATCATTCAAAATATGCCTATTCGGGTTCGTTACTGTATGGAACGCATTTTAATGCCCAAGCACAAGGAATTTCATTTTCTAAAAAAATATATGATTTTGATTCTTTATATACACCGTATATTTTGCCAGAACCAACATTTCATGGTGCATTGCACACATTATTTCCCCGAATGTGGAGTACGCAAAAAAATCATATTCGCACATACACAGAATTGGCTGATATTCAAGAAGGGAAAAACACAACACCACTTTATATTCATGGTGTTAGCTATACAAAACCTACATTTTTACAAAATGCAAGATTTTTTTGGAAATATCAATATGGACACACATATGGGAGATATATGTTGTGGAATTATGTAGGGCAACAAAATAATTTTTTTGGCAATGGCGAACCGCATAAAGGAAATTGGGTAACAGGGTTGCCGCTTGTTGATTTATATCGTTTAGGAGCACAAGATTCTCTTCCACAGGAATATAAAAATAACGTAGCACATAATACGTATTTTGCCCTGCCTTTACTTTTTGCTCTTTTAGGATTTGTGTTTTTACTACGAAATTCAAAAAATATACTGAATTTGCTGCTGCCTTTTTTTTTATTATCAAGTTTTGGTACCGTATTTTGGCTTAATAGTCCGCCTTATGCTTCCGATTCACTTTCATATATGTACATTTCATCATGTATCATTATAAGTATATGTATAGGTTTTGGTTTTATTCCAGTATATTGGTACATATCTAAAATCACCTCTAAACATACGTATTTGTTAGCAGTTGGAGTTTCAGCCTTAGTGCCCCTTATTATGCTGTGGCAAAATTTAGATGACCACCCTATCAATCCTATTCACACTCATTCACAATATGCCGTTGAATACCTTACTGCATGCCCGCCGCAGGCAATACTCATAGTAAAAAATGCTGATGAAGCAGCACCATTTGAATACGCACAAAGTGTATTGCATATTCGTCAAGATGTTAGAATTGTTACGTACGAAAAACTTGCGTATTCATGGTATATATCAAAACTTCGTGATTATATGTACACTGCTCCACCTATTAAACTCACACTTTCTGATGCAAAATATGCGTCTAACGTAAATAACGAAGTGTTTGTGGTTGCACATTCGCACATATCTCATATAATGTACCCAGCACACGATATTCTTTCAATTATAGCATCAGACAACCTTGAATACAAGGCAAAAGTATCTGAAACACAATACATTGATTATATTCCTGTGCCACAAACATGTATTTCTACGGCAGAATATTCTCAATTTCCAAAACATATATATCCTGCTATAGATTCCTCGCGAATTGTTCCTCAAATTTGTTGGAATCTTATACCAAAACGTCAATTTTCAGATGACACAACTATTAGCAAATCACAATTAGTGTTATTTGATATTCTTGCAACAAATAATTGGGAACACCCTATATGTTTTTCGAAACAATTTGTTGAATATGATTTTTTTGATTTACATCAATATTGTTTTAATACGGGATTTTATTTTCAATTATATCCTATGAAAGCACAACGAAATTATATGGGAATAGGAGAATTAATAATAGAACAAACTGTACATTCCATTTTACATAATACACATTTACACAACACACCTCTATCAGAAACACAAAATCAAGATATTTGCGAAACATGTATAGACATAGCATATGCAACTATGGCTCAGGACAATAACACGCATTTGCAACATATTCATAATGCCTACACATTACATTGCAATTCTGTTATTACATCAAAAAAATTTGAATATGCATATACATTATTGTCGCAATTTGACACCGCTCATGCGTGTAAGGTATATCAAGATATATTTGAATCAGAAAAAGAAAAATTACTGTATTTTATGTATGTTCCACAAAAATTTCATGCTAAAATTATAGGTGAAGTGCATGAATCGTTATATGGTATGTTTGAACTGTTTGAACTATTTGAATTATTAAAATTGAATGATAGAGGAGTTTCCACAGCGGCTACAACAACTATTTTTATAGAACATTTTTTTGCCTTTTCGCAACAAATAGAAATTGGTGATGAATATACTTTTTTTGAAAAAAATGCTTGGATAAGCACTTTATCAGAAAAAAATCAACACATTGCATTTTGGTATAATAAAATGAAAGTATATTTGACTTTTCAATAAATGATAAATTACGTTTTACGTTGAAACAACCATTATTAAATATTTTTAGACCGCAACCACCCGTTGTTGCCGAAATGCTATGGCCTAATGTTATATGGCATTTGCCTCAAGCCGAAAAAACAGCATATATTACGTTTGATGACGGTCCTACGCCTATATATACCGAAAAAATTTTAAAATGCTTAGATGAATTTAATGTGCCAGCTTCGTTTTTTTGTGTAGGTAAAAATGTAGCTTCGTATCCTGATATTTTTTCTGAAATCTCAAAACGTGGACATTTAATAGGTTCTCATACATATAATCATTATAAAGGCTGGTTTTGTTCAAATGAAAAATATTATGAAAATGTTCATAAAGGAGCAAATATTGTTTCATCTAAATATTTTCGTCCGCCCTACGGAAAAATTAAATTTTCACAAGCTCGTTATTTATCAGAATTATATACCATTGTTATGTGGGACGTGCTTTCACGAGATTATGATGAGAGAATAAGCGGTCAAGAATGTTTTTTAAATGTTAAAAATTATGTAAACAATGGTTCAATTATCGTGTTTCATGATTCCAAAAAAGCTTCTAAAAATTTAGAATATGCACTCCCAAAAACAATAGAGTATTTATTGCAACACAATTATTCTTTGCAATCGCTTGATGCATCTTTAGTAAAAACAATCCCCTGTATAGTATGAAACTGTCTGTTATTATAGTTAATTATAATGTTAAGTATATACTTGAACAGTGCTTGTATTCTGTTAAAAGTGCTATACGCGGAATTGATGCAGAGGTATTTGTTGTTGACAACAACTCTGTTGATGGTTCGTGTGCAATGCTCCGCGAAAAGTTTCCTTGGATTATACTTATAGAAAACAAAGAAAATGTAGGTTTTTCACGAGCAAATAATCAAGCAATTCGTATGGCAAAAGGCGAATATGTGCTTTTATTAAATCCCGATACATTAGTAGAAGAAGACACTTTCATAAAAACACTTGATTTTATGGACGCTCACCCCGATGGCGGTGGGTTAGGTGTTACCATGATAGATGGAAAAGGTAAATATTTGCCTGAATCAAAACGTGGGCTACCAACACTTAAAGTTTCATTTTTTAAAATGTTTGGCTTTCATAAGATTTTCCCAAAATCAAAACGTTTTAACTATTATTATTTAGGGCATTTAGATGAAAAATCAATACAGGAAATTGAAATTTTGTCGGGAGCTTTTATGTTATTACGTACTTCGGTATTAGAAAAAGTGGGTTTATTAGACGAAGAGTATTTTATGTATGGCGAAGATATTGATTTGTCGTATAGAATTATAAAAGCTGGATATAAAAACTATTTTTATCCGCACACTACCATTATTCACTACAAAGGAGAAAGTACCAAAAAAGCAAGTTTTAAATACGTACTTGTGTTTTATAAAGCGATGGAAATTTTTGCTCGCAAACAATTACATATGAAAAAATATAGTGTGTATTGGTTATTTATTCACTCTGCTATTTGGGTACGTGCGGGCATGGCTCTTATTTCCAGAGGTGTAAAAAAAGTGTTGTTTCCAACTATAGATTTTGCAATTATTTTGAGTGGATTTTTTATATTGGCACATTGGTGGGCGGCGTTTCACTTTGGCGATAATTATCAATATCCACAAGAATTTTTTACCTATGTAGCCCCTCTTTTTACAGGAATTACACTCATGTCTATTTATTTATCGGCAGGATATGAACGACCTGTTAAAATAGCAAATCTTCTTAAAGGAATAGTGAGTGGTTTTGTGTTTATAATTATATTATATTCTCTTTTTCATGAAAGTATGCGATATTCTCGTGTATTATTATTTTTAGGATTTGCATGGAATATAGTATTTTTAATAGCGGTTCGCTTGGTTTTTCATTTTGCACGTATTTCAAATTTTAGAATTTTAGTTGAGAAAAATAAAAACATTGTATTAGTTGGTGATGAAACTGAAACCGAACGAGTATTTTCGTTTTTACAACAAACAGAGGTTCCTGCAAATATTATTGGATTTGTAAGTCTTGATGAAACAGTAAAATCGAATCGTTACATTGGCACTATTCATCAACTGCAAGAAGTTGTGAATGTGCATGGTATAAACGAAATAATTTTTTGTTTAAAAGATGTTGGTGCGGCACAAATAATACAAAACATGCTGTATTTTTCTGATTTACAGGTAGAATTTAAAATAGCTCCCCCTGAATCCTTTTCAGTTATTGGAAGTAGTTCGGTCAATACCGCTGGAGAATTATATGTGATAGAATTTAATTCTATTGCAAAAGGTATGAATCGTAGAAAAAAACGATTGTTTGATATAGCACTGTCTTTATGTATGTTAATTACCTCCTTATTTTGGATTTGGTTTATTCCGAACATAAAAAATGCATATAAAAATTTTTGGAGTGTTTTGTTTGGTTACAAAACATTTGTGGGATATTCTCCAAAAATTTTACATGCAGAAATTGGTAAATTATTACCTAAAATTCGTCCTTCCATTTTATTCCCAGGAATACAATGGAATTGGGAAACTCATCAATCACTTATAGAACAATCGCATATTGCTTATGCAAAAGATTATAAAGTTCGTAATGATTTTATGATTATTGTGAAAAACATTGCGAAATTAGGAAATCAGTCAAATAAATAGACAGAGTTTTTCTGTATCTTTATTTTCTCACATAATCATACGCCTCATGTTTCTCTTCCATATATTGAATAAGAGGTTTCATAGGTTTTGTAACAATTACTCGTCCTGAACGAATAAATTCAAGAATACCAAATGGTTTTAATTTTTCGAGTAATTCTTGCGTTTCTATATTGGTTCCTGTTTTTTCAATTACGAAATATTCAGGTGTCATTTCAAGAATTCGAGCATTATTCCCACGTATAAATCGCCCCATATCAATACCTTGAGAAATAGCCGCTGCTGGCATTTTATAGAGAGCTATTTCTTGTGCATGAATTTGATTCTCTTCGTAATAAAAAGCTTTAATAACCTCAACTAACTTGTTTATTTGAGCAACTGTTTTTTGCACTTTTTCATGAGTTGCATTCACTACAATTGTGAAACTATGTATTCCTTCTATTTGCGATTCAGATACTGTAAGGCTTTCAATATTAATTTTACGCCGTGTAAACACAATGGTAATTTTATTGAGTAGCCCTATATGATTTTCTGTAAAAACAGCTATTGTATATTGTTTCTGTTCCATAATAGTATTTTTTTATGATTTCTGTATGTTTCACATACAATATTATTCTAATTTAATATCACTTACACCAAATCCTGGTTCAATCATAGGGAGAATGTTTTCTCGTTTTTGAACAGTTACTTCTAATAAAAACGGTTTATCGTCAGCAAACATTTCGGTAATTGCAGCATCTAAATCTTCACGTTTATCAACTCGTACACCTTTAATGCCATAGCCTTTTGCAATAGTAATAAAATCAGGGCTATCTATGTCAACAAATGAATATCGAGCATCAAAAAAACGTTCTTGCCATTGCCGAACCATGCCAAGATAATGATTGTTTAAAACAACTATTTTTACTCCTATTGCATTAGATGCAATTGTGCCTAATTCTTGAATTGTCATTTGAAATCCACCGTCTCCAATAAAAACCACAGTGTCTTTATGTGGGCTTGAAACTTTTGCACCCATTGCAGCTGGTAATCCAAATCCCATAGTTCCTAATCCACCCGAAGTTATAATTTCAGAACCTTCTTTAAAATTATAGTATCTACATGTTGCCATTTGATGTTGCCCAACGTCGGTAACAACAATAGCCTGACCTTTGGTTTTATCAGAAATGCGTTTAATAACTTCGCCCATTTTTAATTCACCTTGCTCAGGAATCGTATCTTTTATAATAATTTTTTCTGTTTCGTGAGCATGTAATTTTTCAAATTCATCTAACCACGCCTCATGTTTATTTGGTTTAACAGCTTTTAATAATTCTTGTAATGCAATTTTTACATCAGAATGAATAGCTACGGCTGGTTGTACAATTTTACCAATTTCAGCTTCATCAACTTCAATGTGAATGATTTTTGCTTGTTTTGCATATTTTGCAGTATTTCCTGTTACACGATCGTCAAATCGCAAACCAACACCAATAATTACATCTGCTTTATTTGTCATAATATTGGGAGCATAATTTCCATGCATGCCCAACATGCCTACATAATATGGATTATCTGCATCTATATCATTTAATCCTAAAATAGTGGTAGCCACAGGAATTCCTGTTTTTTCTGCAAATGCAATAAGTTCTTTTTGTGCACCCGAAATGTTAACTCCTTGCCCAGCGAGAATTAATGGTTTTTTTGCGTTATTAATTAGTTCTGCAGCTTGTTGTATTACTTCGGATTTATATTTTGGATAAGGATAATATCCTCGCACATAGGTGCATTTTTTATAGGCATAATCAAGCATGCCGATTTGTGCATCTTTTGTAATATCAATCAAAACAGGCCCAGGACGTCCTGTTTGTGCTATATAAAAAGCTTTTGCTATTGCTTCAGGAATTTCGTGTGCCGATGTAATTTGAAAATTCCATTTTGTAATAGGCATTGTAATACCAATTACATCAATTTCTTGAAATGCATCGGTTCCAAGCAAGGGCGATATAACCTGTGCCGAAATTGCCACAAGTGGCGTTGAATCAAGCATTGCGTCGGCAATTCCTGTTGTAAGATTTGTTGCTCCTGGCCCTGAAGTTGCAAAACACACACCTACTTTACCAGTTGCACGTGCATATCCTTCAGCAGCATGTACAGCACCCTGTTCATGACGAGTTAAAATATGTTGTAATTTATCGCCAAAATCATATAATCTATCATAAATTGGCATAATTGCTCCTCCGGGATATCCAAAAATGGTATCTACACCTTCTTCAATTAAAATTTTTAATAAAGCTTCGGAGCCTGAAATATATTCTGTTTTTTGTGTCATTTTTATTCGTATTTGTGAAATATAATTTTTAAAAAGATGTCGTTTTTTTGTAATTAACAGACGACTCGCAGAGTGTTTTTATTCATGTTTAAATATCGTTTCATACTGTTGGATTTTTTTGTTTATATTCAGTAATATATTCATGAATTGATTCACCTAATCGTGCAATTCCTTTTTCAATAGTAGCCTCATCAACACATGAAAAGTTTAAACGAAGCGTAGATACAGATTCTTTTAAATCAGTATAAAAAGGGTCTCCTGGGACAAATGCCACATCTTTTTCTATAGCTTTTTGGAACAAATCCATAGCAGAAATTCCGTATGGTAATGTAACCCATAAAAACATTCCGCCTTCGGGCAGCGTATATGTAACCTCTTTTGGGAAATGACGTTTTATACATTCAATCATTGCCAAACATTGGCGACCATATACAGTTTTTATTTTTGATATATGTTCATTTAAATCATTTTGTTGCAAATATTCTGCTAATAATTTTTGAGTAAAAAAGTTTGTATGTAAATCCGAAGCTTGTTTTGCAACAATTAATTTTTCCATTATTTCATCAGGAGCCACAATCCAACCTGTTCGGAACGATGGCACCACTGTTTTTGAGAAGGAACCTAATAAGATTGTTTGTTCGGGTAAATAATGCATAAATGATGACTGGTGCGTTCCACTATATCGTAAATCTCCGTAAGGGTCATCTTCTATAAGCATAAGAGGTTTTCCGCGAAGCACGTTTGCTATTTGTTCTCTTTTTTCGTTAGTATAAGTAATCCCTGTAGGATTTTGAAAATTTGGAACAGTGTACATTAATTTAGTATTTCGTAATTTTGACGCAACCATAAGTTCTTGAATGTTTACTCCATCATTTTCTAATAACACTGGTGAAAAACGTGCTTTATAAATAGAAAACAATTGAATAGCTCCTAAATAACCGGGTTTTTCAATGATCACTCTATCTTTTTCATTTAAAAATGTTTTTCCTAATAAATCAAGCCCTTGTTGCGAACCAGTAGTTATAAGAATGTTTTTTGGTTCTATATTAAGTCCTTTTATAGTTTTGTATCGTTGCGAAATAAACTCACGTAGTGGCAAATACCCTTCGGTATTGCTATATTGAAGAGCTTCATGACCAGAATGTTCAAAAACAGAATTTGAAGCAGTTTGCAATTCTTGTACGGGAAATAGTTCACGATTTGGCAATCCTCCTGCAAATGAAATAATATTTGGAGAAATAGCTACTTTTAAAATTTCTCGAATAAAAGATTTTGGCACATCAGAGATTCTATCAGCAAACATAGTGTTTACTTCAAGAACTCTCCATGAAAGTAAGGCAGAACGATTTACTTTTACGTTCATACTTTGCGACCAAGCCGCCATTTGGTCAAGAATTTTTTTGTTTATAGGAACTTTTATTCCTGATGCCCATGTAACAAAAGCATCAAATTTTTTTGACATTCTCATAATATCATATTTACCACATAACTAATCAATTAAACGCACCGCACCTAAATCTGCCGATGAAACATTTTGTGCATATACTTTTAATGCTTTTGAAACTGTTCTATTTCTATCAGGCTTAAATGCCATGCTTCCTTTTGCTTCTTCCTGTTTTCTTCGTTCTTGTAATTCTTCATCAGAAACACGCACATGCACGGTTCTGTTTGGAATATCAAATTCTATAATATCACCGTCTTTTACAAGTGCAATTGCACCGCCACTTGCAGCTTCTGGAGACACATGCCCAACCGACAATCCAGAAGTTCCACCCGAAAACCGTCCGTCGGTTATAAGTGCACATGCTTTACCTAAATGCATTGATTTTAAATATGAAGTTGGATACAACATTTCTTGCATTCCTGGACCGCCTTTTGGTCCCTCATATACAATTACCACCACATCACCAGCTTTTATAAATCCTTTAACAATAGCATCTACAGCTGCTTCTTGAGAATGGAATACACGTGCAGTTCCTTCAAATTTTAGTATAGATTCATCAACTCCTGCTGTTTTTACAATACAACCATTTTCTGCAATGTTTCCAAATAAAATTGCAAGTCCGCCATCTTGTGTATATGCTGCATCAACAGACCGAATACATCCATTTAAACGATCAGTATCAAAGTCTTTATATTGAGCATTTTGAGATCCCATTACAAGATTTTTTGTTCGTCCGGGAGCACTTTTATAAATTTGTATTGCTTCCTTATCAGCAGTTGGTCGCATAATATCATAGGTATCAAGTGCTTGTTGTAACGTAAGTCCGTCTGCACGTGAAACCGAAGTATCTATTAAGCCTTTTCGGTCTAATTCACCAAGAATAGCAAGAATACCACCAGCACGATTTACATCTTCTATATGATATAAATTTGTATTTGGCGAAACTTTACAAATACATGGAATAATACGAGAAAGTTCGTCCATATCTTTCATAGTAAACTGAACCTGAGCCTCGTAAGCAATTGCTAATAAATGCAACACCGTATTTGTTGAACCGCCCATAGCAATATCAAGTTTCATAGCATTCATAAAAGCATTGCGTGTTGCAATAGAACGAGGAAGTACAGATGCATCTCCTTCGAAATAATATTTTTTAGTAATTTCCACTATTTTTAGTGCAGCTTGTTCAAAAAGTTTTGTTCTATTTGCATGAGTTGCAACTATAGTTCCATTGCCTGGAAGTGCCATTCCGAGTGCTTCGTTCAAGCAATTCATAGAATTTGCCGTAAACATACCCGAACATGAACCACAAGTAGGGCAAGCATTTTGCTCAACTATATCGAGTGTATCATCAGGCACTTCTGCATCAAGTGCCATAACCATAGAATCAATTAAATCATATTTTTCATTATTTACCTCTCCCGCTTCCATTGGTCCTCCCGAAACAAAAATTGCAGGAATGTTGAGTCGCATAGCAGCCATAAGCATACCGGGAGTTATCTTATCACAGTTGCTAATACAAATAAGTGCATCAGCTTTATGAGCATTACACATAAATTCAACACTATCTGCAATTACCTCACGAGATGGCAAAGAATATAACATTCCCTCATGCCCCATCGCTATACCGTCATCAATAGCAATTGTGTTAAATTCTGCTGCAAAAAATCCTTGAGCTTCAATATGTTTTTTTACTTTTTGTCCAATTTCATGTAAATGAACATGCCCAGGAACAAATTGCGTGAACGAATTTGCGATGGCAATAATTGGTTTACCTATTTGTTCTTCTGTCATACCATTTGCACGCCATAAACTTCGTGCACCTGCCATTAATCTACCTTGTGTAGAAGATTCGCTTCGAAGTGGAAATCCCATAATTTTTATTTTTTACATTGTTTGTGATAGTTACATTACAAACAATTATGTTATTATTTTATTTTAAAAGTTTTCAAAGGTACAATTTTTCATAAAAAAAGCAGCAAACTCATAAGAGAATGCTGCTTTCATTATACATTTATAATTATAGTACTATACAGTCATCACTCTCTCATTTTAATTTTAAAATGATTCTAACGACATGGACTGTATGTAATAAATTATTCATATTTGTTTTTTTACATCTACAAAAATACACATAAAAATAAAAAATGCAAGTTTTTTGAAATATTTTTTATTATTGTTCGATTAAAATTTTCAGATTCTTCGCCAGGCTCAGAACATGTTGGGTTGAGGGGTAAAGGTATAAAGGTGTAAGGGTGTAGAGGTTTAAGGGGGTTGGGATTAAAATTTAATTAATTTCTATTATTTCTCACCACGTTCAAAATCTCTTTTTCTTTTGTTTAGTTATTTTTATCGGATAATAATATTTTTTCAGTACAAATAAAATTGATAAAAAGATGCTCATGTACGAATATTCGTAGATATACGTACAAACTTTGTCGGTTAATTAAACGTACAATATATAAAAGTAGTTAAGTTTTTCATATAAATAGTTGGTTTTTAAATAACAATTAAATATTTTTGTTTTTGATTTAAACCCCACATTTTAGTAACTAAAAAGAAATTTTTATCTAAAAACCTTTTATTTTTCATTCTTTAAAAGAGTTTTTTTTTAAAATCACAGAATTAAAATAGCAATGAAGAAAAAAGATTCATATAATTCTTCGGACACCAACGCAAAGCTGCGTAAGCGTATTTTGCAATTAGAATCTGAACTGAGTGAACTCAAAAACATTGCGTTTCATAGTGCCGATAAAACAAAAGATGTTTCATATACGCATTTATTTGAACATGGACCAATTGCGTATCTATCTTTAAGTCCAGAAGGAATAATTTTGAATGTTAATTCTTGCATGTCTGATTTATTAGGATATTCAAAACAAGAAATGCTTCAAAAATCTTTTGTGAGTTTTTTAACAGAATCATCAAAAGCTCATTTAAAAGCATGTTTCCTGAATTTTCAAAAAGAAAAAACCATAGCAAGTTCTATTGTAGAATTTATAACAAAAGACGGGCGTATTCTTCAGTTACTTCGTAATGGGAAAGCAGAGTTTTCAAAAACAGGAGAATTTGTAGCGACCCACTGTGTATATACTGATATTACAGAACAAATAGCACTACAAACAAATATTATTCAAACTCGCTATGAATGGCAAATAGTTTTTGATAGTATTAGTTTGCCGATTATGATTTTAGATCCTGACCAACTTGTTTTATATGCAAATAAAGCGGTGATTGATTTTACAGGCTTGGCGGAAGATAAAATAATAGGAGAGCATTGTTACAAAATTTTTCATAATTCTTCATGCAATTATCCTCCCCAAAATTGCCCCGCTAAAAAATTACTTGAAACACAATCAATAGAACAACACGACACAAGAAATGTTTGATGAAACATTTCTTGTGTCGTGTACGCCTTTGTTTAATGAACAAGGAGAAATTAAAAACATCATTCATATTGCTACAAATATTTCTGAAAAAATTGCGTACGAAAAAAAGATTCTTTTAAGCGAAGAACGATATAGGAATGTGGTTTCAAATATGCCAATTATTTCATTTGTAATAGAATCTGACGGAACGGTAAGTTTATTTGAAGGGAAAGGGGTGGAGAAACTCAAATTACAACCAAAACAAATTGTGGGGCGTTCGGTGTTTGATATTTGTAAAGAATATCCAGAAATAGCCTCATCTGTTACCCGTGCATTGCAAGGAGAAAATATACATAACAAATTTAAAGTTACACATGGAATGTTTAATGTTATGTATAATCCTATAAAAAACACACACGATAAAAATTATAAAATTATTGGGTTGGCTATCGATATTACAGAACGAGAAAAAGCATTGCAAAAAATTCATGAAAAAGAAGAACAATACCGCTTGTTGTTTACTCAAATGGAACAAGGCGTTGCTGTTCATGAAGTTATATATGACTCCAATGGTGCAGTAATAGACTATGTGTTTTTAGATTGTAACAAGGGGTATGAACGACATACAAAATTGCTAAAAAAAGACATTGTTGGAAAACGCGTTACCGAAGTATTGCCAAATATTGAAAAATACTGGATAGAAGCGTATGGGAATGTGGTGCTAACTGGCAATTCCTTGCATTATGAAAATTATGCAAAAGAACTTGATGCGTATTTTGATGTGGTTGTATATAAACCTCAAAAAGACCAATTTGCTGTTATTGTTACTGATATTACAGAACGTAAAAAACACGATGCTCTATTAAAAGAACAATCTCAAGAACTTGAAGCTCAGAACGAAGAATATTTGCAGATTAACGAAGAATTGTTGCAAGCAAATCAAGAACTGTATGAACTTAAAGAAAAAGCGATTGAAAGTGATTCGTTAAAATCATCGTTCTTAGCTAATCTTTCGCATGAAATTAGAACTCCTATGAACGCAATATTAGGTTTTTCTGATTTGCTCCATGATGCCGAAACCACACAAATCAAAGAACATTATATATCTATAATTCAAAAAAGTGGCGATCAGTTAATGTCAATTATTAATGACATAATTGATGTTTCAAAAATTGAAACTGGGCAGGTAAAACCATATTACGAAAATATATTTTTATTGCCATTTATTCTCGAAATTCACCGTACTCTTGAAATTACAATTCCTAAGGAAAAAAACATTCGCTTTGATATTGTATATGACAATATTTCTCATAACACAGTACTATATGTTGATAGAGTAAAACTGCATCAAATTCTTACAAATTTAATTTCAAATGCTATTAAGTTTACAAATACGGGTAAAATTACGTTTACATGTAGCATGACCTCACACAAAGAAATTAAATTTTCTGTATCTGATACAGGTATTGGTATTGACAAGGAGCATTTTTCTATTATTTTTGATAGATTCCGTCAAATCGAAAACGACTCGCAAATAAAACAAAAAGGCTCGGGGCTTGGTTTGTCAATTTCAAAAGCATATATAGAAATGATGGGAGGAGAAATTTCTATTGTATCAAAAAAAGGAAAAGGCTCATGTTTTACCGTTACTATTCCTAATCTTGAAAAGCCGCAACGAATTGACTCTTTTGAAAAATCCGACAAGAAAGTTCCTGTTAGTGAACCAAAAGGGAATAATGAACTTATTGTAATTGCCGAAGATGATGATGTAAATTATTATTATTTATCACGTTTGTTTGCTCATACAAATTTTCAAATCATCCGTGCATTTAATGGAAAAGAAGCGGTTGAGCTTGTAGAAAAAAACCCTGATGTGAAATTAGTGCTTATGGATATAAAAATGCCTATTATGAATGGATACGAAGCAGCACGTCATATTCAGAAAAAATTTGCTCATATTCCAATTATTGCACAAACTGCCTATGCTCTCACCGAAGATGAAACGAAAATTAATGATGCTGGTTTCCAAGGATATATTCGTAAACCTATAAAACGCGATGCGTTATTTTCTATTCTGAACACAGTTTTTCAATCATAAAAATTATAAAAAGAAAATGTTCCTATGCTCTTGTAATTTTGAGTAGTTGTAGTATCTTTACAACTCATTCAATAGTATTATGGATATTACGAATATACTCGAACAGATTTCTCGCACTTTAAACGAGGTTCAAATACTTGCAAAACAAAATCAAACTCAAAATTTACCTCCTCGAGTTTCTGTTGATTTAGCACTTACAAAAACAATGCAATTATACGATTCTTTATTGTGCTTGCAAAAAACACTTTCGGCTGATATTGAAATACTTGAGTCAAAAAGTGACGCAATCGTTTCAGAGCAAACTCCTCTTGTAGAACCTGTTTATATTCCAGAAATTATAGAACAAGCAAAAGAGCCAGAAATTGTAGAACAAATAGCAGAACCCGAAACTGTATTGCAAGATGAATTAGACGTTTCTAAAGTTGAATTAGAAGAACAGCCACAGCAAAAGAAACATGTGATACCATCAAATTCCGATGTTGATGTGTCACAGAAAATAGGAAAAAAACCAATTTCGAATATTGCGGCAGCTATTGGAATAAATGAACGATTTCAGTTTATAAAAGAATTATTTCAAAACAATGTAGAATTATACACTGGTGCAATTCAAGAATTAAACGAACTCACGTCGTTTGAATTAGCATATACATTATTGCAAAAAAAATATAATTTAGATTTTGATAATGAATTGGTGCAAAGATTTTTAAGTATAGTTGAACGGCGATATTTGTAAACATGGGAAAACTCATACTTGTTCCAACTCCAATTGGAAATTTACAAGACATCACATTGCGAGCTATTGAAGTGCTTAAATCAGCTGATATTATTCTTGCCGAAGATACACGTCAAACGGGAAAACTTTTAAAACATTTTGATATTACCACCAAAATGCGTGCGTATCATAAGTTTAACGAACATGCAAAACTTACGCAAACGCTCGAACTTATTGAACAAAATTCAATCACAACACTTGTGTCTGATGCGGGAACGCCTTCTATTTCTGATCCAGGATTTTTATTAACACGTGCATGTATTGAGGCTCATATTGAAATAGAATGTTTACCTGGAGCAACTGCCTGTATTCCAGCACTTGTAATAAGTGGGTTTGCTACTGATAGATTTTGTTTTGAAGGTTTTTTGCCTCATAAAAAAGGACGACAATCGCGGCTTTTAGCATTGCAAAATGAAGAACGAACTATTATTTTTTATGAATCGCCTCATAGAATTATTAAAACAATAGAACAAATAATTGCGTTTATTGGCGATAGAAATATTGTGGTTGTGCGTGAGTTATCAAAAATGTTTGAAGAGGCAATTCGCGGTAAAGCTTCAGATATTCTTGCACAATTTAAGGAAACACCGCCTAAAGGTGAAATTGTTTTATTGGTTGAAGGCAATAAATAATTGTAAATTATCGCAAACTACTATATTGACGTTGCCAATTTGGATCTTGCGAATCTTTTACTAAACGCCACATGTCGTCTCCGTGTAAAAATTGATTAAAATTACTATATCCGTAGTGTTGTTTTAGAAAATTCCATTGAGCTACACTTGGGGCAAAATCTCGTCCCGCCCACCCTTTTTCGGTAGATTGTGGACCTTCGTATGGATATTCGGAGTACCGTAATTTCCATAAATTTTCAAACGATTGCCACATAATTTCTTTTTGTTCAAGAAAATTTATTCTTTCAGGATTTGCTTTTGATTTTTCTTGCCCTGTTACCATTTGCATAAATTGCGATTGTGTAAGATATGTAATTTGGGTTTCGCCAGTAGATTTGATTTGAATAAAACCATAGCGTATAAAGCCCGAATAGGTTGTCATTAAACTAATTCCAAAATAGGCGTTAATTGTAGTTTTTAGTTCGGGATTCTCTTCTTTTCGCACAAACACGTCATTGTTTTGTGAGTACCCCATCACAGAAATCACACAAAAAAATACTAATACAAAAAACCGTGTCCCCATGAGTTGTAATTAATTTACTTTGACGAAAATACAATATTTCCTTTAAAACATCAAATAGATTTTTTTGCATATTACAAGATTCATTCCTTTTTTTACTAAATTAGTAACAAATGTTACAATAATACATTATATGATTTATTATTTTTATCAAAATTTAAAACTATTACAATTATGTCAGAGCTTATTAACAACGCAGAATATAGAAAAAAAACGTTAAAATCACTTATTTTAAAACTGCATGATGGCGTAAATCCAGAACAAGTGCGTGCTGAATTATTAAAAACCTTACAACACATACCGTATGGAGAGGTTGTTGAGGTTGAACAAGAATTGATACAAGAAGGTTTGCCCGAAGAAGAAGTTTTACGTTTATGCGATATTCACGGTGAAGTGTTACACGGAGCTATCGATACAAGCGATGCTCAAGAAATTCCTGAAGGACACCCCATTGATGTTTTTTATAAAGAAAATGAGGCTTTACGTACGGTTGCAGAAAAATTTCATGCGATGCTTTTAAATCTTACGCATATTTCGCCCGAAGATTTTGAACAGTATGTGTTTGGTATGCGATCTTTGTTAAACGAACTTATGGATGTTGACAAACATTATCAACGAAAAGAATATTTGGTGTTTCCGTTTCTCGAAAAAAAAGGCATAACTGGACCTCCAAAAGTTATGTGGGGGAAACATGATGAAATACGAGCACAATTAAAAGCAGCTATTGAAATATTACAAACACCCACTGTAACAAAACAAGATATTATAGACGCTACGGATATTTTATTTGAACCTTGTATTCAGGGGCTTATGGATATGACCTTGAAAGAGGAAGAAATATTGTTTCCTATGTGTATGGATGAACTTACAACCGAAGATTGGTGGCATGTTCACACACAAACATTAGAAATAGGTTTTACCTTATACGATCCTCAAATTGACTGGAAACCAGAGGGATTTGTACATGAAGAAACTACGACATCACAATCGCACAATGGAACAATACAATTGCCATCAGGAAGTTTTACTGCTCAAGAAATATTAGCAATTCTTAATACACTCCCTGTTGATATGACTTTTGTTGATAAAGATGATAAAGTAAAGTATTTTTCACAAGGACCGCATAGAATTTTTACTCGTAGTAGAGCAATTATTAATAGAGATGTACGCTTGTGTCACCCTCCAAGTAGTGCGCATATTGTTGAGAAAATTTTAGATGATTTTAAATCTGGAAAAGCTTCACACGCACCGTTTTGGATTCAAATGAAAGATAAATTTATTCATATTGAATATTATGCTTTGCGTAATGAACAAGGAGAATATTTAGGAACTTTAGAAATTTCACAAGATCTTACAGCTTTACGGAAACTTGAAGGTGAGCAACGGATTTTATCATATTCACAACAAAAATAAATATATGAAACATGTAGTAATTACCCCACGCACAATTATATATGATTTGCTTGAAGCGTACCCTCAACTCGAAAATGTACTTATTCAAGCAGCTCCTCCATTTAAAAAATTACAAAATCCAATTTTAAGAAAAACTATTGCTCGTATTACAAATTTGAGTCAGGCTGCAATTATTGGAGGAATTTCTGTTGACGAATTGATACATACGTTACGTTCTCATGTTGGTCAAGAAGCTGTTGAATTTGTTGCAGAACAGTTTCAATATGTAATTTCAAAACCGCAATGGTATGTCCATGAGCAAATAGTACAAACTATTGATATTCGTGAAATGCTTGAGCGAGGTGAACAACCTGTTCATATGGTGTTTGTCGAATTAAAAAAAATATCTAAAGGACAAATAGTAAAAATTATTGCACCATTTGTTCCGGCGCCACTTATCGATAAATCTTTGAGTTTAGGATATTCTCATTGGGTACATACCATTTCCGAACATCTTGTTGAGGTGTTTTTCACTTTACAAACATCTAATTGATTAAATACTATTCTAAAACAGAAGAGAAAAACAACCCGAAAAGGCGATATTTAGAATAGTATTTGTGTTTAAAGTCTTGAAGAGTGCGGATTTAAAAAAGTGCGTATAGTACTCAGTCCTCTTCAATATTTTCGGGTTGTTTTATTATTTGAGTATTTCTCTATAAAGATACTAATTTATTCGGTATAATGTCAAGAAAACCCAATGCTTTTTATAAAAATCAAATTATTTTTTATATAAGCAGCTTAATGTCAATAATAATATCGAGTAATGATAAGATCCTATTTATTTTCCAGTTTATTTATCGTATTAGCATAAGCGAACCAAATTCATTATATCCGCCTTTTCCGTCAGGAACGCCTTTCCATTTTTGACCGTCCATAAAATAGGCTTCGATTTTCCAAATGTATGTGTCTGATTTTAACATCTTACCATTACAT
>JAAYPM010000110.1 GCA_012519815.1 Bacteroidales bacterium
ATGTAAAAGCACACTGCCTCCCCCCTCTGGCATCCAATCTAAAAAGTTAGCAGCATCAGCTGGCGTTGCCGAAACATCCGTATCATCTGAAAGGGGCGGAATAGAAAGCGGAGGTAAAATAACTACCGTCTTTGGATTTGGTTGATCAACCGTAGGAGGATTTACCATTATAACATCAAGAGAATAATCAGCACTACTTTCACAAGAATTATTATCCATATAGGTATAAGTAAAGGAATTTGTACCAGTGCTTGCAGTTTGAGGATTAAAACTTGCACTCAAAGAACTTGTAGTTCCTGTAAAAGAATATGATTCCCCTGTACTTGGCTCTGGGCTTACTTGTAAAGAAAACATTCCACCATTATAACAAACCTCAGTTGGATTTACTCCAAATTTAACATCCGGTAATTTATGTACCTCTACTTCTGTGGTATTAAACGCTGTACAACCATTCGCATCTTCATAATCTAAACGAATAGTATGTTTACCAACAGAATTTGCAGTTGGATCTAATTCTCCTGAAGATAGGTCTATTGTTGCTGTAGTACTTGAATACCTAAGTGTACCTGTTGACGTAGTACCTGTGGGAGTAATAGTAATAATCTCACTATTATTACCACTCTTACATGCATCTACTCTAGATGGAGAAATGCTCACAATAGGTAAGGGATTTACTGTCATTTGAATTGTAGAAGGTTCTGCCGCACAATTTGCATCACTTATAAAATTATATGTAATTGTGTGTGGTGAAGCTGTTGCTTTTGCAACATTTGGATTAAATCCAACAGTTGTGTTTGCTTGAGATTCTAAGCCCACACCCGTCCACGTTCCTGTGCCTTGTACTGCTTCTGGTGATATTTTCGCAGTAATTATTTCAGCAGCATCAACATCAACACAAAATACTTGTTCTAATGCAGAAAGAGAGGTTGAAGGAATTGGATTCACAACAATTGTTTTTTCTGCAAATCCTTCACAACCATTTATATCTTTAACATCTACACGAACAGTATATGTATCAGCAGTTGCATGATCTAAAAATTCAGGTGTTTGAATAATAGTACTATTAAGCAACCCTTTTGTTACTGCTGTACCAGACCACACATATTCTTCGTATTTTTCTGTTTTTAAAGAAATTGCATTACCTGCACACACTGTAAAATCAGGCGTTGCTGTTATAGTAGGCGTTAAATTATCATTAACTATTACCGTAACCTCTGTTTTATTACTTTCACAACCTAACAATTTTTGGGTAACCCAATATTTTTGCTCCTCCGCTTTTACTGTAGAAGGTGTTGGAGCTGTTGTAATAACTACAGAATTTGCGTCATACCATGTAAAAACAGCTTGTGCTTCTCCAGTTGCCTCTAAAGGTGTAGAAGGAGAATTAACACAATATGATTTATCTGGAGATGTTGGTGGTTCAGGAATAGAGTTTATAACAACCTTTGTGCTTGCATTACTTACAAGTGCTTTACAGTTATTTGCATCTGTAATATTATATGGGCGATATTCTCCTGCCGATGGATTAGAAATAGTATATTTATGTGTTGCAGCACTTAATCCTGTACCAGTTTCCAATTCATCAAATTCTATAGGAGTTGCTCCTGTAAAGGTAATTACTATATCTTTTATATCTTCATTCGCACAATAGGTGTCGCCTCCCGTAATTGTATAAGTTGGTAAATCATGTGCAACAACTTCAAATGGTTCAGATATATACGAACAATCATTTTTAGAAATTGTAACTACATATGTACCCGCAACCGCAGCAGTAATTGTTGCAGACGATCCCGCAGAAGCACCATTACGTGTCCACTGATAGGTCGCTCCCGCCAAGTCAACATCTTTAGCTGGGGTTACACTCAAATTCACATTTGAAGTTGTGCCACAATATGCTCCATTATTTGTAGCCGTAATAGTACCCTCAGGAGTAGGATATATTGTAATTGATTTTGTTTGTGCAGCAACAATATCACCCGTACAATACAAATCAGAAATTGCACTAAGAGCATATTGCCCTTCTTCTTTTCCCAATTCATAAGTATCTGCATTTATTGCTGTTTTTTCTCCTGGATTAGGTCCTGTACTTGTAATTGTATATGGTTTCTCGCCTGTAAAATTAACTACTACTGGAGTGATTTCATCATCAACACAAAACTCTCCACCACCAGTTATTGTATATGTTGGTTTTACCGCATCGCGAATAACAATAGAAGCATCTTTATAACATTCTGCAGAAGTTGGATTGTTTTTATCGCGTATACGCACATAATATGTACCTGGCTCACCATTATTCACTGTAAATGAACTTGAAAGCACAGAAGCTTCTGTTGGTTTTACAACAGTTGCATCAAGAATTGAAGTGCTGGAAACTGTTCCTTTATACCAAGTAAAATCAAATTGTGAAATATTAGTTTGATTTGGTGTTGTTGATAAAGTTGTTGATTCATTTGGACAAAGATAATTATCCTCATCTGTACTCAAAATAGTAATATCTAAAGGCTTTATACAAGGAGGACAGAAATATTTAGCAGTAACCGGCATGCGACCACAATCGTATGCAGATAAACTTTTAAACACAATATTGGTAAATACCGTAGCATTATATGGATTACCTGTACCACTGTTTGACAATCCACCTATTACAAGTGCTGTACCTCCATCAATATTATCAGATAATGGGTTTAAAAGCAAAGGACTATTTGGAGCAAGAGTTCCTAATGTTCCTTCATACATATTAGCATTACCTGTAAACGCAAATACTAAAATATATCGTGTACCGCGAGATGGGTTTGCATCTAATTCAATATCTCCAAAATTCACAGTTACTGTTGTTGGCACATCATCAAATGTAACGGTTTGAGTTGGGCCTGTATGTAAAATTGGTCCTCTAATCTCTTGTCCATTATTATTTTTATTAACCGCATACACATATGGAGTTACAGTACCTGTTTGTGTTTGATAATATGATTTTAAAACAAGGTCAAATGTAGATAAAACAATAGGTTTCCAAACCTCTATAATTAAACTTTGAGATTGGTGACTTTTTGCTGTATTCAACGAAAAATTATTGAGTAATTTACCACCAACAGTAGTTTTATCTTCAATATATACTGTATAAATAGTATCTGTTGTTCTTTCTGTTGTAGTTACATTATTTCCTGCAACACAGAATGTTGCATTTGGTGAAGAAGCGGGAAGTGTAATTGTTTCTAATACAGCACCGCCGGTTTGTGCAGCATACACTTCAAATTCACTCTCTACTGTATAATCAGATAAAAATTCAAAACATACTTGATCTGAAGATGTTGGATTTAACGGATTACTCACACATGCTATCGGTTGTAAATCTTCTATTGGCATTTCTTTGTCTAAAACTGTAATAGTAGCTTCAACAACTTGACACGCATTACAAGGTACGTTAACGTCAATATATTCAATTTCTACTTTATAAACCCCAACCTCATCAACAGTAATTTGCGTTTTATTATACACATCAGTTCTACGAGCAGCTACAGGTGAAGTTTTTGTTGTAGTGTTAAGCAGAGTACCATCTTTATACCATCTAAAATAATATCTGTCAGATAATGGATTACCATTAATATCATTACCAACGGGAGTAGTAAAGCCAGAAAACAATTCAGCACTTTGCCCTGCACATTTATACATAGGACCAACCATATATGCTTCGGGACATTGGTCTGGCAATTCACATGGTATTGCAAGAGGCGTTACACAATCAACAAACTTAATAGAAGGGTCGCCAAGTCCAAGTGTTCCAACATAATTAGCAGAAGAACCTGCCTGTGAGTTAGATCCCCATACAAAATACTCATTTGCATCATTAATCATAAATCCCCACATATCCCCACGAGAAATTGCTACAGCATCATCAACTCTTTTCCCATTACAATATTGAGCAAAAATAGGACCTGTTTTACAACCATCAGAATCTGCATTAGGTCGAGGAGCCGATCCTCCGTGACCATTAGTAGGGGTATTATTTCCCCAATAAAGTAAATATCCTTCTTTAGTAATTGCAGCACCATAACCATTTCCACCCATTACCTGCAACACATCAGTTAAATATTCTTCGCCAGATATAGTTTGATACTCACCTGAAGAAATTTTAGAAGCATACGTAGTATTTTGATTATTTGGCAAACCATTACTACATCCCCAGCCACCATTACCCCAACCATATACATATCCACTCACTCCATCTACCGCGAATCCACCAACGTCCATAATTCCAGACATTTTTATAGTGGTTAAAGGATTTCCACTTTCATCGAGAACTGGAGCTGCAGTATATGCATTAGCATTTCCATCACCACCACGTCCGTTCCAGTTTCCTATAGAATACAATGTTCCTAAACCGTCACCATCAGCATCTTCAAGAAATAAAGCATTATTATCTCCCCCAGAAATGTGGATAATATTTGTCAAGCGAGTTCCATCAGTTTTTGTTATATAAAAAGGATTTGGGGTTGGATTTTGAATCCATTTTCCTCCATCTCCATTACCTCCCCAAGCAACAACTTCGCCACTATTTAATAAGGCAAACGAAGCAGAAGTAGAGGCAGCAATCATTTTAATATCTCCAAGATAGTTGCCGCCAGGAGTACCATCGAGCGAGTAACCGGGTGTTGCCCCTTTTGGCACAGGCATTGGTTGCGTAGTAACAGAACCAGCTTGCCCAGTTTGATACGCTGTATTTTCGCCCCAAGCATATACAATTCCGTTACACGACAAAGCCACATTATGCGAGCCAGAACCTGCTGTTACCTGAGAAAACGTAAGTCCACCAGTATTAACTGGTCTGGGTTCCCAAACTATTGATGAGGAACTATACGGTGCCTCCAAACCAAGTTGATTATCTTTATTATTTCCCCATGCATACATATACCCTTCTGCACAAATTACCACAGAATGATCATTTCCACCCGTAATAGATAAACTTTGAGAAAAAGTGTTTGATACATTACATACCAAAGCAAAAGAAACAAACGCTCCAATTCTACCAAATAAATTCATTTTTTTATATGATTAAAAATTTATACAAAATACTCTAAGAGATTACTATGACAGAATTTGCAGATAAATAGTTGCAAACAAAACAAAAAAAAGGAGCCTAAACAGCCCCTTTTTTTTTATTATTCATAAATAACGTACTTTTTAAACTTGTAAAAGTCTCAAAACCAGTCCACCAAAGAGATGATGGGTATTACCACCCATTTTTACTCGTCTATTTCTTCTGGTTTGTTTTTTTGTATCAAATCATAGGTAACTGGAGCAGCTATACACAAAGATGAATACGTACCAGAAACAACACCTATTGTAATAGCAAACACAAATCCTTGGATAGATTCACCTCCAAAAAACAAAATAGTAAGTAACACAAGCAAGGTAGATGCTGAAGTAATAATAGTACGGCTAATAGTAGAATTAACCCCCTCGTTAAATAAGCGTAATTTAGCACGTTTTGGGTATTCCGCAGAAACCTCACGTATTCGGTCAAAAATAATTACCGTGTCATTAATTGAATATCCAATTATCGTTAGTAATGCGGCAATAAACGATTGTCCAATTTCCATAGAAAAAGGCATAACTTTCCATAATAATGAAAATGCCCCCAATACAACGAGCACGTCATATGTTAATGCAATAACAGCACCTAAACCATATTGCCAGTTTCTAAATCGTAAAAAGATATACAAGAAAATAGAAATAAGTGCTAAAATTACCGAAATCACAACATTATACATAATATCTGCCGCAATAGTAGGTCCAACCATGTCTGACTGTCGTACATTTTCTTGCAAGAAAGTATTAAAGTCGGTTCCTTCGGGCAACATTGGTTGTAAACCTTCAAACAATTTTCGTTCAACAATACTATCAACCTGAGCACCTTTTTCATTAATTTGATAATCGGTAATAATTTTCACGTTTTCATTACCATATGTTTTAACCTCAGGAGTAGTACCATATACAGCACGTAAAGCTTGTTCAATTTCAGCAGTATTTCGTTTACCACTTTCTAACTGCACAACATACGAACGTCCTCCTTTAAATTCAACGCCCAAGCTAAAATTAAGTGTAGCCATAGAAATTAAGCCTACTACAATAATTGCAGCAGAAATACCATAAAATACTTTTCTTTTTTCTATAAATGGTATTGTAAGTTTTTTAAACGCATTTTTCGTTAATTTCGAAGAAAATGTAATTTCCGATTTTTTGGTTAATAACCATTCAAACGTTAATCGAGTAATAAAAATAGCACAAAATAGAGACGTAAGAATACCAATAATTAAGATAATAGCAAATCCTTGCACTGGTCCGTAACCAAAAAAGTATAAAATAATACCTATAATAATAGTAGTAACATTGGCATCAATAATTGAAGAATATGATTGTTTATATCCTTCGCTAATTGCTGTTTTAATATTTTTACCTAATGCCAATTCTTCACGAACACGTTCATAAATAATCACATTAGCATCAACCGACATACCAATTGTTAATACAAGTCCAGCAATACCAGGCAGTGTAAGTGCGGCACCTAAAGAAGCAAGCACTCCAAAAATTAAAAACACATTAAGCAACAATGCAATATTTGCAACAAAACCAGCCTTTTGATAATACCAAAGCAAGAAAATAAGCATAAGAAGAAACGCTATTATAAACGAAGACATTCCACTATTAATAGATTCCTGCCCAAGTGTTGGACCAACAAACTCTGCACTTATTATATCTGCTTTTGCTGAAAGTTTTCCAGATTTTAAGATGTTTGCCATATCGGTAGCTTCAGCAATAGTAAAATTACCAGTAATAGATGATACACCATCAGAAATTTCATTTGACACGGTAGGATATGAATACACATATTTATCAAGAACAATAGCAACAGAGCGTCCTTTATTTTCTCTTGTGATTCGTCTCCATTCGCGTGCACCTTCGCTATTCATAGTCATTTGCACACTTGCAGTAGTACTTACATTTTGACTAAACATTGGTCGAGCATCAACAACCGATTTACCATCAAGAGCAGGTTTTCCTGTTGCTGCATAATCTTTTAAAGCAACTAAACTATACAAACCATTTTCTTCGGCTTTACGTGTCCATGAAAGTTTTAATTCAGGATTTTGTTCAGCAATAAGGTCTTTTACTTCGGGCAACGCCAAAATTGAATCAACATGTCGCATATTAATTTCGGTAGCATATCCAACCACTGGTCCAAATCCTGCACGACCATCGCGTGAAATGTTTGGCGTTAAATAATAAAACAATGGATTTTCCTCTTTCATTTTTTCCATTGCTTCCTCATCTTGAGTGTCAGCAATGCCTAAAGAATCTTGTTCAAGTTTCAATTGCTCTTTTAATGAAAGCTCTTCGGTTGATTCAACATTTTCAGTAGTTTGAGAAATTTCTGCTTGCGTTGTTTTATCATCAGTGTTTTTTACAACATCATTTTCTGCATTTATTTTATTTAAATCAGCAAGTAAAAGATTTATATCAAATAACAATTCGAGTACTTCACTCGCATTAAATGTTTCCCAAAACTCTAAATTAGCAGAACTTTCGAGCAAGTCTCGCACACGCTCTTGGTCTTGAACACCAGGAAGTTCCACAAGAATTCTCCGTTTACCTACCCTTTGAATATTAGGTTGTGTAACACCAAATCTATCAATACGAGTGCGAATAATATTATATGTATTGCTAAATGCAGCATCAGCCTCTTCGCTCAAAACTTTAAGAACCTCTTGGTTTGTAGAACGGAAATTGATTTTATTTTTGATATCCTCATTACCCAAAAACAGCAGACGCATATTTTCATTTGGATATAACTCTTGAAATGCCGCACCAAAAATTGTGATAAAGTCGTCAGTACTTGTTCGTTCAATTTCTTCTGCACGGTCAAGTGTATTAAGCAACATAGTATCACGTTCACCTTTATCAGAAAGGTTAAGAATCATATCACGTGCAGACACCTGCAACATAACGTTCATACCACCTTTAAGGTCAAGTCCAAGATTGATTTCACGTGCTTGACATTCTTTATAGGTAAATTTTCTCAGTCCAAGAAAATTGTAATAACTTTTTAATGATTCGATTGAATCCATAAATTGCTGCTTTTTCGCAAAATCACCTTGAGCGTACTCAGTAGCATCTTTTTCTGCTTTTCTGGCAAAAAAAGTAAATGATAATGAATATAAACTTGCCAGTACTAATAAAACAGCAAAAACACGTATAAATCCTTTATTTTGCATGTGTTGTTGATTTTATAATAATTAATTGAAATTCTATATTTTTTAAGTTCGCAAATATATATAATTACATTTAGAATCAGCAAAAATAATAGAAAAATATGCGATAAGATTTTGCAAGTAAATGTTTATTCTGCTATTAGCTGCAAAATATTATAGAAGATTTACAAAAAAATCATACAAACTTTTTGTATCAAGATGACACGATTTGTACAATTCTTCGGGCGTTCCATGAGGCACAAACACATCGGGAATTCCAAGTCGTTTAATTGTGCCTGAGTATGCTTGTTGCGATGCATATTCAAGAACAGCAGAACCAAATCCGCCATTAATAACGCCATCTTCAATCGTTACAATGATTGAAAAAGAATCAAGAATTTCTTGTAATAATTGTTCATCAAGTGGTTTGACAAAACGCATATTGTACCAAGCAAGTTGCACATTATGAGTTTGTTTAATTTGTTTTATTGCATCATTTGCTCTATTTCCAATAGGACCGACAGAAAGCACCGCTATACGTTGCCCTTGTTCCATACATATTCCTTTTCCGAGCGATAATTCTTGTAAAGGAACTTTCCATGAAACATGTTCACCCTTACCGCGGGGATAGCGAATAACAAACGGTTTATTTGCACGATATGCGGTGTACATAAGGTGTTGAAGTTCTAATTCATCAACAGGAGATGCAATAATAATGTTTGGAATAGCACGCATAAATGCCAAATCAAACACTCCGTGATGCGTAGCTCCGTCATGTCCAACAATACCTGCTCTGTCAAGACAAAAAATTACAGGTAACTGAGGCAGTGCGACATCGTGTATTACTTGGTCGTAGGCACGTTGCATAAAACTTGAATACACATTACAAAACGGTATTAATCCATCTTTTGCCATACCTGCCGAAAATGTTACCGCATGTTGTTCGGCGATACCTACGTCAAAAGCTCTGCCGGGCATTGCTTTCATAAGCATATCCATAGAACACCCCGAAGCCATAGCAGGAGTAACACCAACAATACGAGCATCTGCTTGTGCTAAATCAACAAGAGTAGCACCAAATACATCTTGATATTTAGGAGGAGTTTTTAGTGCATCATCATTTACTATTATTTTACCCGTAATTTTGTCAAATTTTCCCGGAGCATGCCATGTTGTTTGTGATTCTTCGGCGGGTTTAAAACCTTTACCTTTTTGTGTACGGACATGCAATAATTTTGGTCCCTGCATATCAAGTAAATCTTGAATGGTACGCACCAGATGAAACACATCATGTCCATCAACTGGACCAAAATACCGAAAATCAAGAGATTCAAACAGATTACTTTCTTTCAGCAACACCGCTTTTATACCATTTTCAACTTTTTGTGCAATAGCCAATGCGTTTGTGCCATAATTACTCAATCGCTTAAGCATATGCCACACCTCATCTTTAAACTTATTATATGTTTTTGATGTTGTAATATCAAGAAGATATTGGTTTAACGCCCCAACATTGGCATCAATTGCCATATTATTATCGTTCAAAATAACCAATATATTTGTTTTAGAAAAGCCCGCATGATTAAGCCCTTCAAAAGCCAAACCTCCTGTAAGAGAACCATCTCCAATTACCGCAACTATATGTCGGTCAAGTTCACCTTTTTGCTGTGCGGCAATTGCCATTCCTAAAGCAGCAGAAATAGAGGTTGATGAATGTCCCGCAATAAAAGCGTCATATTCACTTTCTTTTGGATTAGGAAATCCAGAAATACCGCCAAATTTTCTATTTGTATGAAATTTTGTTCGTCTTTCCGTCAATATTTTATGTCCGTATGCTTGATGTCCAACATCCCACACAATTCTGTCATAGGGTGTATTAAGCACATAATGCAACGCAACAGTAAGTTCAACCGTGCCTAACGAAGCACCAAAATGCCCAGGATTTTTACTGCTTTCATCAATAATAAATTCACGTAATTCGTTACACACTTGCCCAAGTTGTTCTATTCCAAGATTACGTAAATCAGCAGGATTATTTATATTTTCTAATAGCGAATTCAAAATTTTCAAGCAAAAAACAAAGCACAAAAGTAACAAGAAAGTTTGTAAATAAGAGATTGTTTAAAAAAAGTTTTTATTTAAACCAATATGCATAAAAAAGACTATGATATACGTCTATTATTTGCTATGATTCACCTTACGTTTTACATACAACATGTTAGTATCTTTTTTAAAAATTGACGATTTTTCCTAGCACACATTACATAAAGCAATGTAATTTTGTGTAATTTATATTAAATAAATCATACAACAATGGCAAGAATACCAAGATTTTTACTTTTCGCATCATGTTTTGTTTTTATGTTAGGTTCATGTGTTTCTCAAAAGAAATACCAAACGCTCGAAACTAGCACACAGCTCACGCAAGACTCGTTACGTGTGGCACTTGCCAACATTCAAAAAGATATTTTTTCTGTTGAAGCTCGTAATAAAACATTAGAATCTCAGGTATTGCAATTACGTGCAGATAGCACTTCGAAAAATAGAATCATAAAAAATTTAGAGCTACAAGTTGCTGATTTAGAAGAGTTAAATAAAAACTTAGTAACCAAGCAATCGCGGCTTATTCAAGAAAATATGGCTGAGAATAAAAAAATTCTTGAAGAAATTCAAGCAACGCGTAGAAATATACAAATTCAAGAAGATGCACTTGATTCTATTCGTTTACATTTAGAAAAAGAACGCGAAGCACTTCAAAAAATCAGAACAGAGTTAGGCATTAAAAACGACGAAATACTTGTAAAAAATCTAAAAATTGCAGAAATGGAAGACCTTATTCGTCGTAAAGATTCTATTACAAACGCACTTAGAACAAAAGTAAAAAGTGCATTAGTAGGTTTTGAAGGGCAAGGATTAACAATTGAAGAACGCGATGGTAAAATATACGTGCTACTTGACGAGGCTCTTTTATTTAGCGTTGGTAAAAGTGATGTTGCACCAAAAGGACAAGAAGCTTTGCAAAAACTTGCACAAGTGTTAGAACAAAATACCGATATCAATATTATGATTGAAGGGCATACCGACAATACAGGTGGAGCAAAACGCAATTGGGAATTAAGTGCAGAACGTGCACTTGCTATTTCGCAAATTCTCCTTACAAATTCAAAAATAGAAGGGTCTCGAATTACCGTTGCAGGGCGTGGACAATACAAACCAATATATACCGAAAACACTCCACAAGCACGTGCTCAAAACAGACGAAGTGAAATTATACTCACTCCTGACTTAAAAGAATTATACGAGATAATTAATAATTAAATTGGCTTTTGAAAAATATACTATTTTTAAACTTTATTATATTTAATAGATTGATATAATAATTGAGGAGAAAACGCATAATTATATTTTAAGAATGAGTATGTAATCCACATTCTTTTTTTGAATTATCTTCCCACCACCATCTTCCTGCACGAAAATCTTCTCCTTGTTTAATGGCACGCGTACATGGCTCGCAGCCAATGCTCACAAAACCTTTATCGTGTAAAATATTATAGGGTATTGCCTCTTTTTTTACATAATCTTGTACTTGTGTAAATGTCCAATCTATCAGCAGATTACATTTTATCATTTCTCTATCTGCATCATATTCAAACATAGTAAGGTCTTTTCTATTTGACGATTGCTCTGCACGAATGCCAGTAATCCACATTTTTTTATCTGCTAAAGCTCTATTAAGAGGCAACACTTTTCGTATTGTGCAACATTCTTTACGGTCTTCAACAGAATTATAAAAACTCATAGGACCTTTTTCACGAAGCATGGTTTCTACCTGTGTAGTATCAGGAAAAAATGCAACAATAGGTTTTTTATATTTTTCGAGAGTTTTATTATAAACTTTATAGGTTTCTTTAAAAAGCCTTCCGGTGTCTAATGTAATAACTTCAATAGGAATAGTATGTGTAAAAATAAGATGAGTAATAATTTGATCTTCTAACCCAAAACTTGTGGTAAACACAATAGAATTTGCATATTGTTCTGCTATATGTTGAAGCACTTCTGGTAAAGTGTGATTTTCTGCATATAAATTTAAATCGCTAACAGTCTGATTCATAGTTGTTTTTATTTTTGATTTTCAAATTCAGTAATGTTTGCAACCCACTCTTTTGGAATAGCATGTGTGGCTTGTGTTGTATAATTTATACAAACAAATGTGGTAACTGCAAACGCACAAATTTCCATTCCATTATCACTTTCCCTCAGAATAGCTTGTAACACTGTAAAGCTTTTTGTGCCAAAACGAATAACTTTTGATACTAATTGAATAGCATCGCCAAAAAATATTTCTTTTACGTATGTTGTATTTACTTGTACAATAATTACATGCGTTTTTTTTGTAAGAGCATTTTCCCCTAAAACATCTTCAAAATAATGGGTTCGTCCTAAATCAAAATATTCATGAAAAACACCATTGTTTACATGCCCCGACAAATCAATATCATTGTATCTTATTTGAATAGGAATTGCATGATTAAATTTGTACGATGCTACCTCTTCTGCTTTCATTATTTTCGTATTATTGTGCATATACCAGAATTAGTTAATTTAATAATACTCGAAGCTTGCTGTGGACTTCGGTCGTCTCTACGATGCAAAACAACATAATCAACCTGTGTAAGAATTGTTTCAGGTATTTGGTCGTAATATTGTGGATTTGGCTTACTATGAATATTTGCCGATGTAGAAACAATAGGTTTTCTAAATTGTTGAATAAGTTGTTGTGTAAAAGGCTCACGACATATACGAATACCTATTGAACCATCTTTGCCAATTAAATTTTCAGGAAGATTTATGGCTTTTTCAAATATAATTGTGATTGGTTTTTCTGAAAGTTCAAATAGTTCAAAAGCTATTTCTGGAGGATTTTCAACATATCGTTCGAGCATTGCCTCTGAATCAACAAGAATGAGTAAAGGCATAGTTTCAGTTCGTTGTTTTAGCGTATAAATTGCTTCAATTGCCTTGGCATTTGTGGCATCGCAACCGATACCCCAAATGGTATCGGTTGGATAACATACTATGCCTCCACTTCTAAGAACTGAAAGGGCATTTTTTATATCTTCTATCATTTATAATGATGCATTTTTTATGCGATCCATAGCTTCAATTACGTTTTCGCGCGATGCAAATGAAGAAAATCTGAAATATCCCTCACCCGAAGGTCCAAATCCTGAACCAGGTGTGCCTACAACTTGAATTTTCTCAAGTAATGTATCAAAGAAATCCCATGATTTCATATTGTTTTTTGTTTTAAGCCACACATACGGAGCATTTACCCCACCATACACAGAAAAACCTTGTTGTTCAAGGCTTTGTTTCATAATTTTTGCATTTTCCATATAGTATGCAATTATTTCTTCTGTTTGTTTTTTTCCTTCAGGAGTATATATTGCCGCAGCCGCTTTTTGAACAGGATATGATGCTCCGTTAAATTTTGTAGAATGCCGTCTGCTCCATAATTTTTTTACCGAAACCTGTTCTCCTTTTGAATTTTGAGCAGTTAATTTTTCGGGAATAACTATATATGCACATCGAGTACCTGTAAATCCTGCTTTTTTAGAAAAACTCCGAAATTCAATAGCACATGAATCGGCTCCTTCAATTTCAAAAATTGAATGTGGCACATCTTTTTCTTGAATAAAAGCTTCGTATGCTGCATCAAATAAAATGATTGCATTATTTGCTTGTGCGTAGTCAACCCATTGTTTTAGTTCCTGTTTTGTTGCAGTAGTACCAGTAGGATTATTTGGATAGCATAAAAATATAATATCAACTGGTTTTTGAGGAATTTCCGGAATAAAACGATTTTCTTCGGTACATGGCATATAGTGAATACCTTCATAATATCCATTTTTTTGCATACTGCCAGTTCGCCCCGCCATAACTGTAGTATCAACATACACAGGATATACGGGGTCTTGTACAGCAATACTATTATTCATTCCAAATATTTCGAGAATGTTACCCGTATCGCATTTTGAACCATCAGAAATAAAAATATCATCGGCAGTAATAGCCACTCCTTTATCTTGAAATTCGTGTTTTGCAATAGCTTCTCGTAAAAATGCATATCCTTGTTCGGGACCATATCCTTTAAAACTATGGTCGTGTGCCATTTCTTCAACACCTGCATGAAAAGCTTCAATAACTGCGGGACAAAGAGGTAAAGTTACATCTCCAATACCCATTCTAATAATTTTTTTATCAGGATTTTCCTGTGCATATGCATTTACACGGCGTCCTATTTCAGGAAATAAATACCCTGCTTGTAATTTTTCGTAATGCTCGTTTAAGCGTGCCATAATTTTTGTCAATATAATTAATAATTAATGCAAATATATAATTAAAGTGTTCATTTTAGAAAAATCAAAAAGCGAATCGAAAACCTTTTTTTATGATATGTATTATTTTTTGCGTGTGCAAATATAATCAATGAGAGAAACCAGAGCTTCTTGTGCCTCATTATGCGAAAATGTATATACTATTTGTTTTGCTTCGGAGCATAGTTCTTCAATTTTTGCTTCGGCGTATTCAATTCCATTATGTTGCATAATAAAATTCACAATTTCTTGAAGTTTTTTTGGATTGTTTTTATGTCCTTTTAAAAGCTTTTTTATGTGCAATTGTTCTTTTTTTGACACTTGTTTAAGCGCATGTAACAATGGGAGTGTTATTTTTTTCTCTTTTAAATCATTCCATATAGGTTTTCCAATAACAGATGTTTTTGAATAATCCAATACATCATCTTTAATTTGAAATGCCACACCTAACAACAGGGCGATTTTCTTCAGTTTTTCCGCATCTTTTTCTTGTAAATTTCCTGTGGAATGTGCCCCAGAAAGCATAGCTGCTACAAATAAACTTGCAGTTTTTTTCTCAATAATTTGAAAATAAATATCTTCAGAATTTGATACAAGTTTTGCTTTTTCAATTTGCAATAATTCGCCTTCGCTCATATCTTTAACCGCCGTAGAAATGATTTTTAGCAGTTCTATATGATTTGTTTCAATAGCATGCAATAAGCCTTTTGCTAACAAATAATCGCCTACTAACACACTTATTTTATTTTTCCACAATGCATTTACCGAGAAAAAACCACGACGTTTCATAGAATTATCCACAACATCGTCATGAAGTAATGTAGCGGTATGCATAAGTTCAATCATAAATGCAGCTGAATAGCTTGCTTCGGTAACAGAACCAATTAAACGAGCACTTAAAAAAACTAAACTTGGGCGAATTTGTTTCCCTTTTGTTTTTAAAATATACGATGTAATAAGCGATAGTAACGATTTTTTTGAAGAAAGTTCTTTTTTAAATCGAGCATCAAATTCTTGAATATCAGATTTTATAAAAGAAAGAAATAAGGGGGTATTCATACATGCAGATTATGTAGCGTTACTCTTCTATTTCTTGAATAGAAAACTCAACATCAAGGAGTTTTGAATATCGGAGACCTGACAACATCATATCCACATCTTCTTTTCGGTATTTCCAAATTATTTCGAGTGATACTTCGTGAGAAATTTTTTCGAGAAGGAGTAAAATTTTTGCAATTTGTTTTGCGGTTGCAGTGTTAAAATATTCTAATTCAAAAACGAATTGAATATCATCGTCGGGTAAATTTTGTCGAAATTCTTCGAGCCATTCAAATACAGGAGCATAAAAGCCATTCGCATTTTCAGGCAACGAGCGGTGCGAAATTTTAAATATGTGTTCAGCAGGATTTAAAATTATTTCTGGCGTTTCCTCAGTTTTTTCAATAATAAATGCTTCCATAGTGTTTATATTATTATTTGTAATGAAAAAAATGATATGGTATCATTAACCTCAGAAAAACTATAAAGTAACTTATTTCCGCTTTTCATTCGTAAATCAATAATTCCTAATCCTGCTTCTTTACTACTATCAATATCAAAATTTAACAGTCGTTGTGTATAAAACATATCAAGATTTTCTCCCTCAATACCATTTACATAGTCTATTTTTTCAGAAAGTTCTTTCACTATAGATTTTTTAATATAATTTCCAGAACTTAATTTATATGAATTATTTGATTCCGAAATAAAGAAAATGCCTGGGTTTCCACCAAGTTCATCATCTTTTTTCTCTCCATGTTTTACAATATTTTGAAGCATTTCTACCATAATGTTAAACAATTTCTTTTTTACATCAACAGCTCCAATTGGCTGACTCTCAATTGTTGAGAGCAGATGAATTAATCCCTCTTGGTTTAAACTTCCATTGTAAATTAAAATAATATTTTCACGATTTATAATTTCGTGAAGATTTTTAATATTATTTAAATCAATTTCATTAAACGCACTTTCAGAATTTTTTGAAATAGCCGTATGTAAATAAAAATACGAAAGTTCTTCGTCAAGAGTTTTAAAATCGTAAAATAATTTATTTCCTGATTTTCGAGCCATTTCAATTAAACCTAAACCTGCTCCGCCTTTTTCCGAAATACTTCCGTCCTCAAGAATTTGTTTATAATATGCTTTAAGATCATCTTTTTCGAGACTGTTAATTGTATTAAGCATCTCTTGCAACTGTGTGATAGTAGAGTTTTCTACAACATTGCCAGATGTTATTTGATATGCTTCGTTATGATTTTGAATAACAAAAATACCCGCTTGGTATGGTCCTTCGCATATTGTGTTTTGAGGTGTTTGATGACGAGTTACATTTTGTAAACACTCAACCATAATAGAAAACACCCGCTTTTTTACTTTGGAAGATTCTCCACTTGATTCTAAATTGTTTTCAGCAAGCGAAATAATGCTGTCGGTAATGTTTTGTGTAAAAAGACCCCGATAAATGTATCCGAGATTGTCTTTTTGCATACCTTCAAACAACGTAAATCCATATCCAATCTTTTCTATGTCTTGTTCAGCCACACGATTTCCTTTTATAGGTTTAGACTTTAATCTAACAAAGATATTTATTTATATTGTAAAATACAAAATAAAAGCATGGGTAAAACCGTATTCTTTTTTTAAATTTGCTCTTTTTGTATTTCTGTTGCTTTTTATATGAATTATTGTAGTGTATATCTGCATTGTAAGGGTATTTGTTTTACAATTCTAACATTTTTAATTGCTATGGCAATTATGTGCATGATTTCGTGTTCTAAAAATGAAATACTTTCTTTACCAAACTATTCTTTGCAATATTCTGTAGAACAAATTGATTTTGACACACTTTTTACTGAAACGGGCAGTATTACTCGTGCAATAAAACTATACAATCCTCATAAAGGCTCTCTTTTAATTGATGCAATTGAATTACTACAAGGTTCTAATTCCCAATATATTATGAATGTAAATGGTGTGTCGGGAACAATAATAAAAAATGTTGAAATTGCGGCACAGGATAGCATATATATATTTATGCAAGCTTTTTTGAATCAAAATAATGTTGATACGCTTGTGCAATATGTTGATTCATTGCTAATTTCATATAATTCTAAACGAGAGTCATTGCCTATTGTTTCGTGGGGACAAGATGTTATTAAACATAAAGGCGAAATGCGAGAAAGTTTTACTATTACTGCCGGAAAACCGCATGTAATTCTTGATTCGTTGGTTATACTAAAAGGGCATACACTTACCATTGAAGCAGGGGCACGTTTGTATTTGCATTATAAAGCAAATCTTGTTATTCATGGTTCGTTATGTGTGCAGGGAACATATGATAAGCCTGTGTTGTTTAGTTCAAATAGAATCGAAGAAGCGTATGAAACTTTACCCGGACAATGGGGAAGCATAATTTTTCGTGAATCAAGTACGGCAAATACTTTTGAATATGCTGTTATTCGCAATGCTGTAAACGGATTGCGTGTGTATGGAAATGCAGAAAATCCTATTAGCATTTCTCTTACTAATACGCGTATTCAAAATATGTCTGCAAATTGCATTTTTGCCGAAAACGCTCACATTTCTGCATCTAATTGTGTGTTGGCAAATGCTAATGATTATGTGTTGGCACTGCAAGGCGGTGCTCATTCGTTTGTTCATTCTAGTATTTCAAATCAAGGTGCAATTGGCGGACGAAATTATGTGCCATCTGTGGCTATTAGTAATTATTCGTTTGTGAACGAACAGGAGTGCCCTTTGTTGCAAGTTGTTTTTTCAAATTCTATTATTGTAGGTAAAATTCAAAATGAAATTGATGTATTTACGCAAAATGATACTGATGTTCTTGATGTGGAGTTTTTTAATTGTTTAGTAAAAACAACAATAGAATCAAAATATGCTCATTATTTTAATTCGTCTATTCAATTTGATGAACATGAAAACTTATTTCGCAATATGTATGAGTTAAATTTCACACTTGACACTCTTTCGCAAGCTAAGGATAATGGAAATTTTGAGGTGGCACAATTAGTTCCAGATGATTTTCGTGGACAATCAAGAATTGCTGATACAAAACCTGATATTGGAGCGTATGAGTTTTTTTCGGAGTAATAGGGTTGTTGCATGTATTGCTTTTCTTTTTTGCATTTCATATATAGCAATAGGTCAGCAAGATAACGAAGATTCACAATCGTTTTCTGTACTTTTTTATAATATTGAAAATTTATTTGACACAATTGCCAGCTCTTGCACAAATGATAGTGAATTTACACCTCAAAGCGAAAAGCAATGGAACACGCGAAAATATTATAAAAAATTACATGCAATTTCAAAAGTTATTATTGCTGCGGGAGCATGGAATCCGCCTGATATTATTGCTTTTGCTGAAGTTGAATCTCCTTCGTGCACACGCGATATTTTGAGTAAAACGGCTCTTTCAAAAATGAGATATTCGTATATTCATCACGAATCGCCCGACCGTAGGGGGATTGATGTTTCTTTAGCATATAATCCAAAAACATTTATTCCTCTTTTTGATTCGGCAATTGCCGTAACTCTCCCTGATGAACCTCATTTCGCAACTCGCGATATACTATATGTGAAAGGTATTATGTCGTTATGGAATGACACACTTCATGTATTTGCTCTCCATTTTCCGTCTCGATTTGGCGGAGCAAAAAAAAGTGAATATAAACGAATTGCCGCTACAAATGTGCTTATCAGCTGTATTTCAGACATATATGCACAATTGCCTTCGGCTCGTATTATTGTTATGGGAGATTTTAATGATACTCCTAAAAACAAAGCTCCACAATTTCTTGCTGCTGCCTGTTCAAATAATTTTATTCGACTTAGTGATTCAAATCAATTAGGTACCAATGTATATAAAAATATGTGGCACGAAATTGACCAATGCTATGTTTCTGTGTCTTTGCATAGTAATTATACGCTTACGTATTCTATTATTTCATTTGATTTTATGCTGCAAACCGATTCGCATGGAAGAACAAAACCGTTTCGTACATATGCTGGACCTTATTATTTAGGTGGATATAGCGATCATTTACCTATTTTGTGCCGATTTCAAAAACCATAAATTAGCTACTACTTATTTTTTGCATTTTAAAATGAATATTGAATAATACATGCGTATTGTTTTTTTTGTGCTGTGCCATACATAGCATAGTATTCGGGAATTTCGTGAGCATTGGCGTATTGTATTCTTTTTGCTTGAAATTGCACATTACATGAACGTAATACTTTACATTTCACTACAAAAAGCCATTGGGCTCCTGCGTACAGTACTTGTGGCATTGTGTATGCGTTTTGCACGGCATGTTCGTACACATATATGCGTGTATAATATGGTGCATTAAATTTTGCATAGCGAACATACACATGAATATTTTTATGTGGCTTGTATATAATATCTTGTCCTGCATAAAATCCTGTAAAAAAATCATTTTTTTGATGAGCAAACGCTTTTACGTATGCGGTTCTAAATTCCAATGTTTCATATTCATATTGAAATTGTATTGTGTGTTTTATTCTGTTATTTGTGTTTGTTTGTGCAGCATACCATTGATTTTCTGTTATTTCTGTTTTTATTTCGTATGCTATTTTATATTCAAAAGAATAACTTCTATATTTAGTATATTTTGCAGAAAACAAGGATTCGTTTCCATACATATTTGGTGCAGTTGCTGTAGCTACGGGTCTTTGAAATCTATCATGAGCTAATGTACAGCGTATAGAATTTGTTATATCTGTGCGTAATAACATATATAGTCCTTGTTCGTTTTGTGTATTGCTTTGTTCCTGAAATCCATGTGCCATAAATCCTGTGTACGACGCATTGTAATTTCTCACACTTATTTGTCCTTCTATATATTGAGAAAATGTGTGTGTGATACCGTGAATTTGTGCCATACGAAATGAATCATCAAATGCAATTTCACCATAACTATGTGTACGTTCTCCAAAATATGTGTAGTGCAAAGAATAATTTTGCATATACCATGATTTTATATTATTTGAAATTTTTTGATGTATATATGCAGCTCCAAAGGTGCATTGTCCTACTTGTTTTTCAGCGTGCATACCATAAAGTGTATGTGTTACCTGTTTTTTATTGTACAATTCGAGCGGAGTTCGGTGCAATCCAGTTTTGTATATTTGAAATGGTACTAACGAATCATTTTTAGCTGCACCATCAATGGCTTTTCGAGAAATAAATGGTGTAAATACAAATGTTTTATATGCGTAACTTATACCTGCTCCTCTATTATATAAATATTCATTTGTTGAAGAATGTCGTTTTAAAACAGACTGAGATGTTGTTTGAGAAAATCCCATTGATTTTGCATAAAACCCACCTTGTCGCATTGCTAAACCTTGTCCTATAGACGTTTGATAGTCGCCTACTACCAAATTTACAATGTTTTTATAATCGCGTAATTGTATATATGCCGATGCAAAATCGTATTGTTGCGAAAACACTCCTTTTTGTGTTGCTTCGCCCATATCATTTTTAAGTTGCACACCCCAATAGAGTTTATTATATGCTTGATAACGATATTTATACGATGATTTTAAAGCGAATCCGGGATATTTCATATAATCAGCATATAAAGAATCTGAAACTCCAAGCCAAGAATTATATGCAGAAACAGTATGTTTTCCATTGTGTATAAGCTCTTTAGATGTTCTGGATTTTTGTGTATATTCAAGTGTACACATGCGTGCAACTAATTGTGCTGTTTCTTGTGTAAATCCAAGTACAAATTGCAACTCATATACAGTTCGAAGCGGTTTATTTTTTTGAACAAAATCAAAAAGGCTCTTTTTTTGAAATTCTGACAAGAAAAAAAACACAGAATACTCCTCAAATGTAAGAGAATTAAGAGGCAAAGGATGTGCAAACAACTCTTCAAGTTCTTGAATCTCTTCATCAGACCATTCACGGTTGCTTGTTGATATATAATGCTCTATATCAATGGATTCTATTTGGCTATATACAAAGTTTGGTACTGATATTATCAGTGTAACAAACAAAAAAATAATTGTTTTCAGTGTGCGACTGTTTTAATGTCGCTAATATATATATATTTTTCAAAAGAAATATTGTTATTTTATAAAAAACACCTATTTTTATAAACGATAAAAAATTAAGATTATGAAAATACGACTTTCCCTATTATTATTCCTTTTTGGAGCACCTTTATTTATATGTGCTCAAGAAGAAGCTCCCAAAAAAACAACAACTATGATGTCTGCTGGCGAAAAGCGGGCAAAAATAACAGCTCAAGCAGGATATTATAATGCCTACAATTATAATAATGTAAAACCCGGTGAAAATTTTTCGCTTGATTTTGCATATATGTTAAGTGGCACACTATCGTTTGGGCAACATATGAATTTTGGACGAAATAGATATTACGAACAAGAACGTTCAAATTTTCCAACCTATAACCTTTTACAAGACAGTACAAATGCTGATATTTTAACAATTCAAGTTGGTATAACTGTAGGATACACCTATCCTCTATCGCATTTTATAAGTATTACCGCACTTACAGGATTATCAACATATTCAGAAACTATTATGTACCCTATATTTGGAAAATCTTCGAACGGAAAAGATTTATGGGGTGGATACCAACAAGAAACACGAACACTCATAGCTGTTCCTTTATTGTTGAGTGTACAATACATAATTTCACCTTCGTTTGAAATAGGATTGCGTGGTGGTATATATGTTTCTCCTCAAGAATCGCTCATTGGTAAACATTTTGGACCACATATTAGTTTTAAATTTTAAAGGCACCGTTTATGCCTTTTTTTTCGATTATACTACCAACATATAATAGAGCACATTTTTTGCCTCGTGCCATAGAAAGTGTATTAAATCAAACATATAGTAATTTTGAATTAATTATTGTTGATGATGCCTCTACAGATGCAACACAAGATTGTATTTTAAGCTATACTGATGCAAGAATACGTTATGTAAAAAACGAGCATAATATGGAACGCTGTCATTCACGAAATCGTGGCATACAGATGGCAAAAGGAACATATATTTGCTTTTTAGATAGCGATGATTATCATTTACCTCATCATTTAGAAACTCTCTATAATGCTATAGTTTCATATTCATATCCGCAAGCATTATTATTTACCAATGCTTGGGACGAACAAGCGGGAAAACGCACTAAACGTGTATGTCCACCACTTAAAGAACATAATGTTTTTCATTACATTGCCACATATACATTTAATCCACAACGCATGTGTGTACATAAAACAATTTGTTCACAACATCTATTTGACCCTGCTGTGTATGTTTGCGAAGATTTGGATTTTGCGGCACGTATAGCCTGCACACATCAAATTATTCAAGTGGCAGAACGCACAACAGTATATGTGTATCATTCTGATTCTTTTACTGGAGGCGACCCTTTAAAACCATTTAAAGAATTAGAAAATTACAGGCGAATTTTTAACAAAAAAGAATTACGAAATAAAATTCCACGCATATCAAAATGGCGATTGTTGAGCATGTGTTATTTTCACATTGCCATTTTTCATCAAAAAAATAAGAATTATAGAAGCATGTATGCTGCAATTTTTAAATCTTTTATATTATGTCCGCGTGGATATAACAGAAAAACTAATAAAATTTTGCTTACCCTTGCTTTAAAAGGAATGTTTAAGACAATGTAATCTTTTTTTCACGCATTGCTTTCCACAACAGGAAAAAACCACAAAGAAAAAATGGAATACTTAAGAGTTGCCCCATATTTAGCAGCATAGTAGTTTCAAACAAAACCTGTGGTTCTTTTATACATTCAATAAGAAATCGTGTAAAGAAAATTCCTATTAAAAACACTCCCATTATAAAGGAATTTGAAAGTTTTTTTTGTGCACGCAACTGTTTCCAAGCATAATATTGTAGTATTCCAAATGTAAGCAAATACGCAAGTCCTTCATATATTTGAGTAGGATGTTTTGGAAGGGTTTCTCCCATATTCGCAAACACAAATCCCCATGGAACATTTGTAGGCACTCCATAAATTTCTGAATTCATAAGGTTTCCCATACGAATAAAAAAAGCAGCAAGCGGTACTACAAGCATAGCCCGAGCCATAACAGTAGCATAAGAATATTTAGATTTACGCACTACTACTAAAAATGCCAATAAAATTCCAATTGCACCGCCATGACTGGCAAGTCCACCTTCCCAGATATATAAAATAGATAGTGGATCGTGTAGATATCGAGTAGGTTCATAAAACAAACAATGTCCTAAACGTGCACCAACAATACCTCCAATAATACTTGCAAGCGTTGCTTTTTCGAGAAGTGACAGTGGCAGTTTTTCTTTCAAAAATATTTTTTGCAACAAGAAATATGACAAAAGATATCCAATTGCAAATAAAATTCCATACCATCGCACTGCATATGATTCAGTAAATACAATAGCTTCTGGTTGTACTGTCCAAATTATAAAATTCAACATCATTTTTGCGTAGGTTTAAAATGCACAAAATGGCGATACAGCAAAAACAATCCAAATAAAATAAACGGAATACTCAGCCATTGTCCCATATTAAGATGCATCGTTTGTTCAAATGCAACTTGATCATTTTTAATAAATTCAATGAAAAAACGAAACACAAAAATCATTGTCAATGTAATACCGAGTAAAAAATTGTCAGAAAGCGGTAATTCCTTAGAAATGCGTGATTTATAATAATACATCAAACATGCAAGTGTAAAGAAATACATAGCAGCCTCATATATTTGCGTAGGGTGATGTGCCGAAAGAAGGCGTGCCGACATAAAAGAATCCACTAACTTTGGAAGCGAATCAGGAATAATATATTTTTGTTGAATCAACACTTCAGAAATTTCGGCAAACGGCACACCGCGTTGAAAATTATGAGTGTACATTTCAAAAAACTCTGCAATATGCGTTTGCATTCCCGACACAACTGCTCCCGAATTTATTACCGCATTTGTAAGAACTTCAGGAGTTGCAGTAATAATAGCATCACGCACAAACACAAACGACCATGGTAAAGAACTTGCAATTCCATAAATTTCAGAATTCATAAGATTTCCTAAGCGCACCATTCCCGCAGTAAAAGGTATTACAATAGCGGCACGTGAAGCAATCCATAAAAACGACCGTTTTGTTCGATGTGCAAACACATAAAAAGCAAGCAACAAGCCTACTGCACCGCCATGGCTGGCAAGTCCACCTTCCCAGATATATAGAATTCTAATTGGATTTGCCAAATATTCAGCAGGTTCGTAAAACAAACAATGTCCTAAACGCAAACCTATAATAAGAAAAACAAATACTAAAAATGTAAAATTATCTACCTCTTTTTGTTTTAAGCCATCACGCACTAATATTTTATTTAACATAGTATATGATGCAAAAAAGCCAAGAGCAAAGAACAAACCATACCAACGAACACCAAATCCTTCAATAATTGCGGGTTCTACATTCCAAATAATATAATTGAGCATGGTTTATAATTTATATTAATATCTATAATGATTTGCCTTATACGGACCTTCCACCGGAACACCTATATATTCAGCTTGATCTTGTGTTAGTGTTGTTAATTTCACTCCTAATTTATCAAGATGCAAACGAGCCACTTTTTCGTCTAAAATTTTAGGCAAGGTGTACACTTTATTTTCATATGTTCCTTGTTTTGTGAACAATTCTATTTGAGCCAGCACTTGATTTGTAAACGAAGCAGACATCACAAAACTTGGGTGTCCTGTTGCACAGCCAAGATTTAACAAACGCCCTTCGGCAAGAATTAACACACTATGCCCATCAGGGAATGTCCATTTATCATATTGAGGTTTAATGTTGGTACGTATAATTCCAGGAATTTTAGCAAGTTCAGCCATTTGAATTTCATTATCAAAATGACCAATATTTCCAACAATAGCCATGTTTTTCATAGCTTTCATATGTTCAGCCGTAATTATATCTTTATTACCAGTAGTAGTAATAAAAATATCAGCATATTCGAGCGTATCTTCAATAGTAAGCACTTCATATCCTTCCATTGCAGCTTGCAGAGCACAAATTGGGTCAATTTCGGTAATAATAACCCGTGCACCTTGTCCTTTTAATGATTGTGCACTACCTTTCCCCACATCGCCGTAGCCACACACCACCGCAATTTTACCTGCAAGCATCACATCAGATGCTCGCATAATACCATCAGTTAGTGAATGTCGGCATCCGTATAAATTATCAAATTTTGATTTTGTAACCGAATCATTTACATTTATAGCAGGAAACGGCAACAATCCTTTTTCAGCAATTTGGTATAATCTATGAACGCCCGTTGTAGTTTCCTCAGAAACACCTTTAATTTCGGCACGCATATTTGTCCATTGCAAAGGATTTTGTTTCATTGTTTTTCTACATAATTCAAGAAACACCCCCCATTCTTCAGAATCTTTATTTGGGTCAAAATCTGGCACTTTGCCAGCAGCTTCAAATTCAGCACCTTTAATCACAAGCATAGTAGCATCGCCCCCATCATCAAGGATAAGATTTGGACCTTTTCCATCTGGCCACAATAAGGCTTGAGCGGTACACCACCAATATTCGGTTAAAGTTTCACCTTTCCACGCATATACAGGAACACCTTTAGGACTATTTATCGTTCCACTTTTTCCAACCACCGTTGCAGCCGCTGCGTGGTCTTGTGTAGAAAAAATATTACATGAAACCCAACGTACATCAGCACCAAGTTGCACTAAAGTTTCAATTAAAACCGCTGTTTGCACTGTCATATGCAATGAACCCATAATACGTGCCCCTGCAAGCGGTTTTTGACCAGCATATTCCTTACGTAAAGCCATTAATCCTGGCATTTCAATTTCTGCAAGATCTAATTCTTTTCGTCCCCAATCTGCAAGAGAAATATCAGCAATTTTATAATCAATATTTTTGTTCATGTATATATACTTTTTAATTAGAATAAATTTTTGTGTAAAGAACGCAATGCTTTTTCTTTATTGTTAGAATCTATGACTATTGACATATTATGGCGACTTCCTCCGTACGAAATCATACGAACCGAAATATTATCTAACGCTTGCATAACTTCAAGTGCATGCCCTTTTTCTTCAGCAATCATATTCCCCACAATACACACAATTGTTTGATTTTTATCAACCTCAACAGCACCAAGCACTTTAAGTTCATCAACAATTTGTGCAAGATAATCCTCTTTATCAATTGTAAGCGAAATAGCCACTTCCGAAGTAGTAATTACATCAATAGGAGTTTTATATTTTTCGAATATTTCAAATACTTTTCGTAAAAAACCATACGCCAGCAACATTCGTCCCGATTTAATTTTTATAACCGTTACCGAATCTTTTGCAGCAATTGCCTTAATTCCTGTACCACTTATTTTATTTGAAATAAGAGTTCCTTTTCCTGTTGGATTTATAGTGTTTTTTAGAAGTACTGGAATGTTTTTAAGTTTTGCGGGCAACACCGTTGAAGGATGAAGAATTTTTGCTCCAAAATATGCAAGTTCGGCAGCCTCGTCAAACGAAAGTTCGGCAATAGGTTTTGTGTTTTGCACAATTCTGGGGTCATTATTATGCACCCCGTCAATATCTGTCCAAATTTCCACAACACTTGCCTGCACAGCGGCACCAATAAGAGATGCTGAATAATCGCTTCCGCCACGTTTTAAATTATCAATTTCATTACGAGGATTTATACAAATAAAACCTTGCGTAATAAACAAAGTAGTAGAAGGATATTGAGCAAGTATAGCTGAAAGTCTTGTTTCAATTTCAGACAAAATTGGTTCGCTATCATTGTCAACATACATAAAATCGAGAGCATTTAACAGTACCGAAGGAATATTTTGTTCTTCGTGATATAGTTGAATCAAATTTGTTGAAAGTATTTCACCACGTGCAACAATAGATTTTTCAACTGCAATTGAAAATGGTTTATTAGCAAAATTTCTAATTTCTTTAAATTCTGCTAAAATTATCTCCTTTGCTTTTTCTCTAAAATGCTCTGTTTCTATCAGTTCGTTAATAACTTCCACATACTTTTTTTCAAGATTAGAAATAACTGTATGTGCACCATCAAAATTATCTTTTGAATAATAATCACAAATTTCGAATAAAGAATTTGTTGTTTGAGACATTGCTGAGCAAACAACTATTCGTTTTGTTCCATCGTTAATTAATAACGATACATTTTTAATACGTTCGGGTGTTCCGACAGACGTACCACCAAATTTTGATATTTTCATATGTCATGTACACTATAAATTCATACAAAAGTAACAATTCAAATTTATATTAAAAAAAGATTTTTTACACACTTAGAATAAAAAATTAAATCATTAGTTTTTACAATATCACAAGCAATTACATTAAAATAATTAATGTTTATTTTTTAATGCTTTTTGTATATCGCTCATTCATAAGCGATAATACATCTTGTGTAATATTAAAACTTTCTGATGCATCTAAAATAGCCGCATTATTTAAAATCATTTTAAATCGCATGTCGGCATTGTATGTTTTAATGGTTGCTTGTACACTATCAAGTAATTGTACCATAAGCGATTGCTCGTGATGTGCAAGTTCTGCACCTTTAGCCTGTTGCTGTTGTACTAATTGCTCTTGTTTTTTCTGTAATTCCATTTGTTTTGTTTCTGCAGCACGAGACGTAATAAGTCCGTTTTGAGCATTGTACTGAAATTCAGACACTTCTTTTTCGAATGCAGCAGCTTTTTGTTGTAAAATAGTTTCTTCTTTTTTTACAAGTACCTCGTATTGTTTTTCAAGAATTTTATAATATTCATAATTTTGCATTAACGAATCAAAATTAACATACGCAATAGGAAATACTTGCATTGTAGAGTCGCTGTACACAATATGTTGTGATTGTGGTGCACGCTGCATAGCTGTTTCGGGAGTTTTTTTGTTTGCAACCAAAATAAATAATAGTGCAATAGCAAAACCGAAAATAATAGTAATAATAGTTTGAGAGTTTTTCATAATTAAAAATATTATCGTTTGTTTTTAAAAAATGTTTGTAATAATTGTTCACTTTCCTCTGCTAAAATGCCTCCTTGTATAGTAGTTTTAGGATGCAATAGAGAAGTTTTTATACTTTGAAAGCCACGTTTTGGGTCAGAAGCACCGTACACAATTCGTCCTACATGCACCCAAAATGACGCTCCTGCACACATAACGCAAGGTTCAAGAGTTACATATAAAGTTGCATCTTGCAAATATTTTCCTCCAAGAAAATCTGTAGCTGCGGTAAACGCTTGCATTTCTGCATGGGCAGTGGGGTCGTGTAATGTTTCGGTTAAGTTATGTGCACGAGCAATAATTTGATTTTTGCATACAATAACAGCTCCTATAGGCACCTCATCTTTTTCAAAAGCTTGTTGAGCTTGCAAAAGTGCTTGTTTCATAAATTGTTCGTCGTGCTGTGTTGTATTCATTCTTTACTATCTTTTTTATGAATAATTAAACACAGTTCATCTAATTGTTCTTGCGAAATATGTGTAGGCGATTCTGCCATAAGATCTTTTGCCGCATTATTTTTTGGGAATGCAATCACATCTCGAATAGAATCGCATCCGCTTAGAATAGACACAAATCTATCAAAACCAAATGCTAACCCACCATGCGGAGGAGCACCATATTTAAAAGCTCCCATAAGAAATCCAAATTGCTGTTGTGCTTGTTCAGGCGTAAATCCTAAGATTGAAAACATTTTAGCTTGCAATTTTGCATCATAAATACGAATAGATCCGCCACCTATTTCACTTCCGTTTACCACAAAATCGTATGCATTAGCACGCACATCTTTTGGATTTGTATCAAGTAATGCAATATCTTCGGGTTTTGGCGAAGTAAATGGGTGATGTTTTGCATATAATCGTTGCGTTTCGTCGTCCCATTCAAACAGTGGAAAATCAACAACCCACAAAGGAGCAAATACATCTTTATTTCGTAATCCTAATCTATTTCCCATTTCTATACGTAGTTCTCCTAATGCTGTAAGAGTAGCATTTGTGTCGCCCGATAAAATCAACATTAAATCGCCTTTTTCAATCGAATATTGTTTACACACAGCATATAATTGTTCGGGAGTAAAAAATTTATGTATAGACGATTTTATAGTTCCATCGTTCTCATGTTTTATATACACCAATCCTTTTGCTCCAATTTGTGGGCGTTTAACCCATTCTGTGAGAGCATCAAGTTCTTTTCGTGAATAATCGGCACATGATTTTACAACAATTCCGCCTATGTATTGTGCTTGTTCAAAAACTATAAATTCAGAACCTTTGAAGGATTTTGTAAGATTCTGTATTGTCATTTCAAAACGAATATCAGGTTTATCAGAACCATACATATTCATAGCGTCAGCATAGGTGATATGTGGAAAATCTTCTTGAAAATGAATATTTTTTGCCTGTGCAAAAATATATTTTGCCAACCCTTCAAACATTGAAACAACATCTTTTTGTTCAACAAACGACATTTCACAATCAATTTGTGTAAACTCTGGTTGTCTATCGGCACGTAAATCCTCGTCTCGAAAACATTTTACAATTTGAAAATATTTATCTATCCCGCCCACCATAAGTAGTTGTTTAAACAATTGTGGTGATTGCGGTAAGGCATAAAATTGCCCTGGCCACACACGCGAAGGAACCACAAAATCTCGTGCTCCTTCAGGAGTAGAACCAATAAGAACAGGTGTTTCAACCTCAATAAAACCTTGTTTGTCAAGATAGTTTCTAATAGCAAGAGCCATTGTATGACGCAACAACAAATTGTTTTTTATAGGATTTCTTCGAATATCCAAATAGCGATATTTCATACGTAATTCTTCACCGCCATCAGATTCATTTTCGATAGTAAACGGGGGAGTTTCAGACTCGTTAAGAATAGTAATTTCTTTACAATCTACTTCAATTTCGCCAGTAGGAATTGTAGTGTTTTTATTTTCGCGTTCAATAACAACTCCCGAAATTTGTACCACAAATTCCCGTCCGAGTTTATTACATTGTTCTTGTAAATCATGGTTTTTATTGCCATTTGCAGCAATTTGTGTTATGCCATATCTATCCCGAAGGTCAACAAATGTCATACCTCCCATTTTCCTTACTCGTTGTACCCAACCACTGAGTGTAACATTTTTAGAAACATCAGTAATACGTAATTCACCGCAAGTATGAGTTCGAAACATATTTTGTTATTTTTAAATTGATGTGCAAAAATACTAAAAATGCAGCAAGTACAAGTATTTATATTGCATGAAAATACTTTATATCAAAAATAAAATACATGCTTTGTTATAATTATAAAAATGAAATGTGTACTTGTTTCTTTTTTATATAAAATAGTGAATTGTATGTAAGGATAATTTAGTGAAATTATTAAAAAACCACTATTTTTAGAAGAATTTCTGCATATTCTTTTTTACGTATATGCAATTTTCATACTTTTGATAATCATTGCATATATTATTTAAAAAAACATCTAAAATATGAGACACATAGTATTTATTTTATTGCTTGCATCTACGCTTAACGTATTTTCGCAAGCTGCACCAAAAAACATTATTGTTGTTGTTGCAAATGGAGTGGGACACAACCATACCAAAGCACTTGATATTTACAACGGAAATCAATCGGTATGGAATACATTTCCTGTGCAATATGGAGTTATTACCTATCCTGCATATTCAAATACTATTACAGTGCCAAAAGAAGTGCAATATTACACGGGCGATTATCATACTCGCCGCGTGTGGTCAGAATTTGCGTATGCCGATAATATGGTTACTGACGCGGCTTCGGCTGGAACTGCAATGGCTACAGGTATTAAATCAGCATATAAAGCAGTAGGAGTAGATTTAGATAGTAGCGAACGTGAAACAATATTAGAACGAGCGTTTTTACTTGGAAAATCAACAGGTATTATAACCGACATGGCGTTTTCTCAAAGTGCAGTTTCTTCATTTGCTGCTCATAATCCTTCTTGTGATAATGCAACAGAAATATTTTCACAATTACTTGCATCAAATGTAAGCCTTATGATAGGATGTGGGAATCCTTTATATACAAATAACGGAGATAGTAAAGATACTCCCGATTATACTTTTATACTCGAACAAGATTGGAATGCTCTTATAAATAATAATAATGGCACCCCTGATGCTTGGTCGCTACTTCAAACAAAAGACGATTTATTAACTGCGGCAAACCGACCATTATTTATTCCGCAAACTTTTGATGCTGTGCAATTTAAACGCTCACAAGAACATACAATTACAACAGTACCAACATTGCACGAATTGAGTGAATATGGTATACATCATCTTGCTGCAAACACGCAAGGATTTGCACTTGTAATTGAAACTGGTGCTGTAGAATATGCGTCTGCATTACAAAATAAAACTACTATGATTCAGGCAATGGAAGAACTTGAACTTACTGTTGCAACTATAACAAATTGGATAGAAAATAATAGTTCATGGGACGAAACTCTGCTTATTGTTACGGGTTCGTATGAAACTGGTTTTTTAACATCTTTGGAATTTGATGCAACTCAAAAAAATCCTGACTATTACACAAAAACATATTCGCTTACTACAGGTGCACAAGGAAGTGTTCCTGATATGGTGTTTCAAAGTACACATAACACAAAATTTCCAACCCCTCTTTTTGCAAAAGGTATTGGAAGCAATTTGTTTTCAGAATACATTGATCAAGAGGATTTTGTATTTGGGCATGTTATAAACAACTCTGAAATAGGGCAAGTTTGCATGCGGCTTTTACCAGATCCAGCAAAAGCTTACAAAACACCAAAAAACATTATTTTTATGATTAATGATGGTGCAGGATTAAATCAAATACGTGCTGCCGAATATTACACCGGAGTGCGTCAAGCGTATCGCGATTTTCCTGTTGCATTATTTCATAGCACGTATCCATTAACTACCAATGAAAATGTGCATTTAGTGCAACATTGGAATAATTCCTACGAATCGCGTCTTGCGTGGTTAGATCCAACATATTTACGCGAAAGAAATAATGCTACATGTTCAGGAGCTTCGGCAACAGCAATGGCTTCGGGTACAAAAACATATTATTATTCAATGGGTGTTGACAAAGACGGCAATGCGTTAAATACAATTGCTCGCCACGCAAAACTTCTTCAAAAATCAAATGGCTTAATTGTTACCAAAGCAATTTATGATGCAACACCAGCAGGGTTTTATACAAATAATAAATCACGAAATAATTATAGTGAAATTACTCGCCAAATAATTATAGAATCAAAAGCTGATATACTTATTGGTGCCGACCATCCTGAATTTGATGTGAATGGACAAGCTGTTGAAAACCCTGATTATACAAATATGGGTGGTGTTGAATTTTGGGAAGATTTAGTTGCGGAAAAAACAGTTTTTCGTACCGCAGCAAATTCTGGAGCTACAGAAGTGCAAGATTCAGATGGTGATGGTATTCCAGACGCATGGACATTTATTCAAGACAGTGTTGATTTTGCTCAATTGCTCGAAGCTCCTACAACACCAACTCGAATACTTGGTATTATAAAATCTGCATTTTCAACACAATCATACCGAACAGGTATTAATAGACAAGAAGTGCATTTTGACGATCTTAACCCCGAAATTCCCGATTTATGGCAAACATCATTACTTGGACTGAAACATTTGAATAAAAATCCTGAAGGTTTCTTTATTATGATAGAAGGCTCGGCTACCGATAATGCTGGACATAATAAGGAAAAAGGAAGAATTATTGAAGAACAAATGCGATTTGATCAAGCTGTGGATTCTGTAATTGCATGGATAGAAGCGCATGGTGGTTGGGACGAGAATCTTTTAATTATTACTGCCGATCATGAAACAGGATTATTAGCATCACCAACATTAAATACCGATTCTATTACTCTTAATCATTACGATATTATTGATAATGGTGCAGGAAATATGCCTGGCATGGAATTTTATGCAACGCATCATTCAAATCAACTTATACCGTTTTTTGCAAAAGGGGCAGGAAGTGAAATTTATTATGAATATGCCGATGAACACGATGCTGTATTTGGTAAATTTTTAACAAATTCTGAAATTGCACAAGGTATGTTCCGTTTATGGAATGGCAAACCATGTACAATTATTAATCATCGTCCAATTTTAGTTTCGAGTAATCCTATTCCCGATGTTTGGTTGTCGCTTGGTGTGGATACAAGTTTTACGATAGAGAAAAATTTCATATCTGATGTGGAAGATACCGAATTTCTTTATACAGTAGGTGCTCGTCCACGCTGGATACAAGTTGATGCCGAAACACTTACATTTTCGGGAACACCAACAAGCACTGGACGTTCAAATGTAGTAATAAATGTAACTGATGGTAAAACTACTGGTGCTGGACTTACCACACAAGTTTCATTTGCTATAATTACATTAGATAATGGTACATCTATTGATGCAGTACAAACAGCTGAAGCGTATGTATATCCAAATCCTACATCAACCACATTAATAGCCTCTATACCAAGCGGCTCGGCACAGGTGGTTATATATAATCAAAACGGAAAGATTGTGTTTAATACATACAGCAATACTTCTGAAATGCGTATCCCAGTTGCAGATATGATTCCAGGCACATATATAATACAAATTCAAGAAAAAGAAATAACAACTCAACATACAGTTATCATACAATAGCACAAAATATTTGAATATGATTTATTACGTATGAAATTATATACGATTTGTATAAGTGTTTTTATACTACTTGCAAGTTACAGAGGATATGCACAAAAAGAATGTAACGGCATAGTGCGTGATTATGATACGCAAGAACCTATTTCGTTTGCAAGTGTTTGGGTAAAGGGTACTACTATTGGTACACTTACACAACTTAATGGGAGTTTTTCAATAACGCTCCCAAAATCAAGTGATACACTTATGATTTCTACCGTAGGATATAAAGATTATATCATTCCTTATGCTGCTATTTCAAATAATAGCATGGAAATTTATGCTATTCCTACTGCAATTATACTTGAAAAAACGGTTATTCGTCCGGGTAAAAATATGGCAATTCCTATAGTGCGAAATGCAATAAAAAATCGCCGAGAAAACAGACCTGGAACTGTTGATTCTATTAATTTTATGGAATATAACAAACTTAATATTAGTTTGAGCGGCTTAGATTCAAGTATTTTTAAAGCTAATTTTATTCGTAAAAACCCTGAAATACTTATTAAAGCAAATGAGTATGATAGCACATGGAGTGTTCCTTTATATTTTTCGGAACGTCTTACTCTTGAAAAACGGCGAGCAAATAAATACCCAGAAATTACAGAAATCGCCAAAAATCAACATGGAAGCACATTTATTAACAGTGATATTACTACAAAATATGTTACCAGTCTTAATCAAGACATGACGTTTTATGGAAATTTGCGATTTTTATCTCGCGATTTTATAAGTCCTATTTCTATACAAGCACTGATATATTACGATTATTTTTTACGCGATTCTCTTACTTTTGAAGGAAACACGTATTATCAAATAAAATTTCGTCCTAAAAATAAGCAAGACCTTGCATTTCATGGATATATGATTATTGAAAAAGAAACAGGAGCATTAACAGAAATTCAAGCAAGTTTACAGGCAACTGCAAATCTTAATTATGTAAAATCTATGCAAATCCATGAGCAATTACAAAAAATTGACGGAAATAATTGGTTTTATAAACAACAAAAAATTGAAATTGAATTTACTCCACAACTTTCATCAGACACAACAAACAATGCTTTTAACACTCCTCTTAAAGCAATTAAAACCACTCATTTTATAGTTGATACTGCAACTATTGCAACGTATCAACACACACAAGCACTTCCTAAAAAACTGCAAAGGCATGTGCCTGCTATTCAAACAGACACTTTAACACTTGCACTCTATCGCCCCGACACATTGAGCACACTTGATATTATTACAAGAGAAGCAATAGAAATAAGTAATAATATTCCAGCTATTAAAGCTACTAATACATTGCTTGATATGTTTTTATATGGATATCTTCCGTTTGGGAAAATTGAATTTGGTCCGTATTTATATTTTGTGCAACACAATGAAATAGAAGGATATAGATACAATCTTGCAATGCGTACTTCTCCAAAATTGCACGATAAAATGATGATTGGCGGATACATAGGATATGGGAGTAGAGATAAAAAATTCAAATACGGCAGCACCTTTGCTTTGCGTATGCCAACCACTTTATTAGGAATTCTTCATATAAAATATGACCAAAATATATATAGAATTGGCGATTACAAACAAAATTTGGATTTTGTACGCGAAAATGTGTTAGTGCAATCCGATGATAATATGCTATCTGCCCTTACCAGCAAAATGCCAAACAAAGCGGTGTATTTTGTAAAAAAAGGCTCGCTTGCATACGAACAACAAATTCATCCAAATATAATTATAAAACCAAAAATTGAAATTTCAGAACATTATAATGCTCCGTTTTACAATTTTGATACTATTTCAAATACCATTTCTTCTTTTTCGGTACAAGAAGTAAGTTGTAATGTTAGAATTTCATTTAAAGAAGAAATATCAAACAACCATTTTCGACGAATGTATATTGATTCTCGCTATCCTATATTTCAATTCAATACCGCTGTTGGAACATATTCGTATGATTTACATACGCAAAATAAATATGCACAAATACGATTTGTTGTGCGGCACGATATTTTATTTGGCGTAGGACGATTAAAATATGTAGTTGAATCAGGGCTTACCTCAACATCGGTACCTTTTCCACTTTTAGAAATTCATAGAGGAAACGAAACCGGAAGTAGCGGAGAATATTATTATAATCTTATGGAATATATGGAATTTGCAAGCGATAGATATATAAATGTATTTGCAGAATATGGTTTAAATGGATTCATATTCAACAAAATACCGCTTATTAAAAAATTAAATTTACGCGAACTTCTTACATTTAAAACATGTTGGGGCGATAGAAAACACGAACAAATATTTTCTTTGCCAACAACAACAAAATCGCCTACAATACCATATATAGAGGCAGGAGTGGGTATAACAAATGTGTTGAAAATAATTCGAATAGAATATATTTGGAGACTTAACCACTTAAAAGAAACACAGGAAAATAGTGGATTATTTTTTAGATTTCAATTTGAATTCTAATATTCGATAAATTCAAATTCAAGCTTTAAAAATTTTGAATATTGATTTCCAGAAATAAGCATATCATTATCTTCTTTTTCATAAAACCAACGAATTATTATAGAATTATTCTCTATAAATCGCTCTATAAGAAGAAGCATTTTTGCTAATTGTTTTGACGAAGCGGTATTAAAATACTCAAGTTTTATTTCGAACACAAATTTTTGTTCGTGCGATTCACTAAGTACTGCTTCAATCCAATCAAGAACAGGTTTGTAGAAATCAATTGCGTTTTCAGGTAACGATCGCCCAGAAAGCTTGAAAATTCCTGTTGCTATATCAAAATTTACTTGGGGAGTGTCTTCTGTTTTTTGTATTAATAATGAATCCATAAAATATAAACGTAGATATTTCGGGTAATATATAAAAAAGTAAAATTATATGTAAAAATACATATAACAAAAGAAAAGAACAAGAATCTCACATAATTGTTTTTATTTGTGTACATAATTGTGCGGGAACAACAATGTACTATCGCCATAGCTTAAAAATCGATAGTCAGATTCAAGAGCATGCTCGTAGATTTTTTTCCATGCGCTTCCAACAAATGCACTCACTAAAAGCAAAAGAGTACTTTTAGGTTGATGAAAATTAGTAAACATTGCATTTACCACCCGAAATGTATATCCAGGAACTATCATAATATGCGTGTAGGCATAAAAATATGAAAGCGAATGTGTGTCCATATAACGCAACAGTGCATCACAGGCGTCTTCTAAAGAAATAGTTTGAGGCAAAGAATACGCCTCCCATTGAGTTAATTCTCCATTCCATGATCTTTTTGTGTGTAAAATTACACCTATCCAATAAAGAGATTCGAGTGTACGTACCGAAGTGGTACCAACTGCAACACAAAATTTTTGGTTTTTCAATGATTCAATACAAGAACGAGGAACAGAAAAAAACTCACGATGCATAGTATGTTCCTTGTAATTAGACAATTGAATAGGTTTAAATGTGCCCGCACCAACATGTAGTGTAACAAACATTTTATGGATGTTTTTTGATGAAAAATCCTCTAAAACCTGCGGTGTAAAGTGTAATCCAGCAGTTGGTGCCGCAACAGAACCTTCATGTTCTGCATACACAGTTTGATATCGTATATCATCAATAGTTTCACTTTTTCTTGACAAATAAGGAGGAATAGGTATTTCGCCAATAGTTTCAAGTATTTCGCCAAAACTTACATCAGCATTCCACGAAAAATGCACACGATACGAATTGTGTAAAGTTTCGAGTAAGGTAGCGGTAATCACAACATTACAGTTGCGAACGGTAAGATGCAACTGCAAAGATTCATGTTTCCATTTTTTTGCATTTCCAACAAAACAATGCCATGTGCATGATTGTGTTTCGGCAAAAACTTGCTGATAATCATGAGGAATATATGGTTCTAAACAAAAAATTTCAATCTGTGCGCCTGTTGATTTTTTAAACAACATTCGTGCGTGTATTACACGTGTATTATTAAAAACAAGCAAAGCATTTTCGGGAATATACGCAGATGCGTGCGAAAACATAGTATCAACAATTTCCTGAGAAGTCCACACCAATAATTTTGATGAATCACGTTGCGGCAAAGGATATTTTGCAATTTTTGATTCAGGTAAATAATAATTATACTGTTCTATTTGTTCGTCTTTATTCATTTTTTTAATAGTATTCGCAAAAATATGTAAATTTGAATCGATTTACATATATCTTATCCAAAATAAACAAAGTATGACAAATATATCTATTGGTGCTACTGTTCGGTATTTAAATGAAGTTGGCGGGGGAACAATTACCCGAATAATTAGTCCAACTATGGTAGAAATTCTTGATGAATCTGGATTTGAAATTCCTGTTCCTATTTCAGAATTACTTATTGTAAATCAGAAATCAGATACAGAAAAAGTAGAAATTGCAAAACCTCAAATCCCAGAACCAGAACCAATTACGTATATAGAAGGTAATAATCAATTATACATAGCACTTGCGTTTGTTCCAACAACAAAACATAACGAACATTTTACTCTTTTTCTAATAAATGATTCAAATTATTGGATATCATATCTTTGTGCACAAACAAAAGTAGAATCACATTCACAAAATATACTTGAAACAGGAACATTAGAACCAAACACAAAATTACAATTAACACAACTAACTCTTTTAGAATTGCATGAAATTAAAACCATACATTTTCAAGCAATTATTTATAATACAGAAGATTACAAAGTAGAAAAACCAATTTCAGAAAAATATAATGTAGAACATACAAAATTTTATAAATCTGGAATATTTCAAGAAAATATGTTTTTTAATGAAAATGCATATATTGTTGATTTACATAATGCCACACATAAAAAAATACAGGAATCTTTACAAAAACAAGATATTCAAAAACTCACATCACTCAAGCAATTAGGAGAAAAACGACCACGAATACAACAAAAACGTACCCCAAAAGAAGAAATACGAGAAGTAGATTTACATATACATGAATTAGTTGAAGATGAAAACCATATGAGTTCTGCCGAAAAACTTTCAGTGCAATTAGCCGCATTTGAAACAGCTCTTACGCAAGCAATACAAGATGGGATTCCTAAATTAGTATATATTCATGGGGTTGGAAATGGAATTCTTAAATCTAAAATTCGCTCAATTCTTGATAAAGACTATCCTCAATTTTTTTATCAAGATGCCTCATTTCAAAGGTATAAATTTGGAGCAACATTAGTGTATTTAAAAAAAATACATTCATAACTATTTATATATCTGAATTATGAATCAAAAATCTCAAAATCCAACTATCATTGTATTGCAATTAATAGATTCAATTTTAGAGCATAGCAATGCGGGAAATAAAATTCAAGCAACAAAACATTGTGCTACATTACAATCAATACTCACTTCTTTTCCTCTTATTCTATGGGATAATCAAAGTATTTGGAAGTTAGCAAAAGTGTTTTTAATAATGTATCATTATGATATATATGAACAAGAAGATGCAAATATTACCTTAATGCATGAAGCATATTTATTTGCAAATCGTTCAATAGATTTATTTGAACAAGCAACGCAAAATTCTGAAACAGCACAAGAAGATTATTTTCAGGCATTGCGAACCCAAATACTTATTCTAAAAACAGGGGCTGATTGTTTTACACCGATTGTATCAGATTTATATGCAAAAAAAACAGGTGTAATGTCAACGCAAGAAACGCAAATAGCCCAACAACTTTCAAACACCGCACTTCTTATAATGCAATATGCAGTATTAGACAAAATATCAGAACATTTTCCTGATTTTAATCAAGATGTATTTTTAGAAGATTTATGTGCGTCTATAGAAATTGAACATGCCGAAATATCAAAAGCATCATTAGTTCAGGCACAAAAAATTCATACACGCATGTTGTATGATATTAAGAAAAATTTTACACATAAATATTCCTTAGCTAAAAACACATAAAAATTAGTGAATTTAAAGCTGTAAGGATTGTTAGTACTCATCAGTCTATAAAAATTAAAAAGTATCGTTATTATTAACAATAAAAACAATGTACTATGAATAGAATATTAGCAACAGAAAAAAACAACATATTGGCATTAGTGGCACGTGTAGCACTTGGCATAGTTGTACTTCCGCACGGAGCTCAAAAATTATTGGGCTGGTTTGGTGGATATGGATTTCAGGGAACCATGGAATTTATGACACAAGGTCTTCATTTACCTTATATTATAGCATTATTGGTGATTCTTGTTGAATTTTTCGGAGCATTATTTCTCATTTTCGGCTTTCTTACCAGAATATCGGCATTGGGAATATTAGGAACATTTACTGGAATAGTAATAACTGCTCATTTAAAAGCGGGATTTTTTATGAATTGGTATGGACAAGCTGATGCAACAGAAGGATTAGAATATTTCATTCTATTATTTGGATTAGCAATTATCTCTCTTTTGGCAGGTGGTGGAAAATTTAGTGTAGATACGCTGCTCTTTAATAAAAAATCAAATGATGAAAAATAATTGTATCCGAAATTGATTTTTAGATAGAAAAATATTGGTTGAAAAATCACACTTTTTTCTTACTGAATACTTTTAAACTGTCCAGTTTTTGGGGGAACTTACACAACCAATCGTAGTATTATATCGTTCCTAAATATAATTCAAAAACAGATATGTTCAAAAGAAGTGTATAATTCTCCAAGTTTAATTCTAATTCAGCATTTATTTTTTTATTTTCAGAAATAAGATAGTCTGTAATTGATAATTTTCCAGATTTGTACTGCTTGGTTCTCATTTCATAAATTTCAGTATATAGATTAACCTCTTCATTTCGTGAATGTATTTTCTTTTTTTGCACTTCTATTGTTTCAATTAAAATTTCAATATCTCGATATATCTTGTTTTTTATAATTTGTTTATCTAAAATCGAATTCTCAAGTTTGATTCCGTTTTCAAATATTTTTTGTTTAATAGAATGTCTGCTATATAGAGGAATTACTAACGAAAAACCTACTTGATATGCAAAATTATCTTTGAATTGATTATTAAAGTTATAATTTATTCCTCCTGATGAACTAACTGCAACATCTGAATAAGAAGAGTATAAAGACGCATTTGTTGTTAGGTAGGGATAATAATGACTTTTTATTATTGAAAGATTTTCTTTATGAAATATTGAATCTTGTATTGCACGTTGAATTTGTGGAGAAGTTTCAAGTATTTTGTTACAATAATCTTTTATATTTAAATCATTCATTGTTAGCTTTGTATTGTCTTTTATTATATCAATTTCAAAAATTGAATCTAAAGGAAAATTCATTGCCTTTTTGAGTAAGACATTTGCTTTTTTAATATTTATTTCAGTTTGTAACAAATTGCTATGTACACTTTTATAACGAGCTTTTATTTCATAAAGGTCAATTACAGATATTTTGCCTTGCGAAACCATTTCTTGAATTATCTGTATTTGTTTTGAGATATTTTCAAGTGAATATAGAATTATTCGATTATTTTCAATTGCAAGTAGGAGTTCATAATATGCATATATTACTTCTCTTTTTATATCTTGCTCTATAATTTCTAATTCTGTTATACTCATTTCATTCAATAAAATATTTTGCTTTATTTTCAAAATAGTTTGCATTCCATTAAATATAACTAATTGGGAATTTAAAGAATAATTTCCTATTTGATACGAAGAATAATTTCCATTATTTTCTGAAAAATCTTTTGCTTTATTATATTGGTGCCCTGTTTCAATATTTATTGAGGGTAATAGGTTATATTTTGAATATATTACATTCTGTTGAGAAAGCACAATATAATTATGTGATTTTTTTAGTTCAATTCTATTTTGCAAAGCATAATCAATACATTTTTGCAGATTGAAATTTTGACATTGTGCTACAATATTTATGAAAGCGAAAGAAAAAATAAATAATAATCTCATATTGTTCCTTCTTTATGATCATTCATAAATACAGGTAACTGTTTTTGCCACATTTCCCAATATTTACCTTTTGATTTATACAGTTTTGAATGAGAGCCATGTTCAAGAAGATTTCCATTTTCTAATACAACAATCTCATCAGCATTTACAACTGTACTTAATCGGTGTGCAATTATAATAATTGTTTTTCCTTCATTTCGTAAATTATCAATTGTTGTCTGAACAAATTGTTCTGATTCTGAATCTAATGCAGATGTTGCTTCGTCAAGTATAAGTATTTCAGGATTTTTGTATAATGCCCTTGCAATAGCCAAACGTTGTTTTTGACCTCCCGACAATGATGCTCCATTTTCTCCTATATACGTATTGAATCCAGCAGGTAATTTTTCTATAAAATCAATCATTCCTAGTTGAGTACAGATAGAAACAATTCTTTCCATATCGGGATTAAACTCACCTAATGCAATATTTTCAACAACATTGCCTGCAAACAGATTTAATTGTTGTGGTACACTTGCAACCATATTTCTCAAACTTACATTATCGAAACATTCAATATTATGATTACCGACTACAATTTTTCCCGTTTTTAACGGGTATAATTTTTGCAATAGTGAAACTATTGTTGTTTTTCCCGAACCACTTTCTCCAATTATTGCAGTCATCTTTGATTTTTGAATTACTAATGAAAAATTTTCAAAAACATCTACTCGACTACCATAACTAAACGAAATATTTTCAAACCTGATATCGCCAATCATTTCTTTAGAAAAAGTAATTTTATTTTCATCGTTTTCTCTTTCTAAATCCATAATTTCAAATAAACGGTCTGCAGCAATCAGTGCATTTTGAATGATTTTATTTAATCCTATTAGTTGGGTTACCGGAGCAGTAAAGTAGCCAATAATTGCATAAAATGAAAGCAATTCTCCTGGAGTAATAGTGTTATCAACAACGTAATATGTACCTATCCATAAAATAATAATAGTAAAAACACGACTTAAAAATTCTGAGGAGTGATGAGAAAATAAAGCATTAAGAGATGATTTATAAATTGACTTCAAAAGTTCTATAAACCTCGTTTCTGTTTTAATATTTGCAAATGGTTCTATACCAAATTGCTTTATTGTTTTTACTGAGTTTAATGATTCAACCAACTGACTTTCAAGCTCTGCGGCATGCTCCATCAATTTTCGTTCACGTTTCTTATTTAATCTGTTTGTTACAACATATATTATTGAGTAGAGTGGTATAATAATTAACAGAATCAATGCAAGTTTCCAACTGTATATAAACATTAATGTAAATGAAAATATCACAATAAATACATTAACAATTAAAGTAATAATAGAATCGTTAATAAATGTTCTGATTTTTGCTGCGTCATTTATTCGAGAAATAATTTCACCAACACGCATTGTGTCAAAAAAACGTTGAGGAAGCTTTAAGAGGTGTTTGTAATATCCTAATATAAGCTGTGCGTCCATTCTTTGCCCCGTTTTGAGCATAAAAACATCTTTTGTTGCACCTATAAATAATTGTAATAATAAAATTACAATCATTATAACTCCCATTAAATTAAGCAGATTAGTGTTTTTATTTACAAATACATTATCAACAAGTTTTTGAATAAAAATTGATGTTGAAAGTCCGAGAATAGTATAAATACAAGCTCCAAACAACGATTGTACAACTACACTTTGATGTGGTTTTAAAAGATACCAAAATCGCTTATATATTGATGTCGTGTCGTCTTTTTCTATAAAATTTTCATTCGGAACAAGTAACACTAATACATTTGTCCATATTTTAGTAAACTCTTCTAAGGATTTTGTATGTAAATGTCCGTCTGCAGGATCCATATATTGAATATTCCCGTTTTTAACCGAATATAAAACAACATAATGAGCTAATTTTTCATCTATTACAACATGTACAATTGCAGGAAGAGGTATTTTTAACAATGCCTCAACATTACCCTTTACTCCTTTTGCCGAAAATCCTAATTTTTCGGCAGCTTGAATTAGTCCAAGTATATTAGTCCCCTTTTGGTCTGTTCCTGCATACTGACGAATGCGTGCTACGGGAATTTTTAAATTATAATAATTTGCAACCGAAGCTAAACAAGCTGCACCACAATCAGTAATATCGCGTTGTTTTATTTTTATACTCATTTACTTTGATACAATTTTGGGATTCATCCAATCATCAACTTTGTCAAACAGCAATTGCCAAAGTGTTCGTTCAATAAGATAAAAACGAGCAGTAATAGTCATTCCTTTTTGAAAATCGCCTTCAAATCCATTTTTAAGTTTTAAATTTTTGCTTATTAAAGCACATCGAATTGGAAAAATTGCAGATTCTTGTAGTGTTTGTATGTCTGGTGAAATTTCTAAAACTCTTCCCTTCGCTAAACCCCATTGGTTATAATCATATGCATCAAATTGAAACATAACATCTTGATATTTTCTAATAAATCCGATATCAGATGGTTGTACATAACATTCTACAATTAAGCTATCATTGTTTGAAATATAAGCTATTGTTTGTCCTGGGGTTACAAAACTACCGATACCTATCCCTGCACACTGAACAATATTACCTGAAAACGGAGCAGTAATTATATAATTTTTCTTTTCTTCTTCAAGTTGTGATATTTGAGAATACAACTCATTGTTTTCAATTTCTAATCGGTTTTTTTCAGTTTCAAGATTTGCTTTAAATTGTAATTTTTGTATTGAAAGTTTTTCAGATGCAGATTCATAGTGATTTTTTACTTGCAGATATTCTTGCTTAGGAGTTATGTTTTTTTTATATAAATTTTCAGAAACTCGCAATTCTGTTTTTAAATATGCTATATTTTTAGACATCTCTTCAACTATTGAATTATGATATTTCAATTCTTGTAAATATTTTGAAGAATGTATTATTATATTATCTAATAAAATCGACTGTATATCGGTTATAAAAATTTGATTTTCAGCGACTTTTTCTTGTAGTCTTGTAATTTGTTCATTAAGTTTAGCACTATTAAAAGTGAGCAATGTATCACCTTTTTGAACACTTGCATTTTCTTTTACACTTATTTTTTCTACTTGTGCATAAACAACTGGTTGTAATGGCGTATTTTCAAAAGAGCTTTTTACTATTCCACGAGCTTGTGTTGTAATATTTACTGAAATAAAAGGCAATAAGAAACAAGCAATACATACTATAGAAATTACTGTAATATATATAGTTTTAGTTTTTACTTTATTACATATGTGATGTAATTCTACTGAATTATTGATAATTTCGGGAGGGAAAAGCATTATTCAATAGCGTTAAAAAATTGGATTAAGAAAAAATGATATGTGTAGAGATTATGTATATCAACCGAATTTTGATTATCTCTAAAACTATGAATTTTACCAAAACCAATAGGAGAAATAGGGCTTATATGTTCAGAGGCGCTAAACTTAAAATTATCGGTAAAGTTAATTACAGGCTTTGCTTCTTTTTTTACTGTAAAATAACTTTTCTGCGGAACAAAAGCTCCCAAAACATTAACCATAAAAGAAATTGAAAAATCTTTTATAAAACTCTGTCCCTTAAACGAATAAAAATCTGCCAAGGCTCCTTTGGGTAATGTGTTTTTATGAGTTTTAATATCGTGTGTACTACCAATAGAATCTGCTATAGAAATAAGAATTGGATCGCTTACATTTTCAGTAATTGATATTCCTTTACTATCTTTAGCACCAACCATGTCTATATTTATGGCAAAATATACACGTTTCCATTCTTCTTTTGTTAAACCAGAAATATGTCTGCGAACACCTCTTAAACCATATTCTTCTTGGGCAGTAAACAAAAATCTATACGTATATTTTGTTGGTTTATCTTTCAAATGGTTTAACAAAGATAGATTAAGTACTACACCTGTTCCATTATCATAATACCCATCAGACAAATATATATGTGAAAGCAAAATATCTGCTCCACCATTAAAAATGGTATTAATTGTTGTTACTATATTGTTGCTTATTTTATCATAATGACTAACGATATAAATTATAGAATCACTTTTTCCTTTTTTTTCTACAATTATATTTTTATATAAACCTAACCAATCAACAGATTCTGTTATAAGTGAAATTTCATTTGAAGTGTCAATGAGAGATTTTATATATTTATATCTTTTTTGATTTCCCCCTTTACTTAAATTGTGTAAGTGATTAGAATAAAAGCACGTATCATATATTTCATGAAAATGATTTTGAGAAAATATATCATATGTAAATGAAAGAATAAAAAAGAGAATAAAAATATATTTGTTTTTCATAAAATTAAGAATCATAGTTTTTTATACAGAGACTATTTATAAAAAACAGTCTCTGTATAAGTATTTATTTTTTTCTACCCCATATAATATAAGCGACAGCAGCAATTACAAATGAACCGCAAATAACAACAGTTAATCCGCCATTTATCTCTTTTGTTTCTTTTTCATTAAGTTCTTCAAGACCTAATTCTTTTACATCAAAATTTTTCATTTTAAATAATTTTAATTTATTAATAATAAGTTAATTAGTGATAGTGTTGGCCATTACTTTTCACGCATCAAACATAC
>JAAYPM010000111.1 GCA_012519815.1 Bacteroidales bacterium
ATATTCCAGATGTTGAAATTCCCGAAAGCAATAAACCAGACTCTATATATACATACGTGGGATTTTCGTTGCAGTATGCTGAGCAGTTTAAACAGGCATATTGGGTTGCGTATATGCATTGTAAGGCAAAAATGTTGGGAAATGCAAAACGAACAAATACATTCAAAAAAGACCCGAACATTGTTGTTGGTTCTGCATCTGCTGTTGATTACAGAAAATCAGGATACGATAGAGGACATTTAGCTCCTGCAGGAGATATGAAATGGAACGTGCAAGCTATGAAAGAATCATTTTATTATAGTAATATTTCTCCGCAGCTTCCACAACTTAATAGAGGCGTGTGGAAAAAACTTGAAGACAAGGTACGCGATTGGGTACATATATATGATACACTTTATATAATTACTGGACCTATATTACATGACTCACTCCCTACAATTGGAATAAATAAGGTTGCAGTGCCTGAATATTTTTATAAGATTGTGTTGTTATATTCCTCTGTTAAACAAGATGCAGTGGGATTTATTATACCAAATTCACCTTATGTACACAAAGATTTTGAAAAATATATGGTGTCTGTTGATAGTGTTGAAAAACATGTGAATATGTCTTTTTTTATGCAAGTTCCGAAGAATGTTAGAAAAAATATGAAAAAAAATAATACTGTAATCCATTGGAATTAATAAAAAGCAGTATATTTATCATTATTTTGTAAAAAATAATAGTAGAATAAAAAAAATATATATATCTTTATTTCTTAAATAAAATAAACCATTTATTAATAAATACAAATCAATATGAACAAACAAGAATTAGTGGCTGCAATAGCAGCAGAAGCAGGCTTATCAAAAGCTGCAGCAGAAAAAGCTTTAAATGCAACTTTAAGTGCAATTAAAGGTGGATTATCAAAAGGAGAAAGCATTCAGCTTGTTGGTTTTGGAACGTTTTCAGTAGGACAACGTGCTGCACGTACCGGTAGAAACCCACAAACTGGCCAAGAAATTAAAATTGCAGCAAAAAAAGTTGCAAAATTTAAAGCTGGAAAAGCATTGTCTGATGCAGTGAATTAAAAAGGTATCTTGTAAAAAAAAAGCTCTCAATTGTTTATTGAGGGCTTTTTTTATTATTATTATTATTGAAATATTTCTAATTCTATAAAGTAAAAAGAGAGTAGGATATAGGTGAAAAATACTCCTTTGGTAATATTACTTTTTATTGATAATATTCACTAAAATTATTTTGTTTATACGCAGAAAGTAATTTTTTAATTGCACCTGTTTTCTTCACTTGATTTTGTTCATTCGAAATGTAATCTACAAGAATAACAATTGCCTCCCTATGAAAATTAGTAGCTCCCGAAAGTGCTGCTTTTACTAATGAAGCATGAAACACTGGTAATAATTGTGCGTTTTTTCCCTTACATAAGGCTACAATGTTTCCATTAATATCTATAGTGTAATTCATAGTTCGTTTAATCCAACGAAGCGTGTTTTTGTTCATTGCAGCGTATTCGTCACTTGTGTATAAAAGATGCTTTGACAAAATGAAATTTGCAATTTCTAACATGCATGATTCATATTTTTGAGCATCTTCGCTTGTTTCAATTTGAATGTTTTTACAAGATTCTGGTACTTGTACTTGTGCAAAAGAGAGAAAAAATAGACTTAACGTAAAAAATCCGAGTAGAATAATTCGCTTCATACAGAAATAGTTTAGAAAAGTTTAATGAAAAAAGTGATGAGTGGAGGAGTAAAAAAAGCCGCAACACCATGAAAAGAGAAGTTTTTAATAAAACTAACCAAGAACACCCATCACTTTAAATTTTATTGTGTAAAAAATGAACTCTATTGTTTGTATTGCTATTTTATTTTACAAATATATAATTTTTTTTTTAACAATTCAATGTTTTTGTGTTTATATTATGATATTGTAGATAAAGTTAAAGTCAAAATATTTATAAAATATCTTTGTCAAAGATATCGAAAATTAATTGATTTCGTTATATTTTAATCTGAAATCTATTTTTTTGTTGAGAAAACTCTATGTGATACATTATTTTCCATGTATCAGTATAATTTTACTTATATTTCTACAGAATCTAAAAAAAACAAAAAGTTCCAGATAATAGTGATTCTTATATCAAAAAGTCATGAAAAATTACATAGTTTTGTTTTTTATAATTTATAATATGATAATTCCGTGTGTTTTAATAGTTGTAGGCTTTGTATGTCTCATTTATGGAGCCAATTGGCTTGTTGATGGAGCCTCTGCGTTTGCAAAAAAATTAAACGTGTCTGATTTAACAATAGGTTTAACTGTTGTTGCTTTTGGCACATCTGCTCCCGAACTTATAGTAAATATTATTGGCTCTATACAAGGGCATGCTGATATTGTATTGGGAAATGTTATTGGCAGTAATAATTTGAACCTATATATTGTATTAGGAATTTCTGGCGTAATAATGCCTGTTGCTGTTCAAAAATCTACAGCATGGAAAGAAATTCCTATGTCGTTATTTGCAACACTTATATTATTTTTTTTAATAAATGATTTTACATTTTCTTCACACACTCAATTAAGCAGAATAGAGGGGGGGATTTTGTTACTGCTATTTGCAGCATTTCTTTATTATGTGTTTTCGCAGATGAAACAGAATGGCAATGATGAAACTGAAGGAACGTCTATGTCGAACCTAAAAATATGGGGATATATTGTGGGTGGATTAGCGGGATTGGTAATTGGTGGACAGTTTGTTGTAACAAATAGTGTAACGCTTGCCGAGTTTTTTGGTGTGAGTCAAAAAATTATTGGATTAACTATTGTTGCAGCAGGTACATCATTGCCCGAGTTGGTTACGTCGGTGGTTGCAGCAACCAAAAAAAATAGCGATATCGCAATAGGAAATATCATTGGCTCTAATGTTTTTAACATTGTATTAATCTTAGGTATTAGCAGTCTTATCCACCCAATTACATATAATCCAAAATTTAATATAGATTTTTATATTTTAATTGCTGGCACCATCTTTCTTCTTTTAGCTATGCTTGTTACTAAAAAAAGAAAAATAGGAAGAGTGGAGTCTGCAATCCTAATAGTTTTTTATATACTGTATGTACTATATCTTATTTCAAACGAACTATAAAACTACAGAAATAATGTGCAACAAAAAGATGTAAATCAGTCATACAACAGTACAACAACATGCCTGTTTTTTTACTAAAATGATGATGTGCTTGAAACAAAAGACGTTTATTTTATGTAATTCGTTAATAACTTTCATTTCAACAGATATATTTGTATTAAAAAAATACGTATTTTAGCAAAAATTATGAGCATGAAGAAGATTTTTACTCTCCTTTTTTTTAGTGTTCTATCTTTCTCTGTTTTGTTTTCGCAAGAAACCGACAGCATTACCGCATCATATTATAAGCCAACTATTCAACTTGATTATTTATATGGTAAAATAGATAATCCTATTGAAATTCCGCAACAAACAAATTCTCATTATGGTAAATTATCTTTTTTAAATAAAACTGGTGTTCAAAAACAAAGTTTTTTCTCACAATACGGAAGCCCCGAAGTGGGAGTGAGTGTAATAATTGGATATTTAGGGAATAAAGAGGTGTTAGGTTCTCTGTTTGCGTTTTTACCACAGTGGACATACCATGTGTATGCAAAAAAACCTGTGAGTTTTGATGTGAATATTGCAAGTGGATTTGCATATATCTCAAAACCATATCATAAAATTTCTAACCCCCTTAATCACACACTTGGGGGACATGCTGCAAGTATTACAGACGTTTCATCAAATGTTGTGTTTATGCTTCATCAAGCTATGTTTTTACGTGCAGGGGTAGGAATGTTGCTGGTAACAAACGGACAATCAGCACTGCCTAATCATGGAATTCATGATTTTACGGTTCGTTTGGGAATGATATATAAACCGGGTGATTTAGTTGGGGTAAAAATGCCTAAACGTACGGTGTTTGCAAACGATTCTGTATGGAGAAAAAATATCCGCTTGTCGTATGCTCGTCACGAATTAGGATATACAAAACAATATCCAGTAGATGGACCATCATATTCAATCTTTAGTGCGGCGGCTTATCTGTCAAAACAGTTGAGTCGTATTAATGAAGTAAAATTCGGGATAGATTATACCTATTATAATAGTTATAATACTCTTATTCGTTTTGATAAAATGTATTCGCATTTTAAATTCTTTCGGGCAAGTGTAATAAGTTTACAAGCAGGACATGAGTTTTTAATGCATCATTTTGGATTGGTTACAGAATTAGGTGTTAAAATACACGATCCTTTGTATAGAAATTTCTTTTTGCAAAACGACACTTCTAGAGGAGTGTGGTTTAAACGATTTGTTACCAGTAGAATAGGCGTGGAGTTTTATCCGTATAATTCTGCATTTTCAGGAAATAAATTATCTGTTGGAGCATATTTAAAAACAAATGCTCTACAACCCGACTTTATAGAATATAATATGACATATACTTTTTAAATATTACATTATGAGAATTATTACATTATCTAAAAAATCAGCAAAACACATAGTTATAACAGCATTGCTATGTATTCCTTTCTTGTCGTATTCACAATCAAATTCGTTAGAATCAAAGATATACGATATATACAATACAGATACACGCCTTGCGTCCGCCTTTGTGGGAATGCAAGTTGTTGATTTGCAGAGTGATTCTGTGCTTGTGAGTTTAAATGCACATAAAAGCATGTTACCAGCATCAATTATAAAACTGTACACTACAGCTACAGCGTTACACTATTTAGGTCCCGATTTTCAGTATAAAACCTATATTTCATACACTGGTTCTATAAATGCAAAAGGCGAACTAAATGGAAATATTGTAGTGCATGGTGCGGGCGACCCAACCTTAGGATCAAAATCATTTCCCGAACGAAAACATTTTCTTGATACAATTGTGCAAAAGGTGTTAGATTATGGTATTAAAACAGTAAAAGGACAAATTATTATTGATTGTTCACTGTTTGATTCTCAGGCTATTCCAACATCATGGGTATGGGAAGATTTAGGACGTTCGTATGCGGCTGGTGTGTATCCTATTGCAATTAATGATAATGTTTTTTCTATTACCTTTTCTTCACCACAACTTGACACTGCACAACGAAAAGGACTTACAAAAGTTGAAAACAGAACACCACCAGCAATTGCAGTAAGTCCATATGAAATAGAATCAAAAGACACAGTGAAATTTGATGAAAAGCGAGGCAGTTTTGTTGTGCGTGGCTCTATACCTGCTCCGCAAGAAATAGTTGGCGTTGAATTAGTGCAGCGATTTATTGAAAAAGGCTTGTTTAATTATCGTCAAGATTATATGCCTGTGGTAATCCCTGTTCGTGGTGTTGTAGATACTATTGGCGTACTTTGTTCTCCTAAATTACAAGAAATTATAACTGTGGTAAATGAACAAAGTAATAATAATTATGCAGAACATTTAGCTAAATATTTAGGTTATACAGTGTATAAAGATGGTAGTTTTTCTGCTGGAACAAAAGCAATTGTTGATTTTACAGATACTATAGGAGTAGAAAATAAAAGTCTTGTTATGTATGACGGTAGCGGATTGTCTCGATTTAATGTAACAACGGCTGCACATATGACAGAGTTTTTAAAGCAAATGAAACAACAAAAATCGTATGATGTGTTTTTTAAAACACTTCCTATAGCAAATCAAACAGGAACGCTTAAAGCATACGGCTTTCCAAAAGAAATGACTGGTAAAGTGATTGCTAAAACTGGTTCTATGACGAAAGTTAGAAATCTTGCTGGATATATGACTACAAAATCAGGTAAAGAAGTAGCATTTACGCTTATGATAAACGGACAAGACTGTTCGGCACGTGAAGCACGTGCAGCAATAGTTTCTATGTTGCAAACAATTTATAATTCTTATTAATATCATAGTATGCAGTATTTTTCTAATAAAGTTGTTTGGATAACTGGTGCATCAAGTGGAATAGGAGAGGAAACAGCTTTACAACTTGCCGCAGTAAGTGGCATTCAACTCATTATTTCTGCACGTAATGTAGAAAAACTTACAAACGTAAAAGCATTGTGCGAACAAAAAGGAGCAACATGTTCGGTGTTGCCCCTTGATTTAGAACAAACCGAAACCTTAAAAAAAATTGCAAATCAGGCAATTAGTTTGTACGGAAAAATTGATGTGCTCATAAATAACGGAGGCATCAGTCAACGCTCTGCAGCGGTAGAAACACCAATTGAAAATGATAGAAAAATAATGGAAATAGATTATTTTAGTTCCATTATTCTTACAAAAGCAGTGTTGCCGCAAATGCTTCTGCGAAAATCGGGACATATTGTTGCGGTAAGCAGTATTTCAGGGTGTTTTGGCTTTCCTTTACGTTCAGCATATTGTGCTGCAAAACATGCTATGTATGGCTTTTTTGAAGCACTTGATATAGAAACAAAATCGCAAGGGGTTTCTGTTACAATAATATCACCCGGTAGAATTAAAACAAATATTTCATATTCTGCTCTTACAAAAGATGGAACTCCTCATGGAAAAATGGACGAGGCACAAGAAAATGGAATGCCTGTGGAAACATGTGTACGAAAAATGTTGCGTGCTATTTCACGCAAAAAACATGAAGCACTTATTGGTAATAATGAAGTGTTAATGGTGCATATTTATCGAAAAATTCCACGTTTGTTTCACGCTATTGCGGGCAAAATAAAAGCAACCTAATTTTTTACATTTTTAAATATAATTACAATGAATAAATATTACATACGAGGCATTCAACAAATAGGTATAGGCGTTCAAGATGTTGATGTTGCATGGAAATGGTATCGTGAAAATTTTGATGCAAATATTAAAGTTTTTGATGATGATAAAACTGCGGATTTTATGTTGCGATATACAGGAGGCAAACCGCAACGAAGACGTGCAATTATGGCTATTAATTTGCAAGGTGGTGGCGGATTTGAAATTTGGCAATATAAAGGTCGTAAGCCACAAGCTCCAAAGTTTACAATTCAGTTAGGAGATTATGGTATTTTTGCTGCAAAAATCAAATCTCCAAATGTGAGCAAAGCACACGAAAAATTTAAAAAACAAGGCGAAAAAATATCTGACATAACACAAACTCCAAATGGAACTCCATATTTTTGGATACAAGACCCTTTTGGAAATTATTTTCAAATAATTGAAAATAAAACCATGTTTAGAAATGAAAAAAGTGCAACAGGATTGAGTTGTGGAGCAGTTATTGGTGTGCCTGATATTGAAGAAGCAAAAAAAGTATATACAAATATTATAGGATACGATGTTGTTGAATATACAACTGAAGAAAAAGTTCATGATGATTTTGCTTTTGTTCCGGGTGGAGACTCTTCGTTTAAACGAATAGTATTATCACACTCTGAGGTGCGAGAAGGAGGATTTGGTAAATTGTATGGACCAAGTACTATTGAATTAGTAGAGGTTAAAAATAGAGAGCCGAAACGTATGTTTGAAAATAGATTTTGGGGAGATTTAGGATTTATACACTTGTGTTTTGATGTGTTTGGTATGGATGCACTGCGAAAAGAATGTGAAAAACAAAACACACCGTTTACTATTGATAGCTTTGAGGCGATGAAAGGAAAAAGCTTTGACATGGGAGAGTCTGCTGGCTTGTTTTCATATATTGAAGATGCAGGGGGGACGTTGATAGAGTTTGTTGAAGCTCATAAATTACCGCTTGTTAAAGGTATAGAACTTAATCTGTTAAAACGTTCTGCTTTAAAGCCTTTACCTAAATGGCTTATTTCAATGATGCGATTTAAAAAATATAAAGAAAAATAAAGAATGAAAATGCAAAAAAACTTTGTGTTTTCATAATACTTACGTTTCTTTGCAAAAGATATATTAAATGTATTACTATAAATATAATTATTATGGCACACGTTATTTCAGAAGATTGTATTGCATGTGGTGCATGCGTTGGCGAATGTCCTGTTGAAGCTATTTCAGAAGGAGATATTTATGTGATAGATGCAAGTTTATGTACAGATTGTGCAGCATGCACAGAAGTATGCCCAACGGACGCAATCTCACAAGCGTAATTTTCTAAAAAAATAATCGATCTATATTGTATATTTCGATTATTTTTTTGTCTAAAATAGTGATATTATGTTAAATTGAATTGTATTCAAAACAGTTCAATAATTCCATCACTTGCCTGTGCCTAATTTGTTGATAAACAGTGTTTTAGAAGTGGGTTTTGATTATCATATACAAGGGAAAAAAGATTTACAAGATTTGGTAACAGTACGTATGCCATTTGGTAAGTATAAGGGGTGGGTGCTATGCGATTTGCCCGAACCGTATCTTGTATGGTTTAAGCAAAAAGGATTTCCTAAGTCTCGAATAGGAACTTTATTAGCTATTATGTATGAAATTAAATCCGAAGGAATTGAAGAAATTTTATATGAATATAAAAAATTAATAAGATAAAGATTCAAAAAAGAGAAAAATTAAATGTGTTGCATTTACTAATTGAATTTACAGAAGATAAAAGATACACACATTATATATTCTGTGAAACAACTGTATAAGCAATAAGGTGACAGTACATTAATTACTACACTAATACGAAATTTGTTGTTGTGTGAATGTATGTTATTCCTATTCCAATGTGTTTACAAACTTCCCATCGATAAAAGGAATTCATCATTATCGCGTGTCATAGGCATTCGTTTGCTAAGAAATTCCATAGCTTCTACAGGATTCATATCCGATAAGAAATTACGAAGTACCCAGTTTTTGCTTAATCTTTGTTTATCTACCAGTAAATCATCACGGCGTGTACTTGAAAGATTCACATCAACAGCGGGGTAGATGCGTTTGTTTGAAATTCGTCTATCTAACTGTAATTCCATATTACCCGTACCTTTAAATTCTTCAAATATCACATCGTCCATTTTTGAACCTGTTTCGGTAAGAGCTGTTGCTATAATTGTTAAAGAACCGCCATCTTCAATATTTCGAGCAGCACCAAAAAATCGTTTTGGTTTATGAAGTGCATTTGCATCAACACCACCCGAAAGTATTTTACCCGAAGCTGGTTGTGCCATATTAAATGCCCGTGCTAAACGCGTAATAGAGTCTAAAAGAATACATACATCATGTCCACATTCCACTAATCGTTTTGCTTTTTCTAACACAATATTTGCCACCTTCACATGTCTATCAGCAGGTTCATCAAAGGTAGATGCAATAACTTCAGCTTTTACGCTTCGTTTCATGTCGGTAACCTCTTCGGGGCGTTCATCAATAAGAAGAATAATAAGATATACTTCTGGATGATTATCGGCAATAGCATTTGCTACTCCTTTTAAAAGTGTAGTTTTTCCTGTTTTTGGTTGTGCCACAATTAATCCACGTTGTCCTTTACCAATAGGGGTAAATAAATCAATAATACGTGTAGAAATATCAGTATGCCCTTGTCCGGTTAAATTAAACTTTTCTTCAGGGAACAATGGTGTAAGGTGGTCAAAATGAACACGATCTCTTACTTCTTCAGGAGTTCTTCCATTAATTCTTTCAACTTTTACAAGAGGAAAATATTTTTCGCCTTCTTTTGGTGGGCGAATAGCACCTTCAACGATATCGCCTGTTTTTAAACCGAATAATTTTATTTGTGATTGCGACACGTATATATCGTCAGGAGAGTTTAAGTAGTTATAATCTCCTGAACGTAAAAAGCCGTATCCTTCTTGCATAAGGTCTAACACTCCTGTTCCGGTAATAATTCCATCAAATTCACTTGGTTTTTCTTGTTTACTTGCATGATTTTTTTGGTTTCCATAATTTCCGTTGTTTCCATTATTACCATTATTTGGTGTAAATGGTTTTTTGTTATCATTTTTTTTGGGATACGACGGAGATGTTTGTGCGGTTTTGGGAGGATATTTTTGAACTTCTGTAGAAGAGATGGGGGCTGTTTGTTCTGTCGCCGTATCATCATTTGCAGTAGTACTCTGTTTTGATAAATCTGCAACACGTTCTGGCACAGTAACTTTAATAATTGTTCGTGTACGTTTGCGTGGTTGTTTATCGTGCACTTTTGTTTCTTCTTGCGGTTCAAAAGGCAATTCTTTTTGTGCTTCGTTTTCTACAAGTAAACCTACCGGCATACTGCCTTGAGCCTCAAGAATTTTGATAATAATATCTTCTTTTTTTAATGCTGATGTTTCTGGAACACCTAATTCTTGTGCGATTTCTTTTAATTTAGAAACCAACATTTTTTTTAAATCTAATGCTTGATACATACAAAAAAATACGTGAAAAGAGAATTTTTATATTTTAACTATTTGTTTTTTGGAGTTTGGATTCCTTTAGTGAGAACTAGTAGAATAGATTACCGAAAAATCCATTGCAATAATACATATATTTTTTAAACAACAAATGTTTTTTAATAAAAAAATACATAAAATATGTAAAAATACACATGTGAAACATGTTTTTATACAAGATATACACTAACGCTTAATTAATTGACCGCATGCTGCATCTATATCTTTACCTTTTGAATGTCGAATATTTACAATTAAATTTAATTTTTGTAAAAAGCTAACAAATGCTTCTTGTTTTTTTGCTTTTGAAGGCTTAAATGATGAGCCATGAAAAGAATTATATTCAATAATATTTATTTTTACAGGAAAGCGTTTTGTAAAATGAGCTAAAAGACTTGCATCTTCAATAGAGTCGTTAATGCCATGTAAAAGTGCATATTCAATTGAAATTCTTTTTTTTGTTTTTTGATGATAATATGCTAATGCATCAGAAAGCGAATTTAAATTGTTTGCTTTATTTACAGGCATATATTTCGTTCTTCGTTCATCATCAGGAAAATGGAGTGATATAGCAAGATTACATGCAAAATTATCATCGGCAAGTTTTTTAATAAATTTACTTATGCCGGCAGTAGAAACAGTAATGCGAGATGGTGCCATAGCATGTCCTTTTGTATCGGTAATTCTTGCAATAGATGCCATTACGTGCTCATAATTTTGTAGTGGTTCACCCATACCCATATACACAACATTTGTAACAGGACGCTCAAGTTCTTGTATTGCAACTTGTTCTATAGCAAAAAGTTGGTCGGTAATTTCGCCAACACTTAAATTACGCGTAAATCCCATTGTGCCAGTTGCACAAAATTCACATGCCAATCCACAACCAACTTGCGACGATATACATGCCGTAATTCTTTCGCGTGAGGGGATAAGCACGCCTTCAATATGTGCTCCATCGCCTAAACGAAACACAAATTTTTGGGTCCCATCTTTGCTTTTTTGAATATTTGAAATAGTAACTGTTTTAAAATAATATGCTTCGGCTAATTTTTCTCTGAATTGTTTTGACATATTTGTTAATTCATCAAACGAACGTGCTTTTTTGTTCCAAAGCCATTCAAATAATTGTTGTGCTCGAAACGATTTTTCTCCCAATTGTTCGCATACTGCAACAATTTCTTGATGTGAAAGAGAAAGAATGTCTTGTTTTTCCATGGGTTATAAAAATATATTATTTTGAGTTAGCATTTTGTAATTCTTGTTGTAAAAAATGAGCGGTATAACTTTTTTTATTTTTTGCCACTTGTTCGGGTGTGCCACAGCATACAATCTCTCCTCCAGATTTTCCACCTTCGGGTCCAATATCAATAATATAATCGGCAACTTTTATTACATCTAAATTATGTTCTATTACAATTACTGTATTTCCTTTATTTACAAGGTTTTGTAACACTTTTAAAAGTATGTAGATATCATGAAAATGCAATCCAGTGGTAGGTTCATCAAGAATATATAAGGTGTTGCCTGTTTCTTTTTTTTGCAATTCTGCAGCAAGTTTAACACGCTGAGCTTCGCCTCCCGAAAGAGTTGTAGATGATTGTCCTAAGGTTAAATATCCTAACCCCACGCTTTGCAATGTTTGTAATTTAGAAAGAATGTGCGGAATATTTTCGAAAAACTCAACAGCTTGATTTATAGTCATATTGAGTACGTCATAAATTGATTTTCCCTTAAAACGAACTTCTAATGTTTCTCTGTTGTATCGATTTCCGTAACATGCATCACAGGTAACATATACATCGGGCAAAAAATTCATTTCAATTGCTTTAGTTCCAGCACCTTTACATGTTTCACATCTACCACCACGAACATTAAAAGAAAAACGCGAAGCTTTATAGCCGCGAATTTTTGATTCGGGAAGCTGTTCAAAAAGTTTTCGAATATCGGTAAAAATATTTGTGTATGTTATTGGGTTTGAGCGAGGTGTTCGTCCTATAGGTGCTTGATTAATTTCAATTACTTTTTGTATATGTTCAACGCCTGTAATTTTAGAATAAGCAAGCGGTTCTTTTTTTGAACGATAAAAATGTTGATTTAAAATAAGATGTAATGTTTGATTAATAAGCGTTGATTTACCGCTGCCCGAAACGCCCGTAACACAAATAAATGTTCCAAGAGGAAATGCTACGGTAACATTTTTTAAATTATTTCCTGCCGCACCATACAATGTGATTTTTTCACCATTTCCGCTTCGTCTTTCCTTAGGAATTTCTATACGTTTTGTATTGTTTAAATACTGTGCTGTAATACTATTTTGTTTCATAAATGAATCAATAGCGCCTTGAGCTACAATATTTCCTCCAGATTTTCCTGCATACGGACCAATATCAATTACATAATCGGCAGCGCATATCATATCTTTATCGTGTTCTACTACAATAATTGAATTATCGTTGTCGCGAAGATTTTTTAAAGCTGTAATTAATTGATGATTATCACGTTGATGAAGCCCTATACTCGGTTCATCTAAAATATACAATACATTTACAAGTTTAGAACCTATTTGTGTTGCTAAGCGAATACGTTGACTTTCTCCGCCCGAAAGAGTTCGTGAGCGCCTGTTTAAGCTTAAATAATGCAATCCAACATCAAGTAAAAACTCAATACGTGTTTTAATTTCTTTTAAAATTTCACCACCTATTTTGTTTTGTTGTGCAGTAAGTTTTTGTGGTAAATTTTCAATCCAATTATATAAATCATGAAAAGAAAATGCAGATACTTCTGCAATATTTTTATTGTCGAGTTTAAAATGTAAAGATTCTTTTTTAAGACGTTGCCCATTACATGCAGTACACTGAATAGTTTTATAAAATTCTTCTTTTTTATGTGCTCCATTTTTTTCGTCATCAAGCAATGCGTGTTGTTCAATGTAGGCTATAATTCCCTCAAAACCAAGAAAATGATTGTTTGTAACGCCAATAGGAGTTTGTATAAATGTAAACATATCTTGCGAACCATATAACATTACTTGTTTTCCAGCATCAGGAATTTTATTATATGGCGTATTCAGCGTAAAATCATATTTATGTGCTATGGCTTCTAATTTAGAAAACAGCAAGTTTTTTTTATACACTCCCAATGGTTTTATTGCTCCTTTACTAATGCTGAGTGTTTTTAAAGGAATAAGTTTTGATATATCAATTTCATTCATAAATCCTAAACCACTACACATTTCGCAGGCACCATGTGGAGAATTAAACGAAAAAATATGTGGAGCGGGGTCGTTATATGAAATACCCGTTGTTGGACACATGAAATTTTTGCTGTAATATCGTCCCGATTCTGCATCTTTTTCAATTACCAACACAACTCCTTTGCCTTGTTTTAAAGCAATTTCTAAGGATTGTTTTAAACGAGAGGGGGGAGTTGCATCAACAATTTTATATTTATCTATTACAATTTCAATAAAATGTGTTTTATATCTATCTAATTTTAATCCGTAGGTTAATTCTTTAATTTCACCATTTATGCGAGCATATAAGTATCCTTTTTTTCGAAATTGTTCAAACAACTCTTTATAATGCCCTTTTCGTCCCTGGACAACAGGTGCCAAGAGCATAATGCTTTTGTTTGAGAAATCGTGAACAAGTTGTTTTATAATTTTTTGCGTTGTGTACTTTACCATTTTTTCGCCAGTATTGTATGAATATGCTTCGCCAATACGAGCATACAAAAGACGGAGAAAATCATAAATTTCGGTAACAGTACCCACCGTTGAGCGAGGATTATTATTGATACTTTTTTGTTCTATAGAAATAACCGGACTTAAACCAGATATTTTGTCAACATCAGGACGTTCAAGGTTTCCGAGAAATTTCCGTGCATACGAAGAGAAGGTTTCTATGTATCGTCTTTGCCCTTCGGCGTAAATTGTATCAAATGCTAAAGACGATTTTCCGCTTCCACTCAATCCTGTAATTACTGTAAGTGCATTGCGTGGAATTGAAACCGAAATGTTTTTTAAATTATGTACACGAGCACCTTCAACAATAATTGCATCTTGTTCATGTATAGAGTCAGCATCATTAGAAATATGGTTCATTGAAGAATGTCATTAATATTGAAAATAAAGCCACAGTTTACCAACTGTTTGTTCTATCTTTTTCAAGAACAAGTTTAATTGCATATGGTTTTTCTTTTTGAATAGGTAAACTTGAGCGAGAACGGATCCATGGGTTCATAATTCTTAATAATTTATAATTAGACCCATTATCTTGTGCAAATTTTGCAAGATCAGGAATTGTTGAGTCCACGGTGTACGTAACAAAATCATATGGAGCGTATCGTTCTTCGGGCAAAATATAATATCCATATTTTTCGGGATTTTCTAAAAGTAATTTTAATGCAAGTATTCGAAATACGTACCGTCCTGTTTCAGAATTTGTGTGTAAATCGTAATATGAATTAATATATTGATATGATATTTGACGCGATAAACCAGCAATGCCAACATTATATGACGCTGCTGCTAAAGTCCATGAACCAAATCGTTCATATGCTTTTTTAAAGTATGCACATGCTGCTTCTGTTGATTTTTCAATATCATACCGTTCATCAATATAGTCATTTACCACTAATCCGTATTCTTTTGCTGTTTTTTCTAAAAACTGCCAATATCCTGTAGCACCCGCTGGAGAAATATTATAACGAAACCCACTTTCTGCAAGTGCTACATATTTAAAATCTTCGGGAACACCATTTTTTTCTAACACATGTTCAATAATAGGAAAGTACCTGCCAACCATTTTTATAAACATGGTAGTTTGCGATTGCCAATACACGTTTACCAAAAGTTCACGTTCTAAACTTTCTCGTGTATCAAAATTTTGAATAGGCACCACTTCGTTAAATAAACGTACACTGTCGGGTATGTATAATTGTTTTACTTTTATAGAACACGGACTTGTTTCCCTACTTGGAAATTGTGTAGTGTCAGCATAAAAAAAGCTGTATAAAAAACTTATACTTAATATAGATAAAACAGAAATAGCAGTAACAGTATAGATAGATTTTTTTGAAATCATTTTGTGATTTTTTTGATTTTTACATATCGTGAAATAGCAAAAAAGCTAATAAATAAGGTCGCTATATATACAAGAATAAGAATATATAGCAGCATTGATATGCGAATAGGTTTAAAAACAATAATATAAAACACGAAACTATTTGAAATAAGTGAAATTGTTGCAAACAAACGCGCAACACCTTTTTCGCTCATTCCCATATACACAAGGTTATGCGTAGTGTGATATCTATCGCCAATAAAAGGTGATTTTCCCGCAGCAATGCGATTTATAAACACCACTGTTGTATCAATAATAGGCAATAAAAATGCGAGAGCTATGAGCACCACATTTTGATATATAAATCCATGTACTGTATATGAAGTATTCCAAATGTATTTAATACTAAAAATAGCGAGAACAATTCCTAAAAACTGGCTTCCGTTATCGCCCATATATATTTTTGAAGGATTCCAATTCCAATATAAATACACACAAATGCTTGTTGTAATTGCTCCTAAAATAACAATGCTACTTACATCTGTATTTTCGGAAAATATTGCAATTCCTAAAATATTGCCTAAAATTGTAATAGAAACCAATCCTGTAATAGCATCCATATTATCGAGCATGTTTATAGAATTCATAATACCAACTATCCAAAAATAGGTTAGTAATATATCTATTGTCATATTCCCCGATATTTCTATATGTATATTACACATTATGAGGATTGTGGCACTTAAAATTTGTGAAATAAATTTTTTTAATGGACCTTGATTTTTTAAATCGTCAAACATTCCCATAAAAAAGGAAAGGCTTACGCATATAAATATGCACAAATGAGATAATATTTCATTTACGCCATATACACATGCAATGCCACCAAGTGCACATACAAAACATATATAAAACATAACCCCACCAAAAATTGGCTTTGATTGTATTGCCCATCGTTCGGCAGTGGTGTTTTTCTTTATTAAAAATTTAAAGATTGATTTTTTTCCAAGTAATATAAATCCAACAATACTAATTATAAGCGAACTTAGTATTGTAATTCCCAGTACAATACCTTTCATTATTTTTTAAAATATTTTAAAATTCCTTTTTGTTTCTTTTTTTCTGGTCCATACGAATAATATCCATACCCATACCCATACCCATATCTGTACCCTTTATAACCGTATCCATATTTTGAAGATACTATTTCAGCGGCATTTAATACAATTGATGCATTTACAATTTTTTTCTGCTCACTCACATAATTGATGTTATTTATAAAATTGCGTTTTGAATAATTTGCACGAGTAACATATATTCGTAAATCGGCACGTTTAAAACTAAAAATAGCATCAGACACAATTCCAATAGGGGGAGTGTCAATAATAATTACATCATATTCGTTTTTTAGTTCTGCTATTAACATATCAAAATTTTCAGAATTTGCTAATTCCGCTGGGTTTGGTGGTGGGGGACCTGATGTAATAACATCAAAATTATCAAATTCTGTTTTAATAAGGCAATCTTTATATGAATCTTTACCTATTAAAATGGTACTTAATCCTTGTTTGTTCGAAGATTTAAATGTTAAATGAATTTTAGGCTTTCGTAAATCAAGGTCAATTAAAACTACTCGTTTCCCGCTTAATGCAATTACGCCACCTAAATTTATTGCTATAAATGTTTTTCCTTCGCCCGAAATAGTAGATGTAATAGCAACAATTTTTTTGGAATTGGGGTCTTTTACCATAAATTCTAAATTAGAACGAAGTGTTCTAAATGCTTCTGTTATAATAGAATTTGGTTTGTTTTCGACAACAAATCTGTTAATTTTATTTGTTTGTGTTGAATTGGGAATTACTCCAGAAATTGGCACTTTCGTAAAACGAGCAATGTCGCTCATATTCATTATATTATTATACAATAAATATCGAATAAGAGTAAGAATAAATATCATTATAAGAACAAGTATAATTGCTATTGCAAATACTTTTGATTTTATAGGAGCAATTTGATAGCGAGGAATATCTGCTTTTTGAAGAATCACATTATTAGTAACGTGTCCTGCTTTAGAAATTAAATATTCGGCACGTTTTGACACAAGTTGGTCATAAAAGTTTTTATGTACAGAATATACTCGTTGCAAGCGAACAAATTCAATTTCGTTTTGTTCAAACGAGCTAGTAGATTCGGGTTCTGATTCTATTTTTTGTGCAGATTCAATTTGCGTTTTTAAACGTTCATTTGTAATGGTTATAAATTCTTGCAACATGCGTTTTTGCTCGGCAATTTGATTGTCTATAATACGCACATTATGATTATCTTGCGTAACATTTAACAGCAATCGTTCTCGCTCTTTTTGCAATTGATTTATGCCATTTAAAAAATTCATTATCATACTTTCAGAAGATTGCGCACCCGACATTAATGTCATAAGTTCCATAGTATTAACATTTTCGTCGCTTGTGATTTTTTGATTCATTTGCGAAAGCACATTCAACTGTTTTTTTTGTCTTTCATAGTCGTTATTATTAAACGAAGATGGTAATAAAAAAGAAGTGGCATTATTTGTTTCTGATATTTTATTTTTTCGTTTAAATTCTTGTAATTGTTTTTCGGCTTGATTTAAACCTTCATATACAATAGTAAGCTGTTCTTCAATAAACGCAAGTACATTTTGTGCATGTTCTTGTTTTTTCTCAATGTTATATCCAAGAAAATCCTCACTCACATGATTCACAATATCCGCAGTTTTTTCGGGCACACTGCTTACGTATTTAAGTGCAATCATATTAGCATTATAATTATAAATCCACACAAAAAAATTATCGGTAATATGATGTTGAAATGCTCCATTATCATTAAAAATCATAAAAAACAGTCTGTTACCATGTTCAGGAGAAAGTTGTTCTTTTAGCATTTCAATGTTGGTAACATTAAGATACATTTTTCCGCCAAAAAAATTATTCCATATATTGCGTGTAATTGTTACTTTATTAGCATTTTCTGGTTGAAGAGTTATTATATCGTCCTTTTCG
>JAAYPM010000112.1 GCA_012519815.1 Bacteroidales bacterium
ATCAATTTAGAATAAGGCAAAATTTTGCAAAGTCATTTATTGGATTTAAAACAAGAATACTATCTAAGATAACAGCATTAACTCTAATACAATACCTAAATAAATTCGTTTTTAATAGACCTATTAATAAATTAAAGGTAAATTTGTTTTAAATGCACAACGGGTTATAAAAGAGTTTTCATGCTCCATAACTTTATACGTAGATTTCTTAGCAAATAATCTTCTGTATCTTTCAGGAAGATTTTTTGGTATAGGTATGCGTATAGTCTTAAAAGTTCTCATACGCAAATATATAGTATTTTTTATAGTTTGCTGCTATTTACTTTATGTGTGTTGCAGTTTCTCTGACTTTCGATTAATTACATTTAACTTTATCAAAACTTGTTAAAATAGAAAGTTTTGATAAAGTTGGGGGGGCTAACAATTTAAATTATCATTATCAAAGTCTGATAATTTTGTAGATAATTCTAAAATTCTACTATAGTCATTCGGTTCTTTTTTTAAATTCTTTCAAATTCCTGTTTTATCGCTTTTCCATTCATAATTAAAAGCTTAATGAGTTATAACTTTCTATCTTTAAATCTTTTTCAAAAAATTAGTTTTTACAAATTCATATCCTTCATTTATATCGTACGCAATTCCATTTCTTAGCAATCCGTTCATATCGCCTATAAAATCAGCATCTTCAATTTTCTTTTCCATATTTTCAATAAACTCTTTTTGTGTTACTTCCTTTCCCTCTTCATTCATATAATACTTCCATGCTTCAATAACTTTTGTTATGTTTACATCTGCATTATTCAAAGCATACCACAAATCGAATAAATCACGTCCTTTCTTCCGTTGGTATAAGGCTCTTAGTTTAGTTGCTAATAATTCATCTAAACTATAGGTCGGCACTAAAGCTTCTGCGCTATCCCATTCGGAATCTATTTTTACAAGAACATTTTGCAAGCCATATACCGAAAAATGCTCTCTGGTATTGACTTCTATTTTTAGTTTTATGGGTACATCGTCTTCAGATAGAATACTGTACACAATCGTGTTATTATGCTCCTTTTGCTTGATACGAGGTTTTCCTAAAAAAGAAAGTTGCTCCCTAATCCTGTCTATAATTGCTCCGAATGGCTCTGCCTTTACTTGAACCAAATCAATATCTTCTGAATATCTTGCTGCTGGAAACAAAAATAATTTATGTAAGGCTGTTCCTCCACGAAATGCCAAACGTTCTTTGATAAATTCGTCTTTGAATAAAGCAATTAAAGCTCGCTGTATAATCAAATCCTGTTCTACCTGATAGTTTTCTTGCCAGGGAGCCTGCTTTCGCCAAGCTGTTATGTACGACTGTGGTATCATATATCTGCTTCTATTTCTATATTAGGTGCAACTTTCCATTTATTGCCAGTAATCATATTTCCAAGTTTCTTTCTTTGCGGACGTAATAAAACAGGATAATGTCTAATAGAATCGAGATAGTTGTATAAAAAACTGCTCAATTTATTTTCATCTAACACACATTCCAATATATACCCTAAACGCTGAATTACTGATATTTCATTATACCGTTTTGCAGTTTCTACTAATTTTTTGGGCTGTATTGCATCTTTCAGTTCTTCAATTACAGTAGCTACTCGATTAAATCCACCCACCTCATGGTAATAACTTACCAAATCCATAGCTGTCAATTCTGCTGATGATATATTGATATATCCAGTATCTACTTTCTTCTTCACTATATCTTCTTTGTTCCATGACTTTTTACTGTAAAAATGAATCCCCACTTTATCATTTTTGATGTGTCTCAAAGCAATACCTTCAGTAATTATGGAATAGCTTTGAGGTTGCTGATGAGCTGCTCCGTGATACGCTGCTGCATTTAATAATCCGACATAATAATCCCGACTTAAAAACTTCATCAAATCATCTACATACAGATTGGTTGGAATTATACCTTTAGCTCTGTATTCAGCTGGCACAATTACATAAAATCCTCTGCGAATCATTACTACAGATTCCTTATTTTTAAGCCGTTGCAATGTTTTCTTCAGAGCATTTTCAGACACTCCCAATTTGCTATGCAAACCTTCGGTAGTAAAGCTATACTTACCGTTGGCTCTTTGTTCATCAATAAAGGAGTCTAAATATTTGTATTGCACTGCCATTGTTTTAGTAATTGATTGCGATACGGGCTTAATTGCAGCCCCTTATGTAATTACAAACTTATATTTTTGTATAATCAAAACCAATTTTTTTGATAATTATTTTAAAATTATGAGTAAGTAATGATTTACAATAAAAACTTAATTGATGCACTTTTCTCTGATTTTCAATTAATTACATTCAACTTTATCAAAACTTGTTAAAATAGAAAGTTTTGATAAAGTTGTGGGATTTTTATATAGTAATTATATCTCTTTTTTCTTTTCAAAATTTTCCAATTTCTTATTTACTTCTTCTAATAATTGCTGTTCTGTTGGTAGATATAATTCGTATTGGCTTGCTATGATTTGTTGTTGATTTTCGGGTAGTGTGAATTTCACAACCCCATCATTCTTGTTGGCACAAAGCAAAATACCAATGGTCGGGGTTTCGTGTGGTAGTTTTTCTATACGGTCGTAATAGTTCACATACATTTGTAACTGCCCAATGTCCTGATGTGTTAATTTAGTAGTTTTGATTTCAATAATGACAAAACATTGCAAAATGCGGTTGTAAAATACCAAATCTACAAAAAACTCATCGCCCTCAATGTGTATTCTTTTCTGCCGTGCTACAAAAGAAAATCCATTTCCTAACTCCAATAAAAACTCCTGTAAGTGTGTGATAATAGCGCTTTCCAAATCTTTTTCGTAGTAAGATGCTTCACGTTTTAGCCCTAAAAATTCTAAATACATTGGGTCTTTGATGATTTCTTTGGCATCGGAGGGTTGTTTTTCGTTTTTAGCTACTGCCAAAACGCTTTCTTTATCATTGCTCAACAAAAGGCGTTCATAAAGACTGCTGTAAATTTGTCTTTCTAATTGGCGTACCGTCCAATTATTTTTTACAGTTTCAGCAATATAAAACTCTCTTTTATCCTGACTATCAACACTTAAAAGCAGTTTGTATTGGCTCCAACTCAATTGCGCATACAGTGTATGCACATTCTTGAATGTGCGGTAAAATTGTCGATAAAGGTTTATTTGTCTTACTGAAAAACCACTTCCGTATTCGGGTTGCAGCTGTTCTGAAAGATATTTGATAAGAAACGTTCCATATTCTGCACGCTCTTTTCCCTCTTGTTCTTCTTCAAAAATACGTTTGCCAATATGCCAATACATCAGCGTTCGCTGGTGGTCAACGGCACGTATAGCCTTTTCTTTTGACTGGGCTATAATGGCTTTAATATCTGTTATAATAGACTGGTTTATAAGCATCTGAAAATTTTATTCTTATTTGTTTTTTTATGGTTTGCCTTGAAAGTTCTTACGCACAAATATATAGTATTTTTTATAGTTTGCTGCTATGTACCTTATGTGTGTTGCAATTTGTTTGATTTTTAATCAGTAAGAAATAAATGTTGAATGTGCTGACGGTTAGGTGTTAAGTACTCATCGCTCCACATTATTATGTTTTGCTTTTTTATTACTGACGGTACTCTATGGAAAATTTCTCCGTATATTTGAATAAAATTTTTGATTAACACATTCTATTATAATGACCAAAAAAACAGCAATGAAACGTTTTCTGTATCTTTTTTTTATATTAAGTATATTTGTTGGTAATAAAACATATGCCCATGCAGGCAAGTCAAGTTACCATGTGTTTATTGATAGCGATTGTGCTATTGACGATTTTCGTGCTATAACAATGCTTTTGGCAGGACATGATATTCGCGTGTTGGGAATTACGGCGTCTTCGGGTTCGCTTCCTGCACATATAGGAACACAAAAAATATCTGAATTATGTGCAGATTTATATCATGAAGGTGTTCCGCAAGGTAAAGGAGATGAGGTACATATTCCAAAAGCTGAATGGGAAGATTTTGCAAAATCAATACAATGGGGAACTGCAATAAAAAAAGATGAAGAACAATCGGCAATGCAGGTGTTGTATACTGCCATACATTCGTATCAATATCCTGTAACGCTAATAGCACTTGGCTCGCTTACTACTTATGCGCAGTTTTTGCAAAAACATCCACAATACACAAAAAATATAGATAAAATTATATGGTATAATTCTATGCCTATTGAACAGGGATATAATTATGTGCTCGACACTGCAAGTTATTCGTTCATTGCAAAAAGCGGTGTTCCTTTGCATATTGTTTCAAACACGCGTGCCGATTTAGTTTGTTCGAATGATTATATTTCTAAAATTTCAAAATCAGAATCAAAATATGCAAAAAAAATAGCAACTGTTCACACACAAAATACTGTTCAAAAACGTATGAAACAAAATCATTTGCATTTGTGGGATGATTTAATTCCCTTATATCTTACAAATCCAATATTATTTACAAGCACAACAAATGGTTCAATAACTTTATCTGAACTTTCTGCAAGTATTCCACTCGAATTTATTTATGAATCTATTGCTCTCATACTTGAATCATCGCAAGAATATGAAAATCGTGTGTTTTCGCATTTTCCTATAGAATCGCATCTGTATAAAAAAGAATATGCTGATTTGCTCGAAAATATTTATGAAAAATATGGAGTTGAGGAATGGAAAGCGGTTGTTTTAACAAATGAAATACACGGACACACAGGCATTTACTCAATAATTGGGGCGAAAATGGGAATACGTGCGTGTGAATATTTTAATGTGGGAGTAAATAATATATATGTAACTACATATGTAGGAAGTTTGCCGCCTTTGAGTTGTTTTAATGATGGTGTTCAAATAAGTACTGGTGCTACTATCGGGCAGGGATTAATAAGAATTTCGGACACGGTATACGCTACGCCAACGGTTGCATTTACTTGTAATAATAAAACTGTGTATATGTCAATACGCGAAGATGTTGCTCAGAAAATTAGAGATGATATTGCCTTTGGTGTGAAAAATTACGGACTTGAAAGCCTAAAATATTGGGATTATATAGAAGAATTAGCATTAGTGTATTGGCGTGATTTTGATAAAAGAGATATTTTTAACATATATACTACTCTTGAATAAACTATATAAATGTGTTTGAAAACAGAATTGAGTAAGAGGAAGGCAGTGTTGTTAACTTACCAGTAAATATTCTATATTTGTGAAAAATTTATTTCATGAAATTTGAAATTCATAATTCTGATACAAATTCACACGCACGAGCTGGAACTATTACAACAGACCATGGGAATATTCAAACGCCTGTTTTTATGCCTGTTGGTACCTTAGGTTCGGTTAAAGGGGTGCATTTTAAAGATTTAGAGCATGATATTCGTGCTCAAATTATTCTTGGAAATACATATCATTTATATTTACGCCCCGGACTTTCTACCATTGAAAAAGCGGGTGGATTACATTCATTTATTGGGTGGAATAAACCTATTTTAACAGATAGTGGAGGATTTCAAGTTTTTTCGCTTTCCGATACACGAAAAATTACCGAAGAAGGTGCTATATTCAAATCGCATATTGACGGCTCTAAACACATATTTACACCCGAAAATGTTGTTGATACACAAAGAATTATAGGTGCAGACATTATAATGGCGTTTGATGAGTGCACTCCTTATCCATGTGATTATGAGTATGCAAAAAAATCCATGCTTTTAACACATCGTTGGCTTGAACGAGGAATACATCATTTTAAAAACACACAGAATTTATATAATCATTCGCAAGCTTTTTTCCCTATAGTACAAGGTAGTATGCATAAAGATTTACGTCTTTGTTCTGCGGAATTTGTTGCCTCGCAAGATATGAAAGGTAATGCTATTGGCGGACTTAGTGTAGGCGAACCTGAAGAAAAAATGTATGAAATGTTGGCTGTGGTTACTAATGTTTTGCCTGTTCAAAAACCTCGTTATTTAATGGGAGTTGGAACGCCTGTAAATATTCTGAATGCAATAGAATTAGGGGTTGATATGTTTGACTGTGTGATGCCTACACGTAACGGCAGAAACGGAATGTTGTTTACATGGGACGGCATTATTAACATAAAAAATAAAAAATGGGAACAAGATTATAGTCCCTTAGATCCCAAAGGAACTTCGTTTGTTGACAGTGCATACACAAAAGCGTATGTTCGGCATTTAATTCATTCAGGTGAAATGCTCGGTGCTCAAATTGCAAGTATTCACAATCTTGCATTTTATATTTCGTTAGTTACCGAAGCTCGTAAACATATATGTAATGGAACGTTTTATGAGTGGAAAAAATCTATAATTACTAATCTATCTCAACGATTGTAACGTATGTTTAAAAAATTAGATTTTTATATAATTCGTAGGTTTCTTGGAACGTTTTTTTTCTCGATAGTTATTATAATGGCTATTGCTATTGTATTTGATATTCAAGAGAAATTTGACGATTTTATTACAAAAAAGGCTCCGCTTAACGAAATCGTTTTTGATTATTATCTTAATTTTATTCCGTATTATGTAAATCTATTTAGCAGCTTATTTGTATTTATTTCGGTTATTTATTTTACCTCAAAAATGGCAAATGATAGCGAAATTATTGCAATTCATGCAAGTGGTATAAGTTTTAACCGTTTTTTACGCCCCTACATATTTGCCTCATTTATTTTAGCGGTATTGTCGTGGTTATTAATCATGTATGTAATTCCCGATTCTAATAAAATTCGCTTAGAATTTGAAGATAAATATGTGTTTTCTCGTATGCAAAATTGGGAACAAGATATTCATCGGCAGGTGCGACCGGGCATTTTTATTTATATTCGAAACTATAATGTTGACACAGAAAGTGCTTTTCAATTTTCTATGGAAAAATTTGAAAACGGAAAATTAGTGTCAAAATTAAATAGTGCTCATGCACGCTGGAATGCCGAAATAGAAAAATGGCAGGTGTATGATTATTACATTCGTAACATTACTGCTCATGGCGATTCTATTATAAAAGGGAGCGTAATAGATACGGTGTTTTATTTAACGCCCGAGGATTTTAAACAACGTACGGTGTATGTAGAAAAACTAACATTAACAGAATTAAATGAGCAAATAGAAATTCAAACACTACAAGGCACAAGTACTGTAAATTTATTGTTGGTGAATAAATATCAACGTTGGGCGTATCCATTTTCTACGTTTATTCTCACAATTTTAGGCGTAAGTTTAGTTAATAAAAAACGAAGAGGTAGTACGGTAATAAATGTAGTTATAGGACTTATGCTTATGTTTACATATATTTTATTTATGCAAATTTCCACCACTTTTACTATCAAAGCCAGTCTTAATCCAATAATTGCAGTGTGGATTCCTAATATTGTATATGCATGTATTGCATTATATTTATATGTAAAGGCTAAAATTTAATTACCACATAAACATAATTCAAGTAAATAGCATTAGCATATAACAATGTGCTAATTTGTTAGCATATGTGCAAAATCACGATAGTTTTTTTCCGCATTATAGCGTGTTTGCCATGTTGCGTATGCATTATTTCGCATATGAGTTTTTTGCTGAGAATCTAATGTGGCAATACGTGTAATTGCATCTGCTATTTCTTGCACACTTGTTTGAGCAGGAAGCAAATAACCATTATGCGAGTCGGAAATAATTTCATTCACCCCACCTACATCTGTACCAATACAAGGAATGCCAAAACTCATGGCTTCCATTATTGATACTGGAATGCCTTCTGATGAACTCACATTAATAAATACATCAACATGATTTTTTGCATAAAATTCTAAAACTTCTTGATTTGTTTTTTGCCCTGCAAATGTATATGAGCAATTAGTTTTTTCTGTAAGATATTTTGCACTAAGAGATTCTAAATCACCTCTAAGATGCCCATCGCCAAAGTGAATCCATTCAATAGGCAGAGAGTCAATGTTTGCAAGAGCTTCAATAATTTTGTGCACTTGTTTTACAGGAATAAGATTAGAACACGATATTATACGAATTGTAGTGTCGGTTTTGGACGGACAAACGCCAGCAGATAGTACTCCTAAACGCGACATATACATTTTATGACGAAGATTTGGAAATAGCTGAGAATAATACTGTTCCCCTGCATTTGAAATAAACCAAATACCATCTGAATGTTCTAAAATATAGTGCCGAAACGGTAAATATTGAGCAACATTTGCTTCAAAATATACATCCCACCCATGTGCTCGTGAAATACAGCGAGTAAACGCATGTTTTGTGTGGAGTTTTGTAAGCGTACATGCCATATCGTTTGCCCAATACGAATATGCATACAGAGCATCAGATTTATGTGTACATGCACTAATAATTTTAGAAATTTTAGAACCAATAACCTTTGTTTTATGAAGTGTTTGCAGTGCCGTTAAAATCTGCAGTTTAGAAAACGATTTTTTATATGTTCGTCTAATAATTCGTAATTCTTTATAAAAAAGCGGATTACATAATTGTATAAACGACATGCATTTTTGTATGCGCGATAATTCATATGAAACTTGTGTACATGTAACAGTATCAGGCACATTTCGAGTAATAGTGTCGTGAGTATTGTTTGAAATCAGTATAATACGGTCAAATGTTTCGGCAAGATACTGTATTTCATGTTCAATAAATGTTTCTCCTGTGCCGTACGGAAATGTTGCAGTGCAAAAAATAAGAACGCGAGCCATATATATAAATTATTGTACAAATTATATAAAAATATTTGAAATTATTGGTAAATAAAAAAAAATTTATATGTTTGCAACTGCAATACACATGATGCTATGAATTTTTTTATACAATGTAATATGTTTACTTGATATGAAGAACTTTTTGTTTTTCTCATATACTATATATTGGAAAAATAGGGAGTTTATATTTTCTTCTCTCGTACTCATCGAAAATACCACGGTACCTGCCGCAAAAACAAGTATAAACATAAAAAAAATCACCATGAAAAAAATTTGTTTTTTTATAAGTATTGTATGCTTTTTTCAGTGTAAACATGATGCTGGTCTTTTAGGTGAAGACAGCGGTAATTTTGCATTGGTAATATCATATGATAAAGAAATGATATCACATCAAAATAATTCTCAAATAACTGATACTTCATTACTTAGCTTTTCTGATAAAATGAAAGAGACTCCTCAAATTTCTCGTGAATATTGGGACATAAAAGTGAGGAAAAATGGAACATGTAGAATGGAAATGACACAAAGAACGCCTACCATCTCATTTGGAGAAACTCCAAGCCTTGCACGTGATATGAATGCCGAAATTCATAAAATTATATATGATAACAATGAAGCGTATGTGTTTAATAATTCAAATCGCCTTATGTACACATTTCCATTTGAATGTCCTGATATGACAGACGTTCTTGAACGATATCAAGGAGTTTGTGCAGATACATATACTGCTTCTAACGAAGTATTAAAAAGTAGAGTGATTCCTGCATCTCATATTCAAATAACTGATAATCAGTTTTATTCTGAATCTATGGGAAATTTAACAGAACGTGTTTTTTATGACACCGTTGCACAAGTTCTTGTAAAGAGCGAATTGTATGATTCTGTGTTTACCATGATAGGAAAAGATACCGTTGCATATGAAGAGCTTGCTCCCGGTCATTTTGTGCCCATATTTGAGGGTTATACATCGTATCTTGTAAATACGTTTGGACAACCATATACTCATGAAAGCTTTACTACTTATTTGAATGTTACTGTAGTTTCAAATGAATAAAAAGTATGTGCAATTTTAAAATATAAAGAAATGAAAAAAAGATATATATCAATTATAGTGGCCTTATTATCATGTGTTTATGGCGCAATGGCACAAGGCGTAGACAATGCTCCAGCAGTTGTATTTCTTCATGGTATGAATGGAAGTGCATCAAGTCTTATGTTTCATTATTATCGAATCAATAATTATCAAAAAATACACTTAATTAATCGTGCAACAAAAATATATAGTCCTATAGAATATCGTTCGGTTATGGGTGTTGAAACATCTGCTTCTGATGTGGAAAATGTTATATATGGTTTTGATCGGAATTTTTATAATCGTCCCAAACGAATTATTATTGCTCATAGTATGGGAGGACTTGTTGCTCGAAAATGGCAAGTAAATAAAAAATTTTCCTCAAATAAACAGGCTTACACGGGGCTTATTACTCTTGCAACGCCACATTCTGGGACTGCAATTGCGTCTCTTTTAAATTCAGAGCAAGGGGCACGTACTTTTCAAAGTAATATGGAGTCTGCAACTAAAAGTATTCTTGAAGGAGCTATAAAAAACCCTGTAAATGCTATTTCAACAATTGTTAACGCAAAAATATGGGTAGCTATTCGAGCGACAACTGCATTGTTGCCTGGTTTAGAAAGATTGATTGGAAAAACATTTGAACGAGGAATAGAAGCAGCATTTAATTATATAAATTTATATGAAAATTATATTGTGCCAAAAGTTACCGGTTCTCATAGAGTGTTACGTGACTTGGCGTATAACTCAGATATTATTAAAACAATTCAAACTCACGATAAAAATGCGTGCTCCTTTCAATATGATACACTTACTTATAAAATAGCATTGTATGGTGATGAGATTGCACCGAGCGTGTTTCGTATGATTTCCGCATCGTTTTGGATAGATAAAAATAAACATAGATATGATGTTATGCCACATGATAAAATAGATGAAGATTTAATACATTTATTTAATGAACTGTCAGCATTTTTTCGTGTGAATGCCGAGCAAAACTTGCAAAGTATAAAATGGTATATGTTACCTAAAAAACGAGATGACTATAAAGAAAAATCAGCAGCTTGGACAAGAAGTGCAGATTATCTTAATTATTCATTTCACTCTGTTTGGCAAAATTTATTAGGTTTAATTACGGTAAAGTATGAAACAAAGACAGTAACAAGTATCATTGGAGGCAGTAAAACTTATAGTATTCCACGAATTACAGAACTTCCTAATGATGGACTTGTGATTAAAGAATCTCAAATTGCAATGCAGGGTGCGTATGAGAAAAAATTAGTTGAAATTAATCATGAAGAAATGAAAGTGCATAACGATGCTGGAAATGCATTAGAGAGAATTCTTTATGGACGAGACGAAGGATTGAGTCGGAATCCACAATTAAGTAAGCATAAAGAATTTTTTCAATTATATGGTAAAAAATAATTATTCTTTATTAATAATGTTAACACTTTAAATATGAATAAGTTTTTATTGTTTTACATCTGTTTTTTGTTAGCCTCGTGCACAGCGTGTAAAGAAAAACCTATAGAACCGTTTCAGTATAAAACAGAAATGGATTCTTTGTATTATAGAAATGGAATTTTGATGCAAATTCCGTATAAATGGCGTACTCCTATTTCTGACGAATATTATAAACGAGGGTATATTGATCAACCTACGTATTATAACAATGCCGCATTATCTTGTTTAACGTTTGATGGGAAAATACATTATGCAATGCTTGATGCTGCCAATGGAGAAAAACAATGGATGTCGTGTTTATCCGAACCTTATATTTATTATGAAAATGCATTATTAAATTTTTCGCCTTTTTATCATGATAATGAAACCGTGATTTATAGTTATGATGATGTTATGTATAATCTTGATTTACGCACTGGCACTCATGTGTGGGAAATTACACATCCAGAAGTGAGAAGTTGGGCTTCATTTTATCCAAGAATTACCGGAATAGATTCTGTGTTTTTTATTGCAGCTTGTCAAGCTTCTATTCCGCATAGAGTTGCAAATGCTATGTTTCGAGGAAATAAAGCAACAGGGGAGTTGGAGAAATTATTTATTGTAGAACAATTTGATTCAATTTATTCAGAAGCAATTGACATAACGCTTTCATTTCCTGCCAAAATTAATGATACTGTGTATCTTATGTGTGGTTACGAATTTCAAGGAGATGGTCGTATGGGACTGTTTAATACAGAAACAAAAACTTGGGTCTATAAAGATATAGACACTCCCGGACATGGTTTTATGGCTTCACATTATGTTGAGGGCGATAAATGTTATGTATCAATGGCGGGCGCCACAATGCTTCAAATGGATATTATGACGGGCGAAATTCTGTGGGAAAATTTATTGGATTCGTTTATAAGTAATGTTGTGATTGTAGGGGATTATATTATGTGTGCGCAACCCGAATTTTGTTCTGACCCCGAACTTTGTCCAGAATCTGGACGTTATGCAGCTGTTAATAAACATACAGGAGAAACAGTGTGGGTGCGTACGGATATTTCTTCTGTATCGGTAAATTATTATTTACAGGAATTAAATGGAGTTGTGTATCATACTAATGGGCTTTTAGTTGCTGTTGATGCCGAAACAGGAGAAATATTTTGGGAACTAAAACCAAATGATGGAGGTAGATTTAGTGATTATACGGTGGTTCCTGGTGTAAATGGGAAAAAAGGTCGTGTAATTGCACGGAGCGAACGATATGCATATTGTTATGAAGCAGTACGCTAAGTAATGCGAATAGAAAGGTGTATGAAAAAAAAGGTGCACGTTTTTGTGCTGATATTTGTTGTAATGCCAATGATTGGATTTGCTCAAAAACAAGATACTGAGTTTATACATATAGATATTCATCCGTTTGTTGCACATGGAAGATATAGTATAATTCAATTGCAAAATCCAGAATTGTACGATAAATTATATGCAAGTGGCGATATGTTTGGTGGTATTCAATTACGAACGAAAACAAATGTAAATATTCATGTACTTGTGGGGTATGAGTCTGCACATCCTTCACTTGTAGGGGCATCAAGTTCGCCAGATTTTTTTGTGAAAACTAAATACGCGGGAGTAGGGGTTGAATATGAGTATATTGCACGTAAAAAACAACTGTGGTATTTAGGGTTTTCGTCTTTATTGCTTTACACTCATAAACATCTGCATATTGAAAAAAGTAAGACTTTTTCACATTCATATAATCTTACTATTGTAGGATGGCGATATTCATTTGCAAAACGTGCGTCTCTTTTTTTTGAAGCAGGAGCTGGTGAATCTGGCTTTATTCGTGGAGGTGTTTGTTTGTAGTGTATTGAGTTTTGCAAATCTTGATAAAACAAATGATATAATTGTACAACATATTAAAAACAAAAGCGAGATTGAATGTTTTTCAGTATCAATCTCGCTTTTACGTATAATGTAAACTATGAGAGTTTTATTCTGTAGGTTTACCAGATGCTATATTTTTACTACGTTCTATTGATTGAAGAGCTAAATAATTATCACCAAATTTTGTAAGATTATCTATTTCAGTGTCGTATTGGTCGTAATGGCGTTCTTCGTCTTCTACTAATGCTTCAAAAATTTTTTTAGATACAGAATCTGCATTTTTTGAACATTCATTTGCCCATATATTATAATCTCTCACACTATCACTTTCCATTTCAGCAGCTTTTTCAAGCATTTTTCTTACATCGTGAATTTTTTGAACGTCATGAGCAACTTTCATTTCCACTTCTCCTTTAAGAAATAAAACTCGTTCAGCAAGTTCTTCAACATGCACCATTTCTTCTATTGCTGTACGTTTAAATAGATTTGACAATAAATCATATCCTAAATCATCACAACGAAAATGAAAATACATATATTGATGAACGGCTGCTAATTCATCAGCAATTGCTTTGTTTAATAATTCTATACTTTTTTCTTTCATATTTGTATGTTTTTAATATTAATTAATTTCACTCATTGCTATTCCTAACGCAGACGCTACTCCTTTTCCATATTTTTCGTCTGCTTTTAAACAATTACACACATGTCTCACTTTTATTTCTTTTGGAGCATCGCCCATTGCTCTTGCAGTATTTTCAAATAGCACTTGTTGTTGAGCGGCACTCATTAATCTAAATAAATCACCTGTTTGTGCATAATCATCGCCGTCATCGTCTCTATGGTTCCAATGATCGGCGGAGCCATCTAACTCTAATGGAGGTTCTTTAAATTCGGGTTGTTCTTGCCATTCTCCGTAACTATTTGGTTCATATCCTAATGTTGCTCCATAATTTCCGTCTGTTCTCATTTGTCCATCACGATGAAACATATTTAAAAAAGGACATTTTGATTTGTTTACTGGTATAAGATGGTGATTTACGCCAAGTCTATAGCGTTGTGCATCACCATACGAAAATAATCTACCTTGTAACATTTTGTCAGGCGAAAACCCAATTCCGGGGACAATATTTGCTGGATTGAATGCTGCTTGTTCAACATCTGCAAAATAGTTTTCAGGATTTACATTCAATTCCATTACACCCACATCAATTAATGGAAATTCTTTTTGCGACCAAACTTTTGTCAAATCAAAAGGATTATGTTTATGTTTTTTAGCTTGATCATCAGTCATTACTTGAATCTTCATCGTCCATTTTGGAAAATCTCCTTTTTCAATACTGTCAAATAAATCACGTTGATGGCTTTCGCGACATTTTCCAATTAATGCTTCTGCTTCTTGGTCGGTAAGATTTTTAATTCCTTGCTGAGTATGAAGATGGAATTTAACCCAAATTCTTTCATTTTTAGCATTATACATGCTAAACGTGTGACTACCATATCCATGCATGTGCCGATATGATGCAGGAATACCTCTATCACTCATTGTAATGGTTACTTGATGTAGAGCTTCGGGTAATAGTGTCCAAAAATCCCAGTTGTTTTTTGCACTTCGTAAATTTGTTTTCGGATCACGTTTTACAGCATGGTTCAAATCGGGAAATTTTAAAGGGTCTTTTAAAAAGAACACCGGTGTATTGTTGCCTACTAAATCCCAATTGCCTTCTTCGGTATAAAATTTTACTGCAAATCCACGAATATCTCTTTCTGCGTCTGCAGCACCTCGTTCGCCTGCAACGGTAGAAAAACGAGCAAATAATTCTGTTTTTTTGCCTATTTCCGAAAAGATTTTTGCTTTTGTATATTTTGTAATATCATGTGTTACCGTAAATGTACCAAATGCTCCTGAGCCTTTTGCATGCATACGTCTTTCGGGTATTACTTCTCTATCAAAATGTGCTAATTTTTCAAGAAACCAAATGTCTTGTAAAAGCATTGGACCTCGTGGTCCTGCTGTCATAGCATTTTGATTGTCAACAATAGGAGCGCCCGAGCTACTTGTTAATTTTTTTTCATCCATTTCATATGTTTTCATTTTTATGTTGAAACTATTATATATGTTATGTATTTATCAAAATCTCTTATTTTTTAAGGAATCATTTATTTCAAAAAACAATGATATATACCACATAGTTTAACAAATATAAACAAAAGAGAATAAAGAAAAAACAGAAGTGTTTAAAAAACGTATTTTAGTATAGAAATAAACATACACACAATTCTATTTTTTATCACAAAACGTATAGCTTGTAACATTCACTTAATTAATATGTTGTAAAAAAATTACGAATATTTTTCTAATAAATATTTTTTAAATGTAGCATAATTTCCTTGCACTCTATCAAATTGTTCGGGGAGTGTGTCTAAGTTTTGCAAACTTGGTGGCAGTTCTGGATTTACACCTGTTTGTTCAATAATTGCCTGCGGAAATTTAGCAGGATGTGCTGTTTCTAATGAAACTATAAGTGCATTGTTTTCTGTTGGATTTTGTGCACAATATTCTTCTACACACCGCCAACCTACTGCTCCATGGGGTTCTAATAAAACATTATATTGTTCCCATGTGCGAGCAATTGTTTGTTTTGTTAGTTCATCACTTACACTTACTGCAAAAAAATCATTTTGCAACAATGTATAATCAGGATTTTTTGTAATTATGCCTTTTTCGTCCATATTTCCGCCGTAAAGCTCAATAACACGTGCAAGATTGCTTGGATGTCCAACATTCATAGCATTTGAAATACAGTTAATAGAAGGTTCAATTTTAGCATACTTTTGTGTGCGAAGCAGTGTTTCAAATTCATTGTTTTGATTTACCGCAATAAGAATTTTTTTCACTGGTAATCCCATTTTTGAAGCAAGTACGCATCCCATCATATCTCCAAAATTTCCTGATGGAATAGAAAATAGTATTGGTTGATCTTTTGATGTAGCCAAACGAGAATATGCATATATATAATACACAATTTGCGGAATAAGTCGCCCAATATTAATAGAATTTGCACTTGTAAGCTCAAGATGACGGAGGTCTGGGTCAGAAAATGCTTCTTTTACCATTGCTTGTGCATCGTCAAATTTACCATCAATAGCAATTATTTGAATATTTTTACCAAGTGTGGTCATTTGTTTCCGTTGACGGTCAGACACTTCTGATTCTGGAAAAAGCACAGCAATTTGAATGTTTGAACGCTTATAAAAAGCATGAGCAACAGCACTCCCCGTATCTCCAGAGGTTGCGGTAAGAATAAGTTTATGAGCATTGTTTTTTTGTAAAAAAAACTGCATTAATCGCCCCATCATTTGTCCCGCAAAATCTTTAAACGATGCGGTTGGACCTTGATCAAGACGCATTATATATTTATTGTCAACAACAGCTTCTAAAGGAATATCAAATGTATATGCTTCTTGGCACATAGTTTTGAGCGTGTTTGCAGGCACTTCATTCCCAAAAAACTTTGAAAATACTGCAAATGCAATTTCTGCATATGGTTTTTGAGAAAAACCTGTAATTTCTTCAGAAGAAAATACAGGAATAGCATCGGGCATATATAGTCCTTTATCGGGAGCTAAACCTTGTAACAATGCGTCGCCAAACGAAATTTTTGGAGCAGCGTGATTTGTAGAATAATATAAAATTGATTGTGCCATAGTATAATTATTTACTTTCAGCAAAAATACATGATTTGCGTATATTGAATACTATTTAGGAGACTTTTTTTGTGTATGTTAGTTTTTGATAGAACAATAAAGAAAGATAACAAAAAAACGGCAGTCTGTAGAAGGCTGCCGTTTTATATAATGTAGTAAAAAATAACGTATTATTTTACTGAATCCATGTATTCTATAAGTTCACAAACTTTTGTAGAATATCCCATTTCGTTATCGTACCAAGATACTACTTTTACGAAAGTGTCCGATAATTGAATTCCAGCATCAGCATCAAAAATAGAAGTACGAGTGTCGCCAATAAAATCGTTTGATACTACAGCATCTTCGGTGTATCCTAAAATACCTTTTAATGGTCCTTCAGATGCAGCTTTCATTGCAGCACAAATCTCTGAATATTTAGCTGGTTTTGCCAATCTACATGTTAAGTCAACAACCGACACGTCAGGAGTTGGAACACGGAATGCCATTCCAGTTAATTTACCATTAAGTTCAGGAATTACTTTTCCTACCGCTTTTGCAGCACCTGTAGAAGAAGGAATAATATTTTGTCCTGCACCACGACCGCCTCTCCAGTCTTTTACAGACGGACCATCAACAGTTTTTTGTGTTGCAGTAGTTGCATGTACAGTAGTCATAAGACCTTCTACAATACCCCAATTGTCGTTAAGAACTTTTGCAATAGGAGCTAAACAGTTTGTAGTACATGATGCATTTGAAACAAAATTCATATCTTTTGTATATGAAGTGTGATTTACACCCATAACAAACATAGGAGTGTCATCTTTTGAAGGAGCTGAAAGAATTACTTTTTTCGCACCTGCATCAATATGTCCTTGTGCTTTTGATTTTTCAAGAAATAATCCTGTAGATTCAACAACATAATCAGCACCAACAGCACCCCAGTTAATATCTGCTGGATTGCGTTCTGCAGTTACGCGTACTTTTTTCCCATTTACTACAAGTTGTCCGTCTTTTACTTCAACAGTACCATTAAAACGTCCATGTGTAGAATCATATTTTAACATGTATGCCATGTAATCAACATCAATAAGATCGTTGATTGCAACAACTTCAACAGTTCCTTTTGCAACTGCTTGACGGAACACAAAACGACCAATTCGTCCAAATCCGTTGATTCCAATTTTTATTGCCATAATTATTTATAATTTATATTAATTAATATGTTTTTTTTACGTTGACAAAATTATATAAAAATATGTAATTGCCAAATCATTACGTTGCTAAATATTGAACGAGAAACTATAAAATTACTCATTTTTTTACCTGATGAAAGACCTGTATTGTAAAATCGCAGGTGTTTTATAAATAAAAAATACTATGTTTGTAGATAGTAAAAATGTATATGTACTTATGCTATTACATGGCAATACCCAAAAAAAAACAGGCTTTGTTTTTTTGGAAAATATACATATTATAGTGCGAAAAAATACTTTTTATGCAATTTATAAATACTCATTCTCACCTGTATGTTCAAGAATTTGATGCCGATAGACATGAAGTTATTGAACGGGCTAAACAGGCAGGGGTTTCTCATATTTTATTACCCGATATTAATGCGCAAAAAAGACCGCATCTTCAAGCCTTAGTAGCACAATATCCTGATATGTGTGTGCCTATGATTGGTGTGCACCCTACGTATATTAAGCAAAACTACAAAGAAGAGTTAGATGCGTTTGAAACTGCATTTGAATCTGCCAAACATATATGTGCAATTGGTGAAATTGGCATTGATTTATATAGAGATACCACCTTTGTTGCTGAACAAAAAGATGCGTTTTTATATCAAGTTCGTTTTGCTCAAAAACATAACTTGCCGATAGTAATTCATGCTCGCAATGCCTTTCCGCATATATTTGATATGTTATCGGAATTGCCAAATCAAACATTTCGTGGAGTGTTTCATTGTTTTTCGGGAACTCTTAAAGATGCTCACAAGGCTATTCAATTAGGATTTCACATAGGTATAGGTGGCGTTGTTACCTATAAAAATTCTGAATTACCTTCTATTATTTCAGAAATTGATATGTCGCATATTTTATTAGAAACCGATGATCCGTGGTTACCTCCCGTGCCTTTTCGCGGGAAACGCAACGAACCTTCGTATATTATATATATAGCACAAAAAGTTGCAGAAATAAAACAATGTTCATTACTTGAAGTTTCTCAAAAAACTACTCAAAATGCTATACAATTATTTTCGTTATGAGTACTTCACAGTTTGCTGATACATACTTTGCCCGCTTTCAAGCAAATCCTCCGTATATTACACAAAAACCCGCTTCTAACGTGTCTCTTGTGGTTGTTATTCCCTGTTATTTTGAACCAGATATTGTATTTACATTACAATCGCTCTGTGCTTGTGAAAAACCAAAAGGAAGTGTGGAAATTATTGTTGTAATAAATCATAGCGAATCGGACACAAAAGAAACAGCAGAATTTAACGAGCAGACATATAGTACATTACAGAAATTTGCACGAGAAATAAATATTCCATGGCTTACTATTTTTCCTCTTTATGTTCCAAATCTACCCAAAAAACATGCAGGTGTTGGACTTGCTCGTAAAATTGGCATGGACGAGGCGGTACGGAGGTTTTCGCAACTACATGCTCCACACGGAATTATTGCTGCCTGCGATTCAGATACTTTGGTTCAAAAGAATTTTTTTACTGCATTAGAATCTTTTTTTACACAAAATCCTTTATGTGGCGTTGCAAATATTCATTTTGAACACCCTCTTAGTGGCGATTTACCTTTACACATGTATGCTGCAATTGCACAATATGAATTACATCTTAGATTGTATGTGCGTGCTCTTGAGTCAATTGGATTTATATATCCCTATCATACCGTTGGTTCGAGCATGGCAGTTACTGCCGAAGCGTATTGCAGAGTTGGAGGAATGAATAAACGCCAAGCTGGCGAAGATTTTTATTTTTTGCAAAAATTATTTCAATCAGAACGTATAGGAATAATTGCTGACACTATTATTATACCATCATCTCGTGTGTCGCATAGAGTTCCTTTTGGAACGGGGCATGCTATGGCAACATTGGCACAGTCAGAAACTAAGACATTTTACAGTTATTGTCCAGAAAGTTATGAAGTGCTTCGTCAATTTATACAACCATATACATATAGAGAGCTTTCTCAGATTGAATTGGCAAAAAAATATGCAGCATTTCATCCTTCTTTACAAGAATTTATGAGTGAACATGATTTTATTTCCAAAATTCAAGAAATAAAACAACATACTTCAAATGCAAACATGTTTAAAAAACGATTTTTTACGTGGATACATGCATTTTTTATACTCCGATTTTTAAATACTGCACATACGTCATATTTTCAAAAAATTCCAATTAAAGATGCTGCACAAATCTTTTTGAACCTCTCTCATACCACCTCAGTTGTTGATATGTTGCAATTTCTTAGAATTGAACAAAAACAAACACAATTGTGGTAATTTTTTATAATAATAGATATATGTGCAAGAAAACGTGTTGTTTAACGCACATTCATTTGTTTTTTGAAAACTTTCTTATATATTTGCACATACACGTTAAATAAGTATTAACTATAAATTTTTAGAACTATGAACAAAGCAGAATTAATTGACCAAATTGCAACCGGTTCTGGATTATCAAAAACTGATTCAAAAAAAGCATTAGATGCTTGCGTAAGTGCTATTACAGGAGCGTTAAAAAAAGGTGATAAAGTAGCTTTGGTTGGGTTTGGAACATTCTCTGTTTCAGCTCGTTCGGCACGAACTGGAAGAAATCCACAAACAGGAAAAACAATTGCAATCTCTGCAAAAAAAGTGGCAAAATTTAAAGCTGGAAAAGAACTCGCAGATGCGGTAAACTAATTGCTTTAAAGAATATATTAAAAAGGGAGTGTATATTATGCTCCCTTTTTTTTTGTTAAAAAAAAACAATACCTCGCAAGCTTTCAAGTAAAAACAATGTTTTTTTATATAAATTTAACATAAATTTAACATAGCGAATTATATTTTTTTAAATTAAAATAGTTTTGTTTGTATAATAAATGTTAAAATTTACATCTATGAAACAAAGATTTTTACTTTTGTGTATGTGTGTTGCCGTTTCAATAGGCATATTTGCACAAGAATCTGACACTTTTGTTCCAAACGGAAAAGTATCTGCAACAATTTTCTCAAATTATCATACGCAATTTACTTCAGAAAAGGTAAATTCTGTTGGATTTAACTTAGAACGTGCGTATTTTGGATATGCATATAATATAAGCAAAGAATTTTCTGCCCAACTTATGGTAGATGTAGGTTCGCCAAATGAGATGTCGATAGGGGCATCGAAAAGTCAACTTATACGCCTCCGAAATGCGTATGGAACATATTCTCTTGATAATTCAACAACAATTAGTTTCGGTTTAATTGACTTAATGACATGTCAATTACAAGAAGATTTTTGGGGATATCGATATGTGTATAAAACCTTTTTGCAAGAACATAACATAGGAAAAAAAACTGATTTAGGTGTAATTCTAAAACATTCGGTAAGTGAACAACTCGATTTTGATATTGCAATTACCAATGGTGAAGAATTTACAAATGTACAAGCCGATATGGATTTTTTATATGGATTTGGAGCTACTATAAAACCAACAAATGAATTTTTATTTCGTGTGTATGGCGATTATTCACGCCTTTCAAATAATCCTGTGAATCTTAATTCTTTAGTATCAATTACACCAAATGATAAAATTTCATGGAATGCAGAATATATGTATTCGTTTAATAATAAAAATATTGACAAACATGATTTGGCAGGATTCTCATTATATACAACATATAAAATAGATGAACAAATAAAAGTATTTGCTCGCTTTGATAAATTATGGTCAAATGTTGTAGAAAATGAAATTGACCCATGGAATGAAGCAAAAGACGGAAACGCAATAATTGGCGGCTTGGAATATACCCCTATCAAAAACTTGCGGATTTCATTAAATTATGCAGGCTGGATTTTTGACAACAGCTCATATAAAACTAAAAACAGAATTGGTATTTATACCGAAATTACATTTTAATTAATTATTATTTTTTACACATATAAAACTTTGCGTGAGCCTCATTTTATTTAGAATTTTATGGAACATTATTACATTATATTAGTTGGGATATTATTTATTTTTGCTGTTTTTAATTTAGTTGTTGGGGTTTCAAATGATGCTGCAAATTTTTTAAGTTCTGCAATTGGAGCAAAAGCAGCACCTTTTTGGGTAGTTATTTTAATAGCTTCATTCGGTATCTTAGGCGGCGTACTCTCTTCTGATGGAATGATGGAGGTGGTTCGAAGCGGTATCTTTATTCCCAGTATGTTTAGTTTTCATGATATTATGATAATTTTCATAGCTGTTATGATTACGAATGTATTATTGTTTGAGGCATTTAACACACTTGGATTACCAACTTCAACAACTGTTTCTATTGTATTTGAACTCCTTGGTGGTGCTGTTGCCATAGCTGTAATAAGACTTAATACAGCTCAACAACCACTTATGAATTTATTTGAATATATAAATACAGCAAACGCAATTCGTATTATTATTGGTATTTTTACCTCAATAATTGTTGCCTTCTTTTTTGGTTTGCTTGTGCAATGGATTGTGCGATTTATTTTTTCATTTAATTATGAAAAAGCAATGCAACGATTTGGTTCTTTGTTTGGAGGAATAGCAATAACGGTGCTTGTATATTTTATGATTATTAAAGGTGCAAAACATGCTCAGTTTTTAACTGATTCTGTAAAAGACTTTATTCAAGAAAATATGTCTCATTTATGGATATATAGTATTATTGTTTTTACAATTATTATTAAACTTTTACAATTATTATTCAAAATTAATGTACTTAAATTAGTGGTTTTGGTAGGTACGTTTGCTTTAGCTCTTGCATTTGCCGGAAACGACCTTGTTAATTTTATAGGCGTGCCGCTTGCTGGTTTACATTCATTTCAAGTTTTTATGACAAATGGAGCAGCAAACGATACGTTTGCCATGGATGCACTTATGGGAAATGTGGTTACTCCTTCAATTTTTTTACTTATTGCAGGAATGATAATGGTGCTTACGTTATGGCTATCTAAAAAAGCAAAACATGTTACGCAAACTACAATTAATCTTAGCGACCAATCGCAAGGACCCAAACAATTTGGATCCTCTCTTATAGCACGTATTATTGTGCGTTCGGCAACTCGCTTTTCGGAACGGGTTTCTTCTTTTGTTCCACAACGAATAGCAGCATTCGTAAATTCACGTTTCCAACCAAAAGATGTAGAAGGAGATGTAAGCAATGTTGCTTCGTTTGACTTATTACGTGCATCTATAAACCTTATGGTTGCAAGTATGCTTATAACTGTTGGAACTTCATATAAACTCCCACTTTCTACTACGTATGTTATATTCATGGTAGCTATGGCAAGTTCTTTTGCCGACGGTGCGTGGGGACGAGAATCGGCGGTATATCGAATTACTGGCGTACTAACTGTTATTTCTGGATGGTTTTTAACAGCCTTTATTGCGTTTATTACAACAGCTATTATGGTGTTTGTGATAAATAAAGGCGAAATGTACGCATTAATCCCTCTCATTTTTATTACTTTATTTGTGATTACACGTTCGCAAATATTTAAATCACAATATAAGAAAAAGCAAGATGCATTAAATGCTCAAAAAATTGATGTGTATGAATCAAATATTGTTACACGCTCTTTTGCAAACGTAAATTCTGTATTACTTCAAATAAATGATATTATTTCTCAAGTGTATGCTGGATTTGACCATTATAATCATCATGAATTAAAACGTGCAAAGCAGCGTGCAAAACAACTTGATGCAAATGCTAAAGATTTAAAAGATAATGTAAATGTTGTTTTACAAGAAATAAGCACTGATAATTTAGAGGTAAACTATAATTATGTGCAATTACTTGATTATCTCCGAGAAATGGCACGAAGTCTTACGTTTATAGCAAACCCTTCGTTTACACATGTGAATAATAATCACCGACCGCTTATTGATGAACAAAAGGTTGAACTGCATGACATTAAAACGCAACTTAATGTATATTTTAATGCAATTATTGAAAATATTGAATCTCAAGATTTTTCGAGCCTCGAATTAATAGCAGATTTACAAGCTGAATTGTTCGAAACAATTAATAAAACACGCAAAAAACAAATGAAGCGTATGAAATCAAAACTTGTGAATACACGCAATAGCCTTTTATATCTTCAATTGTTACATGAAATGAAACAAATTATTTCTTATTCTATGAATGCGTTTAAATCTCATAGAGATTTGGTTGTTTCTTATAATTCATAAAAAACACAAACATACCAGTTTGTAATGATGCAAACTTATTGAGGAAACGACAATGAGAGTTGATTTGAAACCGAAAATGATGTGCGATGATAGGGAGAATAACCATGTGTAAATACAGCATTTCTGTGCTCTAAAGTTGGATACCCTTTGTTCTTTTTCCAATTATACACAGGATATTCTTTGTGAATTTTTTGCATGTATTCATCTCTATATGTTTTTGCTAAAATAGAGGCTGCGGCAATTGACATATATTTACTATCTCCTTTTACAACACAAGTGTGTGGTATTGCATTAAATGGAGTAAAACGATTTCCGTCAATAAGTATATGTTCTGGAGTAACAGATAATTGCTCTAAGGCTTTATGCATTGCTAAAAATGAAGCTCGCAAAATATTAATTTCATCAATTTTTTGTGCATGTACAATTCCAATAGCAAAAGCAAGGGCATCTTGTTCAATTTGAGTGCGAAGTGCTATTCTTTTTTTTTCTGATAACTTTTTAGAATCGGCAAGTTCACTGTTTGTGTAATCTGCCTGAAATATAACAGCTGCTGCAAATACAGGTCCCGCTAAACAGCCACGCCCAGCCTCATCGCAGCCTGCTTCAATACAGTGTTTTGTATGCCACGCCGCAAGTGTCATTTCCGACTAATAGTAATATCATGAATTTGTGCAAACAATAAAACCCATTTATCGCCATACACCGCTAAACCCATATGAGAAAATTCTGCTGTCATAATTTTAGGGCAATTTTGACTAAATCGTGTAGTAATCCATGATTCTACCACCTCTTGAACAAGCGTGTCAATATCTGCCAATTCATAGGTAGAACCCAATGCAAAACCATGTCCAAGAACTTCGCCAATTTGTAATGCTTTAATATAATATGTGCCACTTAGTGTTTCAACAGTTTGACCACGTAAATGTGTCGAATTTACTCTATCCCATGGGTTTTCGCCAGTTACAGCATCAATATTGTTTGTGAAATTATTTGCAAACATACTTTCTGCATGTGATTGTGCAAGGCGAGTTAAGGTGGTATCCCAATCAACTTGATACACAGGACGCAAACGAATAACTCTTCCGGTATCACATTGGCAACCAGAGTTTCTCCACGTATTAATAGCACGCAAAGCATATTCTTGAAAGGCTGCCTGTTCATGTTTAAGTGGTTTTAGATGAAAGCTTATTTCAAATTTTTTTTGTGCTTGTGCAATATTTGCACTTTCTGGAAAAAGTTCCCTACTCATGCGTATGTATTTTGCCGCATTTCTTAAATATATGGTGTCTTTCCATGTTCGTGAGTTAGAATCGGTGTTTTTAAACAAATCAATTTCTTTATCTATCACGTCAAGCCATTGTGTTTCTACATGTTTTACAAACTCTGCATCATCTTTATAAATTCCTAATCCTTGTTTAGAAAAATCGTAAAAGTAATTTTTTTCTTCTTCGTTTTTTGCCGTATCAATACTTAATAATACGGCTTTTTTGAAGCCAGCACTTATTGCATAATTTGTTTCATATTTTGATTTATAATTGGTAACCAACCAAAATAAATCACGAAACATCCAATAATTGGCAAGTAAAAGAGCACCTTCGGTTAACGCTTGATAATTTTCGTGCGAACTTGTTATGTTTTCGGGGGATTTATCGTACAATCGAGAAACTTGCCGCATACATTGTTCATAATTTCCAACTTTTGCATAAATAATAGCAAGGTCTAATGCCCCTGTTTGCACACGATACGCCCGCATTAGTCGCTGATACAAAACAATAGCTTTTTCTTGATTTGTGCTTTTTAATTGTTCGGCAACATATTCTGAATAATTATATATAAGTGCTAATTTTTCTTCGTTTTCCTCAAATATTTCAGATTGAGAATCTTTTGTGCGAATTACCGTTAAAGCACGCAAACATTCCAAAAGAGGGTCGTTTGTAAAATCTTTATACCGTTGAGGTAGCTGTGCCATTTCAAAATATGCAATTGCTTTTACATAATATGCTTCTAATTCATGTTCGTTTTTCTTTATAATTTTATCGGCATGTTCAACGCATTTTACAAATTCACGACTATCATATAAAGTATATAATTTCTTAATAGCTTTTGATTGAGAAAATCCGTGTAAACTTAAGCAACACGTAATTATAAAAAGAAAAAGAGGTTTTTTCATATAGCAGATAGATTTATACAAATATAAAAATTCTATTGAAAAACACAACCTAAAATTGAAAGTGTAATTATATGAAAAACAAAATTATATGGGAGAGATAAAATTTACTTTTTGCGTAAAATTATTATTATAGATTGCGAATCTTTTAAAAAAATGCATGTGTATATAAAAAATCAAAAATATTTTCATCTCTTATTTTTACTGTTTGCAAACATTAAGTATTTATAGTATTTTTGATAAACATTCAGTGTAAAATAGAAACAACTATGTTGAATCAAAAATTGCAACAAAAATTGCAGCAAAAGCTGTCGCCACAGCAAATTCAAGTAATAAAATTGCTTGAAGTGCCGTCTATGATGCTTGAGCAACGAATAAAACAAGAAATAGAAGAAAATCCCGCATTAGAAGTAGATGAACCTTTTGAGGATTCGTATGAATCAGATACCGATGATTCTGACGATTCTGATATTGACGAATTTTCTATTGACGATTATTTTAATGATGATGAATACAATAATTATAAGTATAAAACCAATAATTATGCTGCTGATGAAGGAAATAAAGAAATTCCATTTTCAGTAGGGAATTCGTTTCAAGAGCATTTACGAATGCAAGCCGGACTGAGAGAGCTTACAGAAGAACAATTAACGCTTGCCGATTTTTTAATTGGCAATATTGATGAAGATGGATATTTGCGGCGTGATATTGAAAATATTGCCGATGACATTATGCTCACACAAAATATTTCTGTTACCGAAGATGAGCTAAAAACAGTTCTCCGCGTTATCCAAAGCCTTGACCCACCGGGTATTGCAGCAACTTCGTTGCAAGAATGTTTGCTGCTACAAGTGATGCGAAAACAAAAAACCGCCTCAGTTGTTACAGCTACGTATATTTTACGCGATTTTTATGATGAGTTTGTAAAAAAACATTATGATAAAATAATACAAAGGCTTGATATTGAAGAAGAACATTTAAAAGATGCTATTGATGTTATTGTAAAACTTAATCCAAAACCGGGTGGCGATATCACTGATCAATACAGTAAAAATTCTACCTATGCCATTATTCCTGATTTTATTCTTGAAGAACAAAATGGTAATTATGAGGTCATTATGCATGCAAAAAATTCTCCTGACATTCGCGTAAGTAGAGCATATGCCGATATGTTAGCTGATTTAAGAAAAAAACATACAGCTTCTAAATCTCAAAAGGAAGCAATTCAGTTTGTACGTCAAAAAATAGATTCTGCTCAATGGTTTATTGATGCAATTCAACAGCGATATTATACATTGTTGGGCACTATGCAAGCAATTTTTGAATATCAAAAAGATTTTTTTATGAGTGGTGATGAGTCTAAGCTTAAACCCATGATTTTAAAAGATATAGCCGACAAAACAGAGCTTGATATATCTACTGTTTCGCGTGTTGCTAATAGCAAATACATTCAAACACCGTATGGCATAATTCCTCTTAAATTCTTTTTTTCAGAAGGTTTGCAAACGGAATCGGGAGATGAGGTTTCATCACGTGAAATTAAAAGTATTTTACAAGATATAATAATGCAAGAAAATAAGCGAAAACCATATACCGACGAGGAACTTTCGAAAATTTTGCAGGAAAAAGGGTACATTATTGCCCGCAGAACAGTTGCAAAATATCGAGAACAATTAGATATACCTGTAGGGCGTTTGCGAAAGGAATTATAAACTATGTTTAAAAAAATTGCTACAAAACATACTCCTTTTTCTGTATTTGCGTGGATAATTTCTATAGTGTTTCATCCTATTGCGTATGCAACTTTTGGTTCTGCTGTTTTGTTATGGATGCTGCCTGAATATTATTTTTTTCATACAGCAGTTAAACAACAATTTATTGTATCAATATGTATGATGACATATGTATTGCCCTTGTTGGTTTTTCCTATATATTATGTACTGTTGCAACTTTTAAATACCTCTGTTCGTGAACCTCATGCTCGTTTGTTTTTGTTGTTTACAACTACCTGTATATATATATTTACTTATACAAAGTTACTTGTTCACCCTCTTTTTACACCAATTCATACGTATATATTATTATGTGCAAGTTTGCTTTCTTTGAGCTTTCTTATTACTTTTTTTTGGAGAATTAGTTTGCATATGATAGGAATAGGTGGATTTATAGGTTTATTATTTTCTTTACTCAAAATAACTCATATATATAATGAACTGCTCTTTGTTTTAGCAGTTGCTGTTGCAGGAGTAGTTGCATACTCGCGACTGTTATTACAAGCACATTCTCAATCGCAGGTATATGCCGGATTTTTATTAGGTTTTATAGTTTCAGTTGTTTTTTTATATCTGTTGCCTATATGAAAACGCACTGTTATTTCTTTTTTTTATTGTTTTTTGTAAACAAATTGAAAAATTATTTTGGTGTTTTCTGTTAAAAATTATAGCCGTAAAGTAATAAAACATAGCAGATTATTGTATATTCGCATATTAAACAGTATATTTAAATTGTATTTGTATTTAAAATAAGTTTTCATGTTGAGAAAATCAACCTGGTCTTTAATTATAATAGCTGCCATTTTTATCTTGCCTGTAACATTATTTACACAAGATGAAAGTTCTACACGTAGTATTTATAAGAGTATGGACAAATTATTATCCATGCAGCAATACGAACAGGCAATGCCTCTTATTGAACAATTACTTGAAATAAGTCCTGATAATGCTAATTATAATTTTAAAATGGCATATGCAATTATTCGTTCTGCAAATAAACAAAGTCCATTGCCATATCTCGAAAAGGCAATTCAAAATATTACTTCTCGGTATCGTTCTCGTGTAAATGAAACCGCCGCTCCAACAGATGCTTTATGGTTTATTGGGCAGCATTTTTTTAATGAATATAATTATGAACGCGCCGAAGGTTATTTAACACAATATCTTACACATATAAATTCATTGCATATGAATTATTCAGCATGCAAAGAAAAAATTGCAAGCTGTAAAACGGGTCTTGAGCTTATGAAAGAACCTGTGCATGTTACAATTTCTGATTTTAGTGAAGCAGTAGGTATTCAAACATATTTTCATAGTGGATTGTTTTCGCCCGATGAATCAATGTTTATTTTTACTGCCGATTCGTATTTTTACAATGACAATGTAAATAATGGACGAAAAGCACATAACGACGACATTTACATTATATACAAAAAAAATGATGTGTGGAGTAAGCCAAAACCTTTGAGTTCTAATATTAATTCGGAACTAAAAGAAGCAAGTGTTGGTATGCATCCTAACGGAAAAATGCTTCTTGTATATCGCGAAGATCCTGAGTGTGGTAATTTGTATTATTCTGATTTAATTGACAGTAGTATATGGTCGCCATTAAAAAAATTTCCCGCACCAATAAATTCTTCGGCAAATGAAACGCATGCAACAATTTCTGCCGATGGAAAAGTTATATATTTTACTTCGGATAGAGAAGGCGGGTATGGAGGATTAGATATTTATATGTCGCGACTAAATCGTGATGGCACTTGGGGAGCAGCAATAAATATGGGAGCAGCAATTAATTCTTCGCATCACGAGGAAAGTCCACATTTTCAGGCAAATAGCAATCTATTGTATTTTAGTAGTAATCGTCCCGGTGGAATGGGAGGGTTTGATGTGTATAGAGCAGAAATTTCTCAAGATAGTATTGTGTTAGATGTGAAAAATATGGGATATCCTATAAATACTCCACAATATGATATGTTTTTTAAAACAAGTTATGACGGAGGAAAAGCCTATTATTCATCAGCTTGCACTGCTACAAATGGCGAATATGATTTGCAAATAGTTGCATTTGAAGACAAAAAATTATATCCGAATGCTATGGTGCAAGGGCTTGTTATTACTCAAAATAACGATACTCTTAAAAATAAAGATGTATATCTTTTTAATCTTACAACGCGTTCTATAACCGACTCTGCGCAATTAGATCCTGCAACGGGATATTATGTTTGTAATCTTCATTCAAAAAATTCGTATTTTATTTCGGTTGCTCACGAAGGGTATGTATATTATTCTAAACCGTTTCAACTTTCAGAATATTTTTCTGATTATACCTTTGAAAATACTATTATTCTTGACCCGATTTATATAACAGATTCTACCTTACGCCAAAATGAAGGAATGTTTACGGTGTTTAAAAATAATCTTACAGTAGATGATGATGATGCGCTATATGATACGGTAACGAATGTGTTTGCAGTTTCGCATTCAATACAACCACAAAAATTGTCGCGTTTGCAAACAACTATAGACGAAGAAGCTCAAAAACAACATTATGATTATGTTTTAGCACAAGAAAATGTGATTGTACCCACACTCATACCAGAAAACAACGAACTCATTTCTGATTATCCTACACATCCTCCTGATACTATTGATGAACTATCTTCTATAATGCAAGTAGTGCAGGGAGCCGAAAATCAACCTTTGCCACGAAAATCCCAACAAAAATCTATACCAAAAGTTGTTGATGCCGCATTTGCTGATTCTCTTCTTACAAGCGGAGTTGCAAACCTTCAATTTGGACAATATAATGCTTCTGAAAATGATTTGCGTAAAGCAAAATATTTGTATGATTCCTTGCAAGATGTGTCAAAACAATTAGTGTGTTTGGATTATTTAACAGAAAACCAACGAAATATTGGGCAATTAAATAACGCTCTTGAGCTTCAATTAGAATCTCTTTCGTTAATGGAAAAAAATGCAAGTGAACAAGAAATTGCTGCAAAACAAAAACAGTTAGCGTATATGTACGATGAACTTTGGTATAAAGATGAGGCAATAGATTTGTTTGAAAAAAATTTAGAAGCACAAAAAAAACAAAATAATAAAGAGGGTGTTACCGATGCGTATTTTGATATTGCAGATGTGTATATGCAACATAACGAACAAGAAAAAGCAATTGCGTTGCTCAAAGAATCCCTTGAACATATAGCTTCTCAAAAAAAACAAGCCGAAGCGTATAATAAAATAGGAGTTTCATATCATCAATTATATGAATATGTACAGGCAATTGGGTACTATAACAAAGCTATTTTAACAGCAGATGCAATTAATGATTTAGAAGGATTAACATTATATCATACTAATATTGGAAATGCGTTTTATGATAACAACGATTTTCAAACCGCTATGCATCATTATGATATTTCTTTAGAATTATATACAACTTTACGTAATGAGCGAGGAATTGCAATTGCGTATTATAATATTGGAAATGTAAATAAAGAACAAAAAAAGCATACTGTTGCAATAGAAAATTTTACACAAAGTATAGAAAGAGCTGCTAAAATAAAAGATAATGCTATTCTTTCAAAAAATTACTTTGCATTAATGAATGTATATAAATCTCTTGCAAATTATAAATTAGCGTTGTCGTATTATCAAAAATATTATAAACTTCAAAATGTAGGATTTTTGTATGATTCTCAAATTTCAGAAGTGAACCAAAAATATCCAATAAACCAAACACAAATTCAACTTCTTGAAACGCAAATGAAGCGTACTTCTGATTTGTATGCATTTGAAAAACGAAAATATGAACAAGAATTACATCTTTTATATGAACGTGAAAAATTGCTGTATATATCAAAAATTGCAATTGGTATTGTATTAATTGGTGCTGTTTTATTGTTGATTTTATTGTTGTTCCGATTTAGAACTCGCCGTAAATACTACACACGTTTGTCGTTGCAAAATGCAGAAATTCTTCAAAAACAAGAGGAAATTACTGTTCAAAGAGAAAATTTAGAAACGCTTAATTATCAGTTAGAGCAATTATCGATAGTGGCAAGTAAAACTGCAAATGCTGTTGCTATTATTACACCAAATGGAGATGTTGAATGGGTAAATGATGCATTTTTGAACTATTATTCTGAACAACCAAAAAACTTTTTTGATTTCTCAAAATCCGAAGATGAAAAATCACAACTCACACATTCTATTCAAAATAAAACCTCGGTGTTATACGAGGTGCAACGAGTTCAAAATGAAAGTTTAGTGTGGATTCAATGTATGGTTACTCCAATAGTTAATAATAATGAATTGTCGAAACTTATAATAATAGAATCTATTATTAATGAATTAAAATTACGCGAAATAGAAATTAAAACACAGCGTGACGAAATTCTTGTTCAAGCACAAGAGATTGAAAAACAACGAGATATTGCAGTTTATCAAAATAAAGAAATTCAAAAACAAAAAGAATCTATTGAAAGTTCTTTAGAAGAATTGCAGATAACTCAAAAGAAATTAATTGAATCCGAAAAAATGGCTTCTTTAGGAAGTTTGGTCGCTGGTATTTCGCATGAAATTAACACTCCCGTTGGTATTGGTGTTGCTGCAACAAGTTCGCTCAGTTCTAATACAGAATCATTAAAAGAATTATTTGAATCACGAAAAATGAAACAATCTGATTTGCAAAATTATATTGTTTCAACGCAAGAAGCAACAAATCTTATTCGCTCAAATCTTGAACGTACAGGCGAATTGGTGAAAAGTTTTAAACGCATTTCGGTTGATGAAATGACAGATCAAAAAAGACTGTTTAATATGCGTGAATATATACACGAAGTGCTTACAAGTTTAACGGCAGAAACCGCAGAACGTACTATTCAATATAATATTGACTGTCCTGATGATATTGAAATTACTAATTATCCTGCTGCCTTTGCAAAAATTATTTCGAATATGATGAAAAATGTGTTGCTGCATGCTTATACAAAAGAGCAAACACATGAAATTTCTATAGTGGTTCGCATAATTGATAATTCGTTGCATTTCCAATTTTCTGATAAAGGAAAAGGAATGTCTCCTGATGTTGTGCAAAAAGTGTTTAATCCTTTTTTTACAACAAATATGCAGCTTGGTAAGGGGTTAGGAATGAGTGTGGTATATAACACTGTAACAAATCAATTAAAGGGTGAAATTTCATGTGAAAGTGCCGAAAATGAAGGCACAAGCTATCATATTATTGCTCCCTTATTATAATAAAATATCCTTATTTTAGATATTGTGTTTTTTAACTTTACGTGTATCAGTGCATGCAGCTAACAGTTCTAATTGTGTTTTTTGTAATATAGGATGAATAAAATCAGGAACACATTCCACAAGTGGCAACAATACAAATTTTCTATTTTGAATATACGGATGAGGAATTGTGAGAGTTTCTGAATCTATAATCTGCGAATCATAATATAGTATGTCAATATCAATAGTGCGAGATTCATAACCATGAAATGATGAGCGTTCACGCCCATGCAAGCTTTCTATATGCAAACATTGATGCAAACACTCATGAGGCGACAATGTTGTTGTGATAATAAGGAGCTGATTAAAAAAAAAATGTGAGTCATCAAATCCCCAAGGTTCACTTTCAAAAACACTTGATTGCAAAATAATATTTCCTATGGTATGGTGCATTTCATTACGCACATTTTCAAATGTTTGTAATATATTACCTCTATTAGCTCCTAAAATAACAATAAGCGTATGCATGTACTATAATGATTATAACTCTTTGATTATTTCGATAAGAAAACTACCTTTGTATAGTTCAAAGTATAGACAAAATTCAACAAAAAAAACGAAATGAAAAAATTTTTGAAATATGTATTTGCCACTTTTACGGGCACTGTGTTAGGAATTTTTGTGATTGTATTAGTTATAGGTGGTGTTATATTGAGTACATCTGGATTGTTTAAAGAACAAACAATTACAATTCCCGATAATGCTGTATTAGTAATTTCACTGCAAGAAAAAATAAGCGAAAAAACAATTCATAATCCTTTTGATTCATTTTCGCCAACCGAAAATTCTTCAACTATTGGGGTGTTTGATATTTGCCAAAGTATTCAAAATGCAGCAAAAAACGATAAAATTAAAGGTATTGTGCTTTTGCCGAATGTTATAACTGCACAATATTCAAGTGTGCAAGAAATTCATAAAGCTTTAGTAGATTTTAAACAAAGTGGAAAATTTATATATAGTTATGCCGACATATACTCTCAAAAGGGATATTTATTAGCAAGTGTTGCCGATAAAATATTTATGAACCCAGAAGGTATGTTTGAACTTAAGGGCATTGTGTCAAATACAATTTTTATTACAGATGTGTTAGAAAAAATAGGTATTGAACCCGTTCTTTTCCGTGCTGGAAAATATAAAAGTGCTGCCGAAAATATTACACGTACAAATATGAGCAAGGAAAATCGCGAACAGACGTTTGCGTTTATTTCTGATGTTTGGAAACAGTATCAACTAAGTATTACAACAAATCGCCCAGCATTATGTGATAATTTTTCAACTATTGTTGATTCATTATTAGTTTGGAATGCAGAAAGTGCTCATACGTATGGATTTATTGATTCAATTGCATATTATGATTCGTTTCTTTCACATGTTCGAGCAGAGCTTGCAATTAATGAGACGAAAAAAATTCCTCAAATATCGCTTCAGGATTATATTTCATATATGCAACAGCAACAAACTTTAAAAACAAAATCAGAAGGGAAAATTGCACTTATTATTGCAGAAGGTTCTATAGATATGGGCGAAGGCGATGATTCCAGTATTGGTAGCTCGGTATATACTCGTATTATTCGTAATGCTCGACAAGATACAACTATACAGGCAATTGTGCTTCGTATTAATTCGGGAGGTGGGTCGGCTCTTGCTTCAGAAATAATTTGGCGCGAGGTGGCATTAGCAGCTCAAACAAAACCTGTAGTTGTTTCTATGGGCGATTATGCCGCATCGGGAGGATACTATATTGCAACCCATGCCCATACAATTGTAGCAGAGCCATCAACACTTACAGGCTCTATTGGCGTGTTTGGTATGTATATGAAAACAAATAGTCTTATGCAAAAAATAGGTGTTCATATAGATACTGTAAAAACAAATACTTTTTCTGATTTTGGTTCTACAACACGCGATATGCATTCTCGAGAAATTGCGGTAATTACTACCAGTATTGATTCAATATATTCTACGTTTAAACAACGTGTTTCTGAAGGTAGAAATTTATCTCTTTCTACAGTTGAGGCTCTTGCTCAGGGCAGAATATGGAGCGGCACACAGGCTCTTGATCTTGGATTAATAGACTCTTTGGGAGGCGTTTTTACAGCAATTACTATTGCTGCCGAAAAAGCAAATATTGTAGATGATTATTCAATTCAAATATTCCCAAAATCTAAAAGCTATATAGAAATGCTTACGGAAAGTTTTATGGATTCTAACAATGCGTTTTATGCACATATTGAATCAATTTTTGGAAATGATACGCGTGCCATATATTCATATTTGAAATATATTCCTAAAAAAAATGGAGTATATATGCAAGCACCATATACACTTACAATTGAATAATATGCGAATAATTCGATATGTGTTGTTTCCTTTTTCGTGCATTTATTGGTGCATTACTTATATTCGAAATGTGATGTTTGATAAAGGAATTATTTCGCAATCGGCATTTCCAATTCCCATTATTTCATTTGGCAATATTACCGTAGGAGGAACAGGGAAAACGCCTCATACACAGTATCTTATTTCTAAATTGCAACATACACATTCTGTGGCAACATTAAGCAGAGGGTATAAACGTAAAACAAAAGGATATGTTGATACAACACAAACAGAAATAACTCCTCAAATTATTGGTGACGAGGCTTTTATGACTCACAAAAATTTTCCAAATTGCATTGTTGCGGTTTGTGAAAAACGTGTTGTTGGAGTGCAATCAATTCTTACAAAGCATCCTCATATAAATTGTATAATTCTTGATGATGCGTTTCAGCATCGGCATATTTTACCCGGTTATCAAATTCTTCTTGTTGATTATACTCGTCCTATTTGGAACGATTTTGTGTTTCCAACAGGGAATTTACGCGAAGGAACATATGCTGTTGCTCGTGCACATGCAGTTATAGTAACAAAATGCCCGTTTATTACCGATGATATAAAAAAAATGTGGAGAAAAAAATTGCGATTACAAGCACATCAAAAACTCTTTTTTTCATCTATTTCGTACGGAAAACCATATGCAATGTTTTCAAAAAAACATGTTGATTCTTTATCAAAACTTCTTGAAAATAAGCATGTAATACTTATAACAGGTTTAGCACGTGCCGATTCATTGTATCAATATATACAAACATATACCGCAAATTTAGTTCATTTTGAATATCCCGACCATTATGAATATACCACAACCGATATTGCTGATATTGTGAATGCAACTAAAAATATATCGGAATATGTTATAGTAACTACCGAAAAAGACATGCATAAATTACATTTTGCAGGTTTGCCTGATACCGTTAACGGATATGTGATACCAATAGAACCTACGTTTGACGATGAATCAGCTTTTTTACAGGAAATTACCAATTATCTTTCACAAAATTCACTTAAAAACCAATGAACTTTTTAGCACATTCATTTTTATCGGGACAAAATAATTTTATACTTATTGGTAATTTTATTGGAGATTTTGTAAAAGGGAAACAGCACGAAACATATCAAAAAGAAATACAACAAGGTATTCTTTTACACAGATTTATTGATAGTTTTACCGACAACTCGGCTATTACAAAAGAAAGTAAAAAAATATTTGCTTCAGTGTATGGAAAATACGCTGGAATAATTGTAGATATTATATATGATCACTGTTTATCGGTGCATTGGAATTCTTATACACATGTTCCTCGCAAATTATTTATTGCACATGTGTATAAAACTTTATCGGTCTATCATCATATTTTGCCGCTTCGGGCACAGCAACTTATTATTTCAATAATACATCATAACTGGATGCAATATTATGTGTCATTTTATGGTATAAAAACCGTGTTGCAAAAAATGGCAACTCGCACAACTTTACCAGAACATTCAGATGAATGTGTTCAAATTTTGAGAGATAATTATGCAATTTTGAATGAACAATTTCAAGAGTTTTTTCACTCTATTCTATTAGAACTCAATTTTACAACAACGAAAACGTAGATAAAATTTCAATGATTTTGTCCTTTTTAATAGGTTTTGCAATATAATCGTAGCAACCTAAATCTCCTGACTTCGTCAATGCGACACCCATTTAAGATTGATTCCAAAAATCAATTTCAAACAGTTTAGAAATTAATTTGTGTTTTTCTATTATTAGCATAGTTTTAGAGATTGTTTCGTTGCTTTCTTGTGTTTTATCCTTCTGAGTGTCAGAGAGCTAATCTAAATAACGATAAATCTTATTTAAATCAATATTTTCATCAAAATAAGACTTTAAATAATCGACTGTGGCAACTTTGCTTTGTGGTTGACATATACGAGATACAACTAAATGCTTCAGGATATCGTCGTTAATTTGATCAAAACCAATGTTTTTATAAATAGGATTTAATATTAATTGAGTTCCGTTTATTAAAATGTGTTTTATCTTATTTAAAAGGCCTTCTACAACAAGTTTTTCTTCTTCTTGACGAATATGGTCTAAGAACATATCACGTCCTTTAGTCTGTTCCGAAACCCATTTTTTTCCTTGTGAATATAGATTATCAATTTCAACAGGATTAGAGTTTGTACCAATTGTTTTAAGATAGCGAATCTTGCCGTTACGTTTCTCGACAATTACAACGGTTGTGCTTCCTGATCTATTTGGTTTTTTGCGAACATACATTCTCCAAATTTAGCTGATTTTTTCTTGCGACACCCAAAAAGGTACCGCAAAATTTGCAATCCCTTAGTAATCATAACATTATAAATTTATAGAAAAATAAGTGATAAAGTCAGGAGGTTGGATTTTCTGACTTGGATATTTTAGTGCCTGCTTTTTTAAACGCTATGGTATAAAACCATCAGACTATATACGCAAATAAACAGTCCTCCATTTTAGTATAGACACCTTGTGTGTAAAATTGCGTGTTGTTATTTTTTTGAAAATATTTTGTAGTCGCAAAGAATAATTTTATATTTATTGAAACAAATACCAAAGTCTGTTTTATGCGAAATCAAATAAAAATGATTAAATATAAAATTAGATCACCTTAAAAAATAAAATTATTTAACAAAATAATTTTATGTGTAAAAGCTATTATATATAAGTAAAAATTTTTAAATTTTATAACATGAAAAAATATATTTCCATATGTTTATTAATGTTTAATATAACATTTATCTATTCTCAAATTCCTGAAAATGATGATAATTGGCAGCTTGAATTTGAGGATGAATTTACTATACCAACATTATTAGATACTTATTATTCTCCTAGAGTTTATGTTAATTCTCTAATACATGGGGATTGTGCTGTGAGTTGTACACAAGAACTTCAATGCTATCAAAAAGCAAATATTGAATATCAAGATGGAATTTTAAAATTGGTTGCTAAAAAAGAAAGAATCTATGAAAGATTAAATGTATTTGAACCAGAAACCGCTATTTTAAGTGATGGTATACAAAACAAAAGATGGTTTGATTATACCTCTGGAGCAATAATGACACATTCCAGAGAATCCTATGGTTATTTTGAAATTCGATGCAAAATACCAAAAGGAAAAGGTTTTTGGCCTGCATTTTGGTTATATCACGATCCTGGTTGTAATAAAGGTCGGGAAATAGATATCTTAGAGTTAAATGGAGAAGCTTCTATTACTGCTAATAATTATGGTGCGACTATACATTATTCATATATTTCTGGTACTGAATGTAAAGGCGGTTCAAGTGGTATGCAAATTCAGAATTTACCAGATTTGTCACTAGATTATCATACATATTCTGTAGAATGGACTCCTAGTAAAGTATTGTTCTATTTAGATAATAAATTAGTGAGATTTTTAAATCATACATACGTACCTTCTGAAGGTATGCATATTATCGTAAATTTAGCAATTGACCCATGGTATTCTCCAAATTTTTCTAATTTCGTATCGAAATCATTAGATATTGATTATATTAAATATTATAAACTAAAAATGGATTGTGGAGATCCAATTACCTCAAGCGAAGGTAATAACTTCAATTTCTCAAATTTTGATTATAAAGTAAAAAAATCATTTTCAATAAATAATTCAACACTAATTATAGGCTCTAAAGTTACATTAAGAGCAACAGATTTTATTGAATTTACTCAGAATTTTAATGTTCCAATTGGTGCTGAATTCAATGCAATTACAGTTCCGTGTCACTAATTAAATAATTTTAAAACTAAAGAAAAATGAAAACAATTAATATATTAATTACAACAGTAATTTTATTAATCAATGTAGATTTATATTCTCAAATCAATGTGGATAATGTTGGAGATGTCTCAATTGGACAGGTAATTTACACAAAAAAACATAACTTAGGTTATCGTACAATAGAACTAAAATCTCCTAATTGGGATGGGGGATTTATAATTGATAAGTCAGGATATAATAGTATGTCAACCTTTAGACCTAATACAACTTGGTATGGGTCTCTAGGTACAAGTTCTTATCATTTTGGTGTTGGGTATATTGAACATATATATACTTGGATTTTAACGAATTATTCAGATGAGCGATTGAAGGAAAACATTGAAAATATCGAAACTCCATTAGAAAAAATAATAAAATTAAATGGAGTCACATATAATTTGAAAGATTCTAATAATATAGAACTTGAATCCAGCGAATATAAAGATCAATCTTTTAAAAAAAAGCAAATTGGTTTTCTTGCTCAAGATTTACAGACGGTTTTTCCTGATCTTGTTTTTCAAGAATCTGATTCTTCAGAATATTGTATTAATTATATTGGTTTAATTCCTGTGCTTGTTGAATCAATTAAAGAACAACAATCTATGTTAAATTGAGCAGGAACAGAAGATTAATGAGCTTACAAATTTGTGTAATAATAAAGATAAACAATTAAAAAGTGAAACTAATACAGAAATATTTGAAGATAATAAAAATCAATTAAATGCTATTTTATATCAAAATCGTCCAAATCCTTTTGATAGTAAAACAGAAATATTGTGTACTATTCCATTAAATGCATCCTCCGCACAGTTATTTGTATATAATTTAGAAGGAATGCAATTAAAAAAAATTGAGATTTTAGACAAGGGTGTTACAAGTATTATTATAGATGGTTCCGCATTGAAAGCAGGAATGTATTTGTATACATTAGTTGTTGATAACCTTGAGATTGCAACAAAAAGAATGATTTTAACTAAATAATTAAATTAATTATGAAAACTTTAATAAACCTTTCTCTAATTACACTCGTGTTTTTATGTTTTTTTTCATGCGATGAAAAAGTAGCCCCCCCCAAAAAAACTTATAATTATTTAAAATATAATCCACCAAAAGTATTGTATCCTAATGATTCAATTCTAATTGATTTAAACAACGATAATTTTAATGATGTGATAATTAAATCATTTTTATTTATAGACTTACCTGATACGATACTTAAAAATACCATTTCTATTATTGATACTAGTTTTAAATTAAGTTATGGTCAAAGATATAGTAGTTATTTTGAATTTATTTTAAATGGTGATAGGGTAAATCCGCAGAATGTTCATTGGTCACAAGAAATACCTATAAGTGGCTATATTAATAGTGTGTCAACGGGTATCTGGAATGATAATAATAATGAAGATAAATATTTAGCAATTTTAAAGTGTGATAATGAATTAGTAAAAATGGGTTGGTTAATGTTATCATGTACAGATTCTTCTATAACTTTAAAAGAATTTTATATGAATAATATTTCTAATTCTCAAATTATTATTGGAACAAAATAGCCATAATACATAGCTAAAACCGTTATGGGCAAGCTTTAAAAAACTCCTTTCAAAAACAGACGATGAATGGTTTGACATAGTATGTGAATTAATTAACAATAAAAACACACGAAAAACAATAATTGAACGCTATTCTATTGATGCGTTTGTAGAAAAATATATTGTTTTATTTCATAAACTTGTACAATAAAGAAATCTTTATCGTATTTCTGAAATACTCCCTATTGTTAGGACAGTTTTGTTATCTTTTTAAGATAGCGAATCTTTCCGTTGCGTTTCTCGACAATCACAACGATTGTGCTTCCTTATCTATTTGGTTTTTTGCGAATATACATTCTACAAAATTAGCTGATTTTTATTTGCGACACCCAAAAAGGTGTCGCAAAATTTACAAGTCCTTAGTAATCAGAGCATTATAAATTGACAGAAAAATAAGTGATAAAGTCAGGAAAACCGTGTTGCAAAAAATGGCAACTCGCACAACTTTACCAGAACATTCAGATGAATGTATTCAAATTTTGAGAGATAATTATGCAATTTTGAATGAACAATTTCAAGAGTTTTTTCATTCTATTCTATTAGAACTCAATTTTACAATAACGAAAATGTAGATAAAATTTCAATAATTTTATCTTTTTTAATAGGTTTTGCAATATAATCGTAGCACCCTATATCTTCAGCAATTGCACGTTCAGCATTCAAATCAAATGCCGAAAGAATTACAATAGAAACATTTTTATTATGGCGTAAAATTTCTTTGCTTGCTTCAAAACCGTCCATAACGGGCATTTTAATATCCATAAATATAAGTTGAATAGTAGGGTTTTTTAGAAACAATTCAACAGCCTCTTTTCCTGTATGTGCACGTATAACGTGTATGTGAGCAAAAGCAAGAAGAGTTTGTATATATAAAAAATTTATATCATCATCTTCGGCAACCAACACTGTGTGTTCATCTTGTGTAGCAATTTGAGTGTCTTTTGTTGCTGTTTTTGTTTCTGTGAATGTGTAAGGAATAGTAAAATAAAATGTTGAACCTTCCCCTTCTGTTGATTCAACCCACATTGTTCCACCTAAAAGAGAAGCAATTTTATATGAAATTGCCAAGCCTAAACCTGTGCCTCCATATTGCTTTGTTTGTGCATCTGTAATCTGCTGAAAACGTTCAAAAATAGCACTTTGATATTTTTGTGGTATTCCAATACCTGTATCTTTTACAAAAAATACAATGTGCTTATTTTCCAATACATATCCCACTTCAATAGAGCCAGAATCGGTAAATTTAATGGCATTACTCATTAAATTTAAAACAATTTGTTTTATGCGAGTTTTGTCAGATATAATTGAAGCTTCAGTGTTTTTTAATCCATGAGAAATACGTAGTTGCAAATTTTTTTCTTGTATTTGAGGAGCAAAAAAATCGGTAGTTTCTTGAATGAGTTCATGTATATTTACTGTTTCTGAATGAATATACAATGTATTGCTTTCAATTCGGGATATATCTAAAATATCATTTACAACTACCAATAATTGTTTACTGCTGCTAATTACTATGTCAGCATATTTTTTGCGTAATTCAAAACTCAAATAGGGGTCTTTTAAAAATTCGGCAAAGCCAACTATACCGTTCATTGGAGTGCGGATTTCATGGCTGATATTTGCTAAGAAAACCGATTTTAATCTATCACTTTCTTCTGCTTTTTCTTTTGCTGACACAAGGTCTTCGAGCAATAATTTTTTTTCAGTTACATCTTCATTAATAGCAACAAAATGAGTTATTTCTCCTTCGGCGTTAATAATAGGGGTAATTAAACCTTTTTCCCAATACAGTTCGCCTGTTTTTTTTATGGTTTGAAATTCGCCTTCCCAATCGTTTCCTGAAGTAACCGTTTCCCAAATATTTTTATAAAATGCTTCTGATTGTGTTTCTACCTTAAAAAAAGAAGGTTTTGTTCCGAGTACCTCATCAATTGTATAGCCACTTATTTCACAAAATTTTGCATTTACATATTCTATATCTCCATTATTATTTGTAATAATAGTACTTACCGGACTTTGCTCAATAGCTTTACTTTGTAAAATAGTTTGTTTAAGTGCTTCTTTTTTGTCGGTTACATCATGCACAATAGAATGTGTATATACCGTTCCTTTTATTTCAATAGGACTGCTATATACTTCTACATCACGAATTGTTCCATCTGCTTTTCGGTGCTGAAAATCAAAAAAAGTGAGGTTTTTATCTTGTGCTTCAACAACTTTTTCCACAATTTTGTCATACGAAAGTGTATCAACTTCGGTGATTTTCATTTTTAAAAACTGTGCTTTATCCCACCCGTAATAATCAACAGCAGCTTTATTTACATTAATAATATCGCCGCTCATAGGTTCAACAAGAAATTGAATAGCGGTATGGTCTTCAAATTGTTTTCTATATATTTCTTCGCTTTCTAAAAGTGCTAATTCTGTTTGTTTCCGTTCAGATATATCTTCTATATATCCTTCAATAGCAATTATGTTTCCATGTTTATCAAATACACCATTTCCACGTTCCCATACCCATTTTATGGTTTCGTTTTTACACACAATTCTGTATTCAAGCAAAAAGCTCTCTTTATTTTTAATAGCAGTTTTAATTACTTTATTTACATATTCAGCATCATCTTTATGGGTAATTGAATTGTATGTTACTGATTTACTTATAAAATCAAAAGGAGTATATCCAGTTAGTTCGGTAACCCCAGAACTAACAAATTCCATATGCCAATTTTCATCATACGTACCATGATAAAACATTCCCGGCAAATTAGAAAACAGCGACTCTAATTTACGATTGCTTTCTTCGAGTTCTTGTAATATTTGTCGTTCTTTAGTTTGATTATGAATCACAAATACAAGTCCGGTAATTACAGAATTATTGTCTCTAATAGGAGCAATACTTTCGTTTATAGGAATACTTTGTTGTTGATGTGTGCGCAGTTGAGCATGATATAGTGTGTGTTTTTTTCCTGTTGTTATTACATGTTGTATAATTTCGGAATGTGTGCTATTATTTTGTTCTTGTGTTATCGTAAATAAATCATCAATATATTTATGCTTAGCCTTTGCTTCAGTACAACCTATTAATTCTTCGGCTATACCATTCACATTTTGTACTATACCTAATTCATTTGTTACAATTACAGCATCGCCAATACTATACAACATAGTTTTATATTGTTCTTGTAGCATATACATTTTTTTATACATGCTTTGCTTTTTATTTGACTTTTGCAGCAAAAACACAAACACAAAAAGCAACACCACAACAATGAAAAGAACAATTATATATATTTGAGATTCAATTTGTTGGGCATAAAATTCATCGGCAGGTAAAATAGTATATATATAAAGATTTGTATGCTTTATATTATGTACCACAAATAAATCTTGTTTTTTAAATAATGAGTTTTTTTGAGAAACTTGCCCTGTATATAAATTGTTTTTTTTAATAGAATCAAGTACGCTATACGACATAAAAAAGGAATCATGCGAATAGCGTTCGATTTTATGTGTTGCATAATTATAGTGTACTAAAGAAGAATTTGCTTGAAAAAATATATTTGTGAATGTACTTCGAGATACATCTGTAAGTGTTTTTTGTGCAAGTGTTTTTTTGATTGTTTGAGAAACAGCATGTTGAAAAACCAAAAAACCTAATCGTTCATCTGCTTCGGAAAATAAAGGCACCACAAAATCAACTACTATAAGTGAGTCTGTATTATAGTATATATCAGAAACATGTACGGTTTGTTTCGAAATAGTTTCATATTTTACATCATAGTTAAATTGCAATTTTGCTATTCTTTCTGATTCTGAAGAAAAAGAAGAGTCTATAAAAAAGATACTTGCAATATCATGTTCTTCGGCTATAAGAGAAAGGAATTTTTTTATTTGTACATAATTTTTCTCAGAAAAATATTGAGAAACAAATGTTTGTATATATGGATTCTGAGCCAGTAACTTAGCATCGGCAATTTCATCCATATACCAATCAGATATTTGCTTCGATTTTAATGAATTAACAGCCGAAATATATGAATACGTGTTTGATTTAAATGCAGCATTTTGATGTTGAATATATACCCAAACACCTCCACATAAAAGTAGAAAAACAGCAATAAATATGAATGTTGTTTTATTACGAAACATTATTAAAATATATGCATAAATTATTTAAATAGTTTCAAATATATTATAAAGTACCGAAAAAACAACTATATTTACGAGAGATTTATATGTGTAAATTTACTTGAATTTTATATTTATTTTGTTTCTAAAAAAAAAACAATTATTTTTAAACAAAAATAGGGTATTCAATACAAAATATGAGAGTAATTAGTCTACTACTTTGTTTAAGTATAGGGAGTGTTGCTGTGTCGCAGGTATATTACCATACTGATTTTGAAACAAATCCTGTAGGAACTTCCTACGAACGAGCTGTGTGGGCTGCAGATGGATTTAATCCTGACACATGGGATAATGGCTTGGGAACACGCACTTATCTTGATAATTCTACATCGGTTTCGGGAACAAAATCTTTGCGTGTAACATATCCTGCCGGAGAATTTGGTACTGGTCCAAATGGCACGCAAATTCCTTTATTATTTGCTCCACAAAACGAAGTGTATATGTCGTATTGGCTTAAATTTTCTGATAATTTTAGCTGGGGAACTACAAGCGAAGGCGGAAAATTACCCGGTTTAGCGGGCGGACAACGATGCAGTGGGTGTGCCACATGCACTGGTTCTAATGGGTTTTCAGCACGGCTCATGTGGCGACCGGGAGGGCAGGCTGTCCTTTATTTATATCATATGGATAAAGTAAATGCCTGTGGCGATAATCTTAATTTAGTATATCCTTCAGGCAATAATGTTATTTTTAATAAAGGTGAATGGTATCATATAATGCAGCGTGTCCGAGTTAATTCTAACGGAAGTACTGCCGATGGCGAAGTAGAAGTTTGGGTAAACGGACAACAAGTGTTGCTCACAACAGGATATAGATTTACTTCAAATGGCGATAAGGTAGATAATTTATATTTTTCTACATTCCATGGCGGTTCAGATGCTTCTTGGGCTCCAACCGAAACGTGTTATACATGGTTTGATGATGTGAAAATATCATCGAATCCAGAAGATGTGAAATATAAAAAATGTATAGGTCCAGATTTAGGTCCAAATACAAGTTTATGCGGAGTTTCTTCGGTTGAATTGAACGCACATGTGAGCGAAACAAATGCAACATTTCAATGGATTAAAGATAATGTTACACTTGGAACATCTGCAAATCTTACTGTAACAACGCCCGGAACGTATGTGCTTATATATGATAGCCTTGGCTGCATACAACGTGATACAATTATAGTTTCATTGTATTTACAACCAAATCTGGGTGCAGATAAGGAAATATGTAACACTTCGTTCGAAATGCTTGACGCACAGGATTCGGGCGTTGGATATACGTATATATGGGAAAAAGATGGCGCGGTGATTTTAGGTGCTACTAACCGAACATATTCGGCTTTTCAAGCAGGGAAATATGGTGTGACTGTTTCTGCCCCAGGCTGTGCCGATGCGTATGATGAAATTACTCTTACTTCTGGCTTATTACATGTACCAAATGTTAGTGGAAACGAAGGGCAAAGTGTAACAATTACCGTACAAGAAACAGGCGAGAATTATGGTTGGTTTTTAGCTCCCGAAGGAGGTAGCACGCTTGCAAGTTCGTCATCATATACTACAACAATTGGAGCTGCTAATTCATTTTTATATGTACAAGATTTAGGTGGATTTACAGGGCTTGTTGGTAAAAAAAATGCAGCTATTACATATACCGATAATCGTTTTGACCGTAGAATGAAATTTGAAGTGTTTCGAAATTTGAGCATTGATTCAATAACTATTTATGTAGTTGCACAACAAAATGTTACAATTAACATTTTAGATGAGAATCAAGCAAATATTTTATTTACAAAAACGTGGACAAATGTACCGGCAGGGGAGCAACGAATTGCATTACATGCTCAACTCACTGCGGGAACATATTATATGGACGCAATGGGTTCAACCGGAAGTCTCCGTCATTCATACGAAGCTGATACGGATATTTCTTTTCCCTATACAATAGATGGACTGATTTCTATTCTTGGTTCAAATCTCGCATGGATAGATGATAAACCGTATTATTTGTTTTTTTATAATTGGCGTGTTTCTGCCGGAAATACCTGTGCCCGAACACCTGTATTGCTCGAAAAAATAGAAACACCTGTGGGTTATGAATATGAAGCAGAAGATGCAACACTCACGAATATGACTGTTGTAACAACGCCTGCAGGATATTCAGGAACAGGAGCTGCCAAAATGGACGACACGGGAAGTGTATCGTTTGTGGTTTCGCTGCCTGAATCAGGTTCGTACAATGCAGTGCTTCGTGTTGCTACTCCAAATGGAAATAAAGACCAAGATTTATATGTGAATGGGGCATTTTATTCAACGTTAAAGTTTCCTGCACATGCAAATTATTTTGATTTTTCAATGGGAACGTTATTTTTACAAGGTGGAACAAATACTATTGAAATTCGTGCAAATTGGGGTTGGATGACGTTTGATAAACTTACTCTTTCAAAAGCAGAACCTATTGATTATACAACGGTAACAGAGAATCTTATAGATACTCTCGCAAATGCTAAAACGGTGCATCTATATAAGTATCTTACATCTGAATATGGTTCAAATATAATTTCGGGACAAACTGCCTATTGGAATGAACTTATTGCACTTAGTTCAAAAAGTCCTGTTGTGCGATGTTTTGATTTTCAGTCATATACGCAAGGATATTCATATGTGTGGGATAATGCAACTAATGGACATACGTTTGGCTGGTTTGATAATGGAGCTACACAAGAAGCTATTGATTGGTATAACGAAACACATGGAAAGGGAATTGTGAGTTTTCAATGGCATTGGCATTCTCCTAATGGCGGTACGGCGGGTACAAATACATTTTATACTAATTCTACTACATTTAATGCTTCTCTTTCGGTTATTCCTGGAACAACGGAATATACTAATATAATTAAAGATATTGATTCCATCGCATCGCAACTTAAACGCCTTGATAATGCGGGTATTCCAGTGCTATGGCGACCGCTGCACGAGGCTGGTGGAGCTTGGTTTTGGTGGGGTGCTCAAGGGGCGGCAGTATGCTTGCAATTATATGATATTTTATACGATAGACTAACAAATTATCATAATTTACATAATCTTATCTGGGTGTGGTCAACTCCCGAAGAGGATTGGTATCCGGGAAATGCAAAGGTTGATATTATTGGATATGATTCGTATCCGGGTGCGTATAATTATGCAACACAAAAAACAATATTTGACCAACTATATGCAATTGTTGAAGGAGAAAAAATGATTGCAATGACAGAAAATGGACCTATTCCCAATATTGATGATTGTATTGAACAGGATGCTATGTGGCTCTATTTTTCGTCGTGGAGCGATTTGGTTGCCGAACAAAATACTCCCGAACATATTCAAACTGTGTTTGCTCATAAAAATGTAATTACTCTTGATGATGTAATACATAAAACTACACAAACGATATCTCTTGAACAAGGTTGGAATTTGATTTCGATTTCGGTTTCGGTACAATGCGTTGACAATAATTTAAATGCAGATTCGTGTAAAATTTCAACAATCTTTGAAAATTGTGATGTGGAGGTTGTGAAAAACACTGAAGGTTTTTGGAAAGCAAATCAAGCAGATAAATTAAATTCATTACACAGTTTGGAACCAAACAAAGGGTATTTAGTGTATATGAATACAAACGCTACAATAGAAATTACAGGAATTGTATCTATGCAATCAGTATCTACATTACCGCTGCAAAACGGCTGGAATATGATAGGATACCCTTGTGCAGAGGAATCGTTGCAACCTATAATTATTTCTGATTATTTTAATGCAACAAATTGTAAAACTATAAAAAATTTTAATGGATTTTGGGAGCCAAATAATTCAATGAATAGTATTCAAAAATTATATGCGGGCGAAGGATACTTTTTATATAAATAAAATTCCTTTTAGGGAAAATACATGTTTATTTGTCATTTGATATACAATGTTTAAATTTAATTCTTACGTATGAAAACAAAACAATCGTTGCTTTTTTTAGTGCTAATGTGCGTAACATTTATTTCACATGCAACAAAATTAGTTGAGGTAAAAGTGCTTGATAAAGACTATATTATGCTTTATTTTTTAGATGGAGAAGTGGTGTTCCCCGAAAATGTTGCACAATTAGGATCGCGTTTATATACAAGTTCTACACATGCAAACGATAATGAACTTATAACATACGGTACAGCATTAAATACAACAAATGCAGCAGCTACTACTAATTGGAGAATAAAATCTAATGATGATAGTAATTTTGGTACTGTAGGTAAAACTCCTTTAAATGTATATCGAAAATCAAAACTTTCTGGAATGTCGCAAGAAAATTGGAACACCGGAACCAATGATTATAATTACGACTGGGCATATGAACATGTTGTTTTTCTTCGTCTTCCAAATTCTATGCAACAGGGTAAAACCTATACTGTCGAAATAAATGCAAATACAAATTCTGATATAACATCAAAAACATTTGTATATGATATTTTTTCATCAAAATCAGAAGCTGTTCGGGTTAATATTGCGGGATATCTTTCAAATGAAAGTATTAAATCTGCCGATGTGTATATGTGGATGGGAGACGGTGGGGCACGTGATTATGCAGCGTTTGAAGGCAACGATGTTTTTATCTATGATGTACATGCTAAAACAAGTCAAAAAGTTGGAAATGTAAGTTTTTGGAAAGCAAGTGCTGGAGAAACTACGCATGGTCATCAAATGATTCGTAGCAATGTTTGGAATGCCGATTTTACTGGCTTTTTTACACCCGGAACATATCGTCTTGCAGTTGAGGGAATTGGATGTAGCGAGGAGTTTGAAATTAAAGCCGATGCATATTCCGACCCATTTCGTATTAGTACGCTTGGATTTTTTTATATGCGTATTGGTCAAGATAATCTTGATATGACTCCTGTACCACGCCGCCCTTTATATATACCTGGGGTTTCTCCTGCAAATACTGTTGTGTATATAACAACAATGCACCCATATCATGCAAATTGGGATAATTTGTGTGGTGGCGATAAGTGGGATTGTAAAGATGAATGGGCAGCATATTCCACAGGAAGAACAAATCCAAATGCATATGGTGGGCATAGTGATGCTCTTGATTGGGATAGACATTTAGGACATGTGAGTATTATTTATGACTTATTGCTTCCCTATTTTTTAAGTGATGGTGCTCTTTCTGACGATGATATGGGAATTGCTGAAAGTGGAAACGGTATTCCTGATGTGTTAGATGAGGCTCGTAACGAAGTGGATTTTTGGTTGCGTTTACGAGACGGAAAAGGATACAGTCATGGACTTAATAATCCAAATAACTCAAATGTATTATATCAAGGTGGAAATACTGCGGTAGCGGCATGGGCAAATGCGGCAAATGCAAGTATGTTGGCAAACTGTTTCCAAATAGCAGGAAATACTACACTCTTTGAAACATATCGCGATAGTGCTATAAATGCCTACACGTATGCAAGCGGACTTACTGACCAAATGCTAAACAAGACACAAGGTATTGGTGCTGGAGATATACGAGGACGAGATTTAAAAGCTACGGCTGCTGCGTTTCTTTATAATATTACTGGGAATACAACATACGAAAATGACTTGAATTCCTTGAGTAGTTGTACTTCAACAACTTCAACAATACAAAGTGGCTCGCAAAATCAATTATATGCAGTTGCAGCATATTTATTTACTAAACAAACAGTAAATTATCCTACTTTATATAATAATATGAAAGCTTCGCTTATTGCAGAAGCAAAAAATTATGAGGCAAATTACTCCACTGTCCGTCCTTCACGACGAGCAACTGATAATGCACAAGGTTGGTTTGTTACCGAAATGGTTATTCAACGCACAATTATTGCTCATGCTATTTCTGAAGCGGGAGCTAATAAAACCTTATTTGAAAATGCTCTTATTCTTGAAGCAGATTGGACACTCGGACGGAATCCTTTAAATATGATTCAAATGACAACTGCAACAACTAATTTAGCACATAAAAAAAGTGTGCCTAATGCCTATACAAGCGGTTGGAATGATGGTACTCCGGGCGTGCACCCCGGACATACTCCTTATATGAATATTGATAATTGGGGCGGCGGAATGGTAATGGGAAATCCAACATGGATGACTGATAAAAATTATCCTTCTACTAAAGATTATTGGCCTTATGGCGAAATGTATTATAATACACGATATGTGTATGCAGCAAACGAATTTACACCACAGCAAACTATGCGTGGAAAACAAGCCTTATATGGTTATTTACACGCAATTAGCCCTGCAGCACAACAAGGCTGTGCAACGCCAATACTTACAGCTCCTACTTCAATTTGTGGACTTACATCGGCAGTGTTAGAAACAGGGCTAACTCCGGGAGGGAAAACTATTACATGGTACAAAGATGATGTGATTATTCCCGGACAAACAAATACTACACTCACAATTACCGAAGGTGGAGTGTATAAAGTAAAGGTAGATAGTCTTGGCTGTGTAAAAACGGCTCAAAAATCAATTGCTTCGCATATAAATGTACAATTAGGTGATAATAAAAATTTATGTGCCGAAACAGAATTTGTGCTTGATGCTGGTAATGCAACAATACCAAATGTAACGTATCAATGGAGCACAGGAGCTACTACTCAAACTATAACGGTTACAAAACCAGGAACTTATAGTGTAACTGTTACTGCCGCAAATTGTCCAAATGCGTCTGATCAAATTACTATAACCTCTCAATTACTTAATGTAATTGGCGATACTATTTGCGAAGCTGGAACTGCAACATTGCAAATACTTGGCACTGAAAATTATGCATGGTTTACAAATGCAACAGGAGGTGTGGCTGTAGAAATAGGCAACACATTTACTCCTATAGTGAGTGAAACAACTACATTTTATGCCGCAGAGTCGGGCGGATTTAGTGCAAATTTGGGAAAACTTACACAAAGTTCTGGAGAAAAATGGAATATGGGAAATGATTTTGAAAGTGAAGATAAAATGAATAAAGTAACTGTTTTAAAGGCTGTTACACTCGAAAGTATTGCGGTTTTTGTTACTGCTAATAATACAAATGTTACTATTAATATGACGCAAAATGGAACAGTTGTACATACTGCTACTGTAACAGGATTATCAATAGGTAAACAAACAATTCCTCTTAATTTTTTCCTTATCCCCGGAGAGTATTTAATAGATGCTGTTGGCTCAACAGGAGGTATCTCATTTGAGGCTTCTGACGCAAATTTCCCATATTCATATGCAGAATATATTTCATTTACCTATAATATTAGTTGGCAAAGTGGTTGGTATGGTTTTTTTTATGACTGGAAAATAGCAATTGGCTCTGCCTGTGCTCGCACACCTGTTGTTGCTGTAGTTGACCCAACTCATGCTTCGTGTAGTGGAGATAAAACACAAAATATTGCATTACAAAAAGGATGGAATTTGATTTCTACCTATATTGATGCATCTGATAAATCAATAGGAACTTTATTTGCGGGATTAGATGTGGCGTTTGTTAAAAATGCAGATGTGTTTTGGAAACAAGGACTTGCTTCTGAATTAAATCTTTTAAAAAATATTGAACCCGGAAAAGGTTATTTAGTATATATGAATTCAGCAGGTGTTTTTTCTATAACAGGAAGTGTGTCGGTAGAATCATCGTATATTACATCTTTACATAATGGTTGGAATATGATAGGTTCTCCCTGTACAAATGAATTAACTTCAATTCCCTTTTCTCATTATTTTAATGCTGCAAATAGCCAAACCATTAAAAATTTTGAAGGATTTTGGAGCGAAAACGACCCTTTATCGTCAATACATAATTTTGAACCCGGAAAAGGTTATTTTATTTTAAAATAAAAATTAAAAGTATATTGCACTCTATTTGTTTTTATATATAAAAATTATTCATGCAATTTTTTACGCCTCGTATATGGAGTGAGTATCAATTAATTGATTCTGGAAACTTTGAAAAACTTGAACGATTTGGGAAAATAATTTTACAACGACCAGAAACTAATGCTATATGGAATAAATCTCTTTCAGATAATGAATGGAAAAAACAAGCACATATTCGTTTTAATGAAACATCAACTAATAGCGGTGAATGGATAAAAGCAGATTCTATTCCTGATGCTTGGCAAATTTCTTATGATTTGTTTTCAGTTACTTGCAATTTAAAACTTACGGCATTTAAACATATAGGTATATTTCCAGAACAGGCTGTAAATTGGGAGTATATTCATACAATTTGTAAAAAAAATCAAAATGTACGTGTTTTAAACTTATTTGGATATACCGGAATTGCATCTGTTGTAGCACGTGCTGCTGGTGCACATGTTACTCATTTAGATTCTATTAAACAGGTGGTGCATTGGACACGAAAAAATATGGAAGATTCAAATCAATCTGATATTCGATGGATTATTGAAGATGCACGAAAATTTGTGAGCAAAGAAATAAAACGAGGCAACACATATAATGGAATTATTATGGATCCTCCTGCATTTGGAAGAGGTACGCATGGAGAAGAATGGAAATTAGAACGTGATTTGCATAATTTATTAAAAGATGTTGAGAGAATTTTAGATAAAAAAAACTATTTTTTTATCCTTAATACATATTCTCAGGGATTTACGCCTTTTATTATTAAAGATTTATTGCATTCAATTTTCATAAATCATGCTGCTCCAAAGGAATTTGGAGAATTATACATACCTGATACATTTCAAAAAAAATTACCCTTAGGCGTTATCGGACGATTTACAAATTTACTGTAAAAATATACAAGGAAAACAGTATATTTGTTACGTACTGAAAAAACTATTTTTTATGTCTCAACAAAAAACATTATTCTTAATTGATGGACATGCTATGCTCTATCGCTCATATTTTGCATTTATTAATAATCCGCGAATTAATTCAAAAGGTGTAAACACTTCGGGTATTTTTGGATTTGTAAATACCTTGCTCGAATTGTTAAAAACACAAAATCCTACGCATATTGGAGTTGTTTTTGACCCGAAAGGAAAAACGTTTCGATATGAAATGTATGAACAATATAAGGCTAACAGACAAGAAGCTCCAGAGGATTTACGGGCCTCTATTCCTCATATAATTGATATTATTCAGGGGTTTAATATACCTGTTATTCAAGTTGAAGGATTTGAAGCTGATGATGTAATAGGTACCCTGGCAAAACAAGCTGTAAAACATGATTTTACGGTATATATGGCTACGCCTGATAAGGATTATTGTCAACTTGTTGAAGATAAAATATTTATGTATCGCCCTAAAAGTTTTGGTGGAGGAATAGAAATTTTAGGAGTGCTCGAAGTGTGCAAAAAATTTGAAGTTACGAAGCCTTCACAAGTAATAGATATTTTAGGATTGTGGGGCGATAGTTCCGATAATGTGCCTGGTGCACCCGGTGTTGGAGAAAAAACAGCAAAAAAACTTATTGCTGCATATAAAAGTATCGAAGGAATATATGAACATATTGATGATTTAAAAGGGAAACAAAAAGAAAGACTTATTGAAAATAAAGAGTTGGTTTTACTTTCAAAACAATTAGTTACTATTGATATTAATGTACCAGTGTCGTTTGAAAATTATAATTTTGAGAGAGAGGATATAAATACGGCAATTTTGCAAGAAAAATTTAAAGAACTTGAATTTCAAAATTTAGCACAACGTATTTTGCAACCAACTCAAACATCAGTATCTGAATCTAAAACAACACCTCCCCAGTCTCAACAATTAGATTTATTTAGTCAACCTGCTGAAGAACAAACATATACTTCTTTGTATGAAACGATTGAAACAGTTACACATGCATATTATATTGTTGATACTCCAACGCTTTTAGAACGTTTACTTTCTGATTTGCAATCTGTTCCGGAATTTTGTTTTGACGTAGAAACTACTTCTCTCAATAGTATAAATGCAGAATTATGTGGTATTGCGTTTTCGTGGGAACCTCATAAGGCTTTTTATGTTCCTTTTCCTGTAAATCAAGAGCAAGCACAGGAATTTGCTAAGAAATTTATTCCTGTTTTTAATTCTCCATCAAAAAAAATTGGGCAAAATCTTAAGTTTGATATTTCTGTACTTGCAAATTATGATATTTCTGTTTCTGGAGAATTATTCGACACCCTGCTTGCTCATTATATTATTCAACCCGAAGGCAGACATAGATTGGAATCGCTTGCTCAGAAATATTTAAATTATGAAATGCTTCCTATCGAAAAACTTATTGGTAAAAAAGGAGCAACACAAGCTTCGTTTCGCGATGTGCCACTTGATATAGCAAAAGAATATGCTGCTGAGGATGCGGATATTACATTTCAATTGTATCCTATTTTAAAACAAGAATTAGAACAACGAAAACAATATGAATTATTTGCTACTATTGAAACTCCTTTGATTCCCGTTTTGTGTGCTATGGAACGAGCAGGTGTTTCAATTGATTCAAAAGCTCTTGGCGATTTTTCTGAAACGCTTACACATGAAATTCGGGCAATTGAAACAAAAATTTATGAGTATGCTGAACAGGAATTTAATATTGCCTCGCCAAAACAACTTGGTGAAATTTTATTTGATAAATTAGCAATTACCGATAAGGCTAAAAAAACAAAAACAAAACAATATGCTACGGGCGAAAATGTGCTGCAAAAACTTATTCATCTTCATCCTATTATTCCTAATATACTTGAATATAGAGAATTAAAAAAATTGCTTTCAACCTATGTAGATGCATTGCCTTTATTGGTTCATGAACGCACAAAAAAAATACATGCCTCATTTAATCAGGCAGTTGTAGCAACAGGGCGTTTAAGTTCAACAAATCCAAATTTGCAAAATATTCCTATTAAAACTGCTAAGGGGCGAGAAATACGACGAGCTTTTATACCTTCTGATGAAAATCATGTTTTTGTATCTGCCGATTATTCACAAATTGAATTGCGAATAGTTGCACATATGAGTGAGGATAAAAATCTTATTCAAGCGTTTTTACATAACGAAGATATACATACCGCAACAGCATCTAAAATTTTTCAACTTTCTCAAGATGAGGTAACTCCAGAGCAACGGCGACAGGCAAAATCGGCAAACTTTGCAATTATATATGGTTCGTCGGCATTTGGATTATCGCAATCGCTTGATATTTCAAGAACTGATGCACAATTTCTTATTGATGGATATTTTGCATCATATCCGAATGTGAAAAACTTTATGGATATGCAGATACAAAAAGCACGTGAAACGGGATATGTGGAAACGCTGTTTGCTCGCAGACGATATGTGCCTGATATAAATTCTCAGAATGCTACTGTTCGTGGGTATGCTGAACGAAATGCTATAAATGCTCCTATTCAGGGGACTGCTGCCGATATTATGAAAATTGCAATGATTCGAATTTATAATGAAATGCGTGCTAAAAAGCTCAAAAGCACACTTATTATGCAGGTGCATGATGAGTTAAATTTTGATGTGTGTATTTCTGAACTTGAAATTATGAAACGCATTATTACCGAACATATGCAACAAGCGGTTACGCTTTCTGTTCCCTTATTAGTGGAACTTGGAGTAGGTAATAATTGGTTGGAAGCACATTAAATAAAAAAGAGAGTGTACAAAATTTGTACACTCTCTTTTTTTATTACTAGTATAAATTATATTAATCTCTATTTGCAAACATTGAAAGTAATCTAAGAATTTCAATATATAACCAAATTAATGTTAGCATTAGTCCAAAAGCTGCGTACCATTCCATAAATTTTGGAGCTTCTTGTTGCACACCATCTTCAATAAATTTAAAATCTAAAATAAGATTTAAGGCTGCTATTGCAACAATTACTAAACTCACAACAATTCCAATAGGACCGCCACTATGTAAAAAAGGTATGTTAACTCCAAAAAGTCCCATAATAAGATTTACAAAATATAAAAGAGCAATGGCACCTGTTGCTGCTACTACTCCTAATATAAATTTTTTGGTGGGTTTAATAATTTGATTTCTGTAGAGTAAAAACATTAATAAAAATACTGCAAATGTTAAAGCTACAGCTTTCATTACAATTCCAGATTGGGTAGTTGCTGCACCTGTTTCGGTAACCAAAAAACTTGCTTCAATAAAAGCAGATAATCCTCCTAAAAATAGCCCTTGAAAAACGGCATAGAGAGGTGCGGTAATATGTGCCCATTCTTTTTTGAAGATAGTTACTAATGAAAAAATAAAGCCTAAAATAAGCCCAGTTGTCATAATTCCTCCAACTGACGTATTGCCTTGAAATACCATATTCCAAGTAAATGATGCTGCAACTACTACTAATAATAAAAGCAGAATACTTTTATTCATGGTGCCTTGCATTGTCATAACACCTTGTGTCGCTGTGTGTGTGGTGAAGTTTGCTTTTGCAAAAGCTGGATTTGATGATTTGTTAAACATAATTTTTGTGTTTTTTTATAATTATTACTTTTAATAAACGCTTTCGATATCGTTTTAGTATTAACAATAATTTAATACCTGAAGCATATCTTTTGCAAGCAGTTCAAACTCTGTTCCTTCGTTTTTTGCAAGTACACGTTTTGTAGCCTGCTCAATTGGTCCTTTAAGACCAGGATTTCGGAATGCCACTTCTTGAAAAGCATTTATAACGGCATTTCTTACAAAAAAACTGCCATGAGTAAAATCGCGTTCATATTCGGGTAAAAACTTAGATAAATCTCTAAAACTGACATGTTTTATACGATTTGCAACCCTATTTGCTAGCATGTAGCCTGTCATTTTGACAAATTCACGCTCGTCTTGAATCCATTCGTATGCTCTGTCAATAGCAAATGGAATATGAGGAAGCAAATGTAATGATGCTATTTCAACCATTTCATGATTAGTAAATGAATAAATGATTGATTGCAATTCTTGAATTTCTATTGTTTTTGGGTCGGCAAGCATAAGTGCAAGAAGTTTTGCTTCTCTAAAATCTTGTTCCCACAGTTTGCGAGAAAGTTCTTGATTTTTAGGGTGTTTTTTTGCATAATCATATAATAATGATGACGAAACACCATATATCATATTGTATTGCAACCCTCTGTATCTGAGCATTTCTGCAACTTCACCATCTTGATGATGTTTAATAAATGCAATAGCTTCTGAAAATTGTTTTTGCATGTTTTTTTTATTTTGGGTATAAAAATAACAAAAGTATATGACATTCTTACTGTAAGATTTCTTATTTTTATACAATAAATAAGATGTTTTTTATGACAACCTACGGATTATCATTAAGTGGTGGCGGTGCTCGTGCAATTATACAGTTGGGCGTGTTGCAAGCCTTGTATGAACGCAATATTCGTCCGTCTGTAGTGGCTGGCACAAGTATGGGAGCAGTTATAGGCGTTTTTATTGCCGCAGGATTTGAGCCAAATGCTATCCGTACTATTTTTAAAAAAAATATAGAAACACTTTCGTTTTCATGGCTTTCGCTTTTACATTCACGACATCGGAGTCTTGCAACACTTTTAAATGTATTGAAAGAATATATACCAAAAAATAATTTCGAAACGCTTTCTTTGCCTTTATATGTGTCGGTTACAAATTTAAATACGGGAAAAAATGAGGTGATTTCATCGGGTAAATTATTTGAATTTATTATTGCTTCGGCAACAATACCTGTTTTATTTAAACCAAAAATTATTGATGGAATATTTTACGTAGATGGTGGAGTTACTAATAATTTCCCCGCACGAATATTACAAGGAAAAGCAGATAAAATTATTGGTATTCATGTAAATTATATTGCAGCTGAAGATACGTTTAATGGTGTTATTGATATTGCCGAACGAATATATCAAGTGAGTATGTACAATACGGTGCATAATAAAATTCATTTATGCGATTATTTTTTAGACCCACCACAAGCTCGAAAATACAATACATTTGATTTTGAAAAAATTGATGAAATTTATAATCTTGGATATACTGTAGGTGTTCCATTTGCGAAAAAAATTTGTGCTGTGTAATAGATTTATCATGCAGTATTACACCTAAATCTATTTACATCTATTATTTTAATTTTTTACTAAAAAGCAAATAAATATATCCACATACTTGGAAAACAGGTGTGTAATAGCGTACATTTGTTGTGCAGAAAATCGTTCTATCGCTCCGAATAGGAGAGGAAAGTCCGGACAACGCAGGGCATCGTACTGTTGAAAGAACAGATACTTGTGAAAGTATAGTATGGTAGAAGAAAATAACCGTCTGCCTTTGGTAGATAAGGGTGAGAAGGTGGGGTAAAAGCCCACCGGTATTACGTGCGAACGTAATAGCCGTACCACTTACGAGTTGCAAGACCATGTAAACCAACGCTTGAGAGCTGCCCGCTCGATGTTGGAGGGTAGGTTGCATTAGATAAATGATAGAAAATTTGCATTATGCAAATTACAGAATCTGGCTTATAGATTTTCTGCTTTTTTATAGTCCTTTTTTAGCATGCAAAATAAAGCACACTTTATTTTACATGTGTTATTTAGAAATATATGTTCTAAAAATTTTTGCAATATCGGTATTATCAATCATGCCTTGAAATGCTTCGCTGCCAGCACCAATAGAAATTAATGGAACTTGAATGCCTGAATGTGCATGGGTTGTCCAACCTATTCCTGCTTTTTCGGCAATAATTCTATTCATAGTGATACAAAATGCTGACACATTTTTTTGCCTTTCGTTTGCAGGTTTTGAAATAGAATACAATCGTTGTGCAAGTTCTGGAGCAGGAACTTTGGTGAGTGTAATAAAATCATAGGCTGCTTGTAATCGAGAAATGTCTTCGGTATTTAATTCAATTTCATCAAGCATATAATATCGACTTACAGTGTCCATAATTGTTTTAAAAGAAACCTGCGGATTTTGAGTAAACATTTCACCTAACAGTTGCTCAAACATAGAATATGAAATATGTTGATGTTGTAATATGCTCATATTTGTAGCATATGGATAATTAGCTGAACCTAAAGCCATACCTCCCGTTTCATGGTCGGCAGTTATAACTATAAGTGTTTCGTCGGGATTTTGAGCGTAAAAGGCAAGTGCTTCTTTAATAGCATTATCAAGTTCAATAACTTCGTGAATTACAGTAGCTACATCATTTGCATGTGAAGCCCAATCAATTTTACCACTTTCAATAACAAGTACAAATCCATTTTCGTTTGAAAGACACGATAAGGCACTGCGTGTAACATCAGAAAGTTTAAATCCATTGTGTGGATTGTCAATTCTATATGGAAATACTCCTTCTGTATTATATGCTAGTATATTCGAAAATTCGTGAGCGTATGCAAGGCTATCGGCATTTGAAATTAAAACATATCCTTTTTTACGAGCGTTTTCGTATGCGTTTACACCATCTTTTTCAGGATCTATAAATCCACCTCCTGCAAAAAAATCAAAATGAGCATCTGGAAGTTGTAGAGAAATTTCATGATAATTATTTCGACTTGTTGAATGTGCATAAAAAGATGCTGGTGTAGCGTGGTCAATACTTACACAAGAAACAACACCTACTTTTTTGCCAGCACGTTTTGCATCAAGAGTAAAGCTATACAGCGTATCTATTTCATTTGAAGCCATGCCTAACAGTCCGTTATTTGTTTTTGTTCCTGTAGAAATTGCTGTTCCTGCTGCCGACGAACAAGTAATATATGAGTTTGCCGAATGTGTTGTTATAAAACCTTTGCCGGGTAAATATAAAAAACCTAAACTATCTTGAGACGTAGCCCGTAAATACGCATCAGCAGCTTGTATATGTGCTAAACCCATGCCGTCGCCAATAAAAAGAATGAGGTTTTTTGGTTGTTTTTCTACGGTAGAATGAGTACATGATTGAAAAAAACAAGCAAAAATAGAAAGTATCAATATAAATTTCATCGTATTTAATTTTAAGTTATAGTTCAAAAGTATAACTTTACTTTGTTTTAAAAAATTTTTACACAAAAGAAAAAAAATTAATAAATGAGTACAGTTCGAATAACGAAAGAATTTGTTTTTGACATGGCACATGCATTATATAAATATGATGGGCTTTGTAAAAATATTCATGGACACACCTATAAATTGCAAGTAACATTGCAAGGTGAAATAAACACAGATGAAAATTCAACTAAAAATGGAATGGTGATTGATTTTGGTGAATTAAAAAATATTGTAAAGCCCGAAATTGTTGATAAATTTGATCATGCACTTGTGGTAAATGTTGCTCACGATATGAAAGCGGATATATCTCATTATCAAGAAGCAGATAAATTTATTGAATTGCCGTTTCAACCAACTACCGAAAATCTTGTTGTGTATTTTGCATCTATTATTCAAAATAAATTACCACAACATGTACGAGTTTTTAGTATTCGTTTATACGAAACTCCAACATCATGGGCAGAATGGTTTGCTGATGATAATGCGCATTCTAAAAATCTATAAATTAATGTATTATGAGCACAGAATCTATTAAAACAAATTATCCTGCTTTATACACTCTTGTTATTATATTTTTTTTCTGGGGATTTATTGCGGCTGGAAATACTGTTTTTATCCCATTTTGCAAGCATTATTTTTCACTCGATCAATTTCAATCACAATTAATAGAATTTGCGTTTTATACTGCATATTATATTGGAGCACTTGGTTTATTCGCATATAGTTCGTTTACACAGAGTGATTTAGTTGGCAGATGGGGATATAAACGAAGCATTGTGTATGGATTACTTTTTTCTGCACTTGGAGCTGTTGCTATGATATTTGCCGTATTATCAAATATGTATGTAAGTATGCTTGTAGGATTGTTTATTGTAGCACTCGGTTTTTCGTTACAACAAACCGCTGCCAATCCGTTTGCTGTTTTGTTGGGCGACCCAAAAACAGGCAGCAGTAGAATTAATCTTACTGGAGGGGTAAATTCATTAGGAACAACTATAGGACCTATCATATTAGGATTGGCTTTGTTTGGAGGAATAACTGAAATAACAAATGAGCAAATTATTCATTTAGAACTCGATAAAGTGGTGTTGTTATATGTGGGAGTGGGTATTTTGTTTTTGTTTGCAGCTGCACTGTTCTTTTTTTCAAAAAAAGTACCGAGTGGTTTTCAAACAGAAAAAATTGAAAATGCTCATAAAGCATTAAAAATGTTGTTTGTAGTAACGGCATTGCTGTTTATAATGTTTATTCCTGTGTTTAATTCATACAAAAGTGATGATGTAAAACAAATTGAAACTATAGAAATGCACATATCTGATTTACAGCTTTTACGTGAAAATACAACGCAGGAAAATCAACACGAATATTCTACACAAATAGCTGATTTGCAGCAACAAAAAAACAGCATATCGGAACCGCTTGAACAAAAACGCATGTTTTTACTCATAGGTGCATTTTGTGCAGTGGTGGGAGGTTTATTATTTGCTAAAAAAAGGTCAAAACATGCTGCTGCAGGATGGGGAGCTATGCAATATCCTCAATTAATCTTAGGAATGGTAGCTATTTTTATGTACGTAGGTGTTGAGGTGGGCATAGGCAGTAATTTAGGAGAACTTATGAATAAAACGTTTGGATACGAATCGTCGCAAATAGCACCGTTTATTTCAATGTTTTGGGGAAGCCTTATGATTGGTCGTTGGGCAGGAGCTGTGCATGTATTTAATTTGAAAAAAACAACACAAACAATTGCTCTTATTGCTGCACCGCTTGTTGCATTTTTTTTAATACTTGGCTTAAACATACTTTCTGGACATAATGTGCAAATACTTTATTATTATATAGTGTGTGTATGTGTGCAAATTATTGCGTTTTTATGGTGCAAAGGAAAACCAATACGAAGTTTATTTGTGTTTGCAACGCTTGGTATAATTGCTATGACTATTGGTCTTGTAACAGAAGGAACAGTAGCAATATATGCGTTTTTATCGGGAGGATTATTTTGCAGTATTATGTGGCCTTCAATTTTTAGTTTATCTATTATTGGACTTGGGAAATACACTTCGCAAGGGTCTGCATTTTTAGTTATGATGATTTTAGGAGGAGGTATTATTCCCTCAATTCAAGGTAAATTAGCCGATATTATAGGAATTCATCAATCGTATATTATTCCAATTATATGCTTTGCATACATTGCTTTTTTTGCTTTTGCGGTGCGTAAGGTGTTGCAAAAACAAAAAATTGATGTTGATAGTGTTGAATAATAGTGTAATATCGTGCGTTTGCTGTAAGATGTGTATATGAATTATACACAATAAATTGCTGTTTTTATAGGAAAATACAAGTAAAATGAAATTTGAACAATACGCTATAAGTCGTAAAATTAAAGATAGTTTGCGTGAACTGTCGTTTGTGAAACCTACTGATATTCAATATAAAGCTATTCCTTCTATTTTAAAAGGCGAAGATGTTTTGGCAATTGCACAAACTGGAACTGGAAAAACAGCAGCATTTGCAATTCCTGCAATTAATATATTATATACACAAAAGCGGTCATCTTCATTTAAAGGAGTTCGATGTGTGGTAATGGAACCAACTCGTGAATTAGTAATTCAAACAGCACGAAATTTTCAATTAATTGGAAAATATACCAACATATCTATTTTAGGACTGTTTGGCGGAGTTGAACAAGACCCACAAATTGCGAAATTAAAAAAAGGTGTTGATGTATTAATTGCAACACCCGGACGATTATTTGATTTAATAAGTCAGGGATATGTTGATTTGCGAGCATTACAATTGCTTATTCTTGACGAAGCTGATCATATGCTTGATTTAGGATTTATTGATGATATTCGTCAACTTATTCGATATCTTCCTCAAAAACGACAAACTCTTTTCTTTTCGGCTACAATTAATCCTGAAATTAAAAAATTAGCATATTCGCTTGTGCATAAGCCTGTTCGCATTCAAATCTCTCCCAAAGATCCTGTTTCAAAAAATGTTGACCATTATGTGAGTTTTATTCAAAAAGATGATAAACGCTTTTTTTTAGAACAATGTATAAAAAATAATGCTGAACATAAAATCCTTGTGTTTGTACGCACAAAAGTACGAGCCGAGCGAGTAAAAAAAGCTATGGGACGCGTTGAAATACAAGCAGAAACAATACATGGTGATAAAGAGCAAAAAGAACGAAGCGCAATAATGAGAAAATTTTCGTCGGGAGAAATTAAAGTATTAATTGCAACAGATATTTCGGCACGAGGTATTGATATTGCAAACATTAGCTTTGTTGTTAATTATGATTTGCCCGACATTCCCGAAAATTATGTGCACCGTATTGGACGAACGGGGCGAGGAACAAAACGCGGAAATGCTCTGTCATTTTGTAGCACTGAAGAAAAAGAAATTTTGAGTGAAATTGAAACATTCCTTGGAACCCCTATTACTATTATTTCATTAGACAAATATCAATATCAAGAAACTATTGAGAGTTCTCACGCAGTAACACATGATATGCAAGCCTTGCTACGCGATGTTGAGAGTTTTGAAGAGATTGCTCGTAAAAAAGCAAAATCTAAAAAGAAAAAATAAATGTACTATAATTCATGTTTTTTTTATTAGCTCTTCGTATTAAATAAAAAAAGTGTATTTTTGCACCGTCTTTGCCCAGGTGTTGGAACTGGTAGACAAGCATGGTTGAGGGCCATGTGCTCGTACGAGCGTGCAGGTTCAAGTCCTGTTCTGGGCACTTTTGTTTGTCTCGCAACACAAAATCACACATAAAAATTTTTCATATTACATCTGTTATAACAATGAAAGAAGGGGGAAGTATTATACTGTTTTTGTTGATTTTTTAAAGAAATGATGTGTAAGTTCCTTGTATCTGCATAAGAGGGTTTGGGGCATTGAATAATTGAACATATATTTGACCAAAATTTACAGTCTATGTGGTTATTTCTCACCTTTGTTTCTGCTTTTTTTATAGGATTTTACGAACTTGCTAAAAAACATGCTGTGCAGCAAAACGCCGTGTGGTTAGTCTTACTCTATACTTCGCTTACGGGAGCTGCCATTTTTGCTCCGTTTATTATATTATCTAAACTCCAAATTCTTTCAGAAGATTTTATTTTATACGTTCCTCCAATTACTATACGCGAACACGGATTTATTCTTATAAAAACCTGTTTGGTGCTTACCTCATGGGTGCTTTCGTACTTTGCGCTAAAGCATTTGCCTATTACTATAGCTGCTCCTATTCGTTCTACCTCGCCACTATGGACTATTTTTGGAGCATTAGTATTGTATGGCGAATTATTATCCCTTCAGCAATGGATTGGCGTAATAGTTACACTCGGATTTTTCTTTATGTTTTCGTTAGCTGGCAAGCGAGAGGGTATTCATTTTACATCTAATGTGTGGGTGTGGTTGGCTCTATTAGCTACTATGTTTTCATCGTCGAGTGCCCTGTTTGATAAGCATCTTATCCGCAATATAGATAAAGTAGCTGTGCAGGCATATTTTACAGTTTATCAGGTAGTTTTGCTATTTCCGGTAGTGTTTACTATTCGCCGCCTGCAGCCCAAGCCTCAAACCTTAGATTGGCGTTGGTCTATTCCTATTATAGCTATATTTCTATTACTTGCCGACTTTTTCTATTTCGCTGCACTCAATCAGCCCGATTCTTTACTTGCGGTTGTTTCTACTATTAGGCGTGGCAGTGTGCTTATTACCTTTGGATTTGGAGCATGGCTGTTTAAAGAAAAAAACGTATGGAGAAAAAGCATCTATCTCATAGGAATTTTAATTGGATTACTTATTTTACTCTTGAGCAATGGATAGTAAAAATTTACACATACATATTATAGTGTGTGCACTTTGTATTGTTCTATACGTTACAAATAGCACCGCTCAAACGCAAAATAGTAATATATATAGCGGCGGTATGCTTATAGTGCAACCCGGAAAGCTCTTTGCTCATAACGATTTTCAGACCATAGAATCCTTTAATAATGGCATTGGAGGCATTATGCGGTTCTACGTTCTAAAATATGCCACTATAGGTATATATGGTGGTTCGCAACGCACACATTATACATCGAAAGGTTCAAAAGATTCTTTTTTTAATGTAGGATATGGCGGCGTATTCGTGGGATATAGCTATGCTCACTCTCGATTTCGTTACACGTTTTCTATGTATGGCGGATACGGAAGTATAAAAAACTTACATATAGAATCGCAAATAAACACGCAGCTACAAGTAGCGCATTACTATACACATTCGAGTTTTATCGCATCGCCCATAGCAAGTATAGATTATTCGTTTGCATCTCGTCTATCGGCTACACTGCAAGTGGTGTGCCTCACGGGTGTATATAATACACAGCGATTTTATAATCCTATAGTGCAATTAGGAATACTTTTTAGACGATAGCATTAATTTTATAATTGCAATATAATTGAAAAAATCACAAAAAAAGCTATCTGTATGTAGATAGCTTTTAAACCGAATTTGTATATATCTATTAATTTTTTGTTACCACGCCTGTCATAACAATGTTATGCATTGCAGGTGTTGTATTTGTTGTTACAATTGCTCCTTTTTGAAATTTTCCAACAGATGCTGCATCATATTCTAAATAAATAACCGCTTTTTGTCCAGGCATAATTGGAGTTTTTGTCCATTCGGGAACCGTGCAGTCACAATCTGGTTCTACTTTTGAAATAATTAACGGAGCATTACCAGTATTTTGTAGTTCAAATTTTATTTGAACAGGTTTATTGTGTGGAACATCTCCAATATCAATTATAGAATTTTCCCATCTTACACGAGGTGCACGTGTAGTTTGTAAATCGCTTTCCTGCACTTTGTTGTTATTTGGATCGCCCCATTGTGCAAATCCAAAAAAAGGAATCATTGTACAAAATAAAAGTATTAATTTTTTGTTCATTGCTATATAATTTTAAATGAATGACTGTTTTGCAACAAAAAAAGTTGCGTAATATATGTTATATTTTTAAATCTTTCAATTATCTTGCCAAAACGTCAGATTCAGTTCGACTTTTTCGCAGAATATATAATAATTTTATATTTTTGAAAAAAAAAGATGAATATTCAACAAGTTAAACAACGATTTAGTATAATTGGTAATACTCCTCGATTAGAACGAGCTATTGAAACCGCATTGCAAATAGCTCCTACTAATTTATCTGTGTTAATTATGGGCGAAAGTGGTACCGGAAAAGAAGTTTTTTCTCAAATAATACATCAAAATAGTACAAGAAAACATAATCAATATATAGCAATAAACTGCGGTGCAATTCCTGATGGAACTATTGATTCAGAGCTGTTTGGACACGAAAAAGGAGCGTTTACAGGAGCGGTAGATAGCAGAAAAGGATATTTTGAAGTTGTAAACGGCGGCACTATTTTTTTAGATGAAGTTGGAGAATTACCATTAAGTACACAAGTGCGATTATTACGAATTTTAGAAGTGGGCGAATTTATTAGAGTAGGTTCATCAAAAACACAAAAAACAGATGTGCGTATTGTTGCTGCTACCAATGTGGATTTGCTAAAAGCTATTGAACAAGGAAAGTTTCGCGAAGATTTATATTATAGATTAAATACAGTGCCTATTACAATTCCGCCTCTTCGCGAGCGAAAAGAAGACATTTCATTATTGTTTAAAAAATTCTCGAACGATAGTTGCGAAAAATATGGTATGCCACGAGTCTCTCTTGACAATTCAGCATTAGATTTATTAATGGGGTATAGATGGCCAGGGAATATTCGTCAGCTTAAAAATATTGCAGAACAAATTTCAGTAGTTGAACAAGAACGACTTATAACATACGAAATCTTAAAATCATATCTTCCAAAAACATACGACACACGCTTGCCTGCAATTATACCAAAAGATTCAGAACAAGCAAATTATTCGTCGGAACGCGAAATATTATTTAAGTTGTTGTTTGATATGAAAAAAGATATGAATGAACTTAAAAAATTAGTTCATGATATTATGGAAAATAACGAACATAATATTCATATTTCGCGTGAACAAGAGCATGTCTTAAACACTATTCTTGAATCGCCTCAAGAAGATAATGCAACATTTGTAAATCCAAATGATTCATATGTAGAACAATATCATGCAAATACAGCTAAAAATATACATGTTGAAGACACGCACGAAATAATTGACGAATCCTTGTCATTAATAGATAAAGAGGTTGAATTTATTAAAAAGGCTTTAGCAAAACATAATGGAAAACGTAAGCCTGCTGCACAAGAATTAGGAATTTCAGAACGAACATTATACCGAAAAATTAAAGAATATAATATATAATTTAGCGCCTTTTTAACATAATATTTTAAAACACATGAAATTTTTTACGCTGTTTTTCTTTTGCATACCTCTGTGTTTTTACGCTTGTACCGTAAATTATTCTTTGTCGGGAAAATCAATTTCTCCTGATGTGAAAACATTTTCGGTTGCCTATATTGACAATCAAGCTTCGCAAATAATTCCTACTTTAAGTGATGATATTACCGAAGGACTGAAAGAACGATTTCGTTCGCAGGCTGGTTTGCAACTACTTTCTCGCGATGGTGATTTGCAGTTTGAAGGGAAAATAACAAATTATTCTGTTGCGTATCAGGGGGTTACTGCCGATCAGCAGGCAGCTCAAAATAGATTAACAATTACGGTATTTATTACATTTACAAATACGGTTGAACCTGCTAAAAATTTTGCGAAAAGTTTTTCTGCATATCGTGATTATGATGCACGAGGAAGTGGTATGGAAGAATTATATATTCCTGAAATTGTAGAACAGCTTATTGAAGAAATTTTCATGAATTCGGTGGCTACGTGGTAAATAATCTGTACTTTTGATTATATTTATATAGTATGAATAGAGAGCATCTCATAAAATATATACAAAATCCGAATCTTATAGATGATGAGGCAACTCGCAAACTTGAACAGATGTTGCAACAATATCCTTATTTTCAAACGGCTCATCTGTTGTTTGTAAAAGGACTTAAAAATAGCAATGATTCTCGATTTCAAAATCAACTTAAAATCGCAGCAACTCATGCAGGAAATAGGACGTTATTGTTTAATGTCTTACATGAACAACATGCTGAATTTGTATATGCTCCAGAAAACCAAACAGAACACGAAAATATAATACCAGAAACTGTTCCTGTTTTACCAGAAACTGTTGATAGCGAAACTCCTATAACAGACGCGCAATTTGCTCAAGAGTTAGAAGAGGTTCAAGAGCCTGAAACTCAGGGGTTAGACTCTGTCGTTGAAATTCCTGCAGACTCAGTTTTAGAGGAGCAAAAAGGTGAAATAACCGAAGATGAAACAGTAACTGAAGATGTCGTAATTCCTATTGAATCTTCTGAAATTCCAGAACCTCTTGAATTAGATGCACAAACTTCACCTCCTGAATCACCTTCTTTAGAGGATATTTCTATACCAGAACCGCCTTCTATTGTTGTTGCAGAGACAGACGTAAGTACCGAACTGCCTCAGGAACCAAAACATATACATTCAGATACGGTACAAACAGAAAAAACAGAGCAATCTCTTGCAGATATTGTTCTTCAACGTTTAAAAGAAATAGAAGAACGTGATAAACAAGCACAAGCGGATCAAATTGCAGAACCTGAGCCTGAGCCTTTGCATGAAGACACTCCTGTTGTTGCCGATGTGCCAACAGAACCACAACTGTCAGAATCGGAAATGTCAGACGAAGATACTATATCGCATACTATTCCTGAGCAATCACAAGAACCACATATACAAAAATCTAAGGACGATAAACTTTTAAATTTTGTTTTTTCTGATTTTGAAGAAAAAACAGAAAATGAGACAGTTTCTCCGCCTCAATCAGATAACAAAACAGTTGTTCATGCATCGTCTATGTGGTTTGAAAATAGTGAAATACCACCCGAATCTCTTGATATTTCAAATCCAATAGATGCGTTTCTTGCTAAACAGCCACAGATGAAACCTCGTTTTGAAATAACCGAATCCACAGAAGAACAGCATGATATATCAGAAGAAAGTGTGAGGGAAGGAGAATATTTATCAGAAACTTTGGCAAAAGTATATGTCGCACAAAAAAATTATACAAAAGCAATACATATATACCAAAAATTAAGTTTGAAATATCCCCAAAAAAGTGTTTACTTTGCAAACCAAATTTTAGAAATACAACAAAAATTAAAATAATTTTATCATGGGTCAAGTAATATTTAATATTCTAATTATTATAACAAGTATTCTTATTATTCTTATTGTACTTGTTCAAAATTCAAAAGGAGGCGGTCTTGCTTCAAATTTTGGTTCTTCGGGTCAGTTAATGGGAGTTAAAAAAGAAACAGATTTTCTTGAAAAAGCAACATGGTCATTAGCCATAGCACTTGTGTTCTTTTGTTTTTTATCAACTATGACATTAGATAAAGTACGAATTGTTGAAAAACGTTCGCAATTTGAAGAAAATATTCCAACAAGTCCTCTTGTTGTTCCTGAAGGAATTCAAACAGCAGAAGATTTTATAGAAGAATAATATAGTAAAAAAACAAATAAAAAAATGTCAGTGTGTCATACATGCTGACATTTTTTTTGCTTTTTTTTAGGAAATATATAATTTTTTATGACAAAATTTCCTTTTATTTTCATGGCATACATTGTGAAATACAAGCAACAAAACTATTTTAGTGTTCATTAAAAATTGATAAACATATGGCAGAAATTAAAGGAAGACCACTTGCAGGAAAGGTCTTAGTAAAACCAATTGAAGCAGAACAGAAAACTGCAGGAGGAATTATTATTCCAGATTCAGCAAAAGAAAAACCCTTACAAGGAAAGGTAATTGCTATTGGAAAACCTAAAAAAGATGAAGAAATGGAAGTGTCTGTAGGTGACTCTGTATTATACGGAAAATATGCAGGAACCGAAATTTCTATTGATGGAGAAGATTACTTACTTCTTTCTCAAACAGATATACTTATTATTTTATAAATAATTTAAAATTAATTAGAAGCTATGGCAAAAGAAATAAAATTTGATATTGAAGCGAGAGATGCACTGAAGCGTGGTGTCGATACGCTTGCAAATGCTGTGAAAATAACATTAGGTCCAAAAGGACGAAATGTTGTAATTGAAAAAAAATTTGGTGCTCCGCAAATTACAAAAGATGGTGTTACTGTTGCAAAAGAAATTGAATTATCAGACCCTTTTGAAAACATGGGAGCGCAAATGGTGAAAGAAGTTGCGTCAAAAACAAATGATAATGCTGGTGATGGAACTACAACTGCAACGGTTTTAGCTCAATCAATTGTAAGCGTGGGCTTAAAAAACGTTGCCGCTGGAGCAAATCCAATGGATTTAAAA